>NZ_JAJAUY010000046.1 GCF_020532625.1 Streptomyces antimicrobicus | reverse complement strand
CAACGAACAGTTGCTGGTTTGAGCAGAACACAACTACAGAGTGTGCTTGTTCGCTCGAAACCGATAGGGTTTCGGTGGTCATAGCGTTAGGGAAACGCCCGGTTACATTCCGAACCCGGAAGCTAAGCCTTTCAGCGCCGATGGTACTGCAGGGGGGACCCTGTGGGAGAGTAGGACGCCGCCGAACAATCTTTCAAAGGACCCTTGGTCCTCAGCGTTCACGCTGAGGACCAAGGGTCCTTTTTGTTTTGCACCTCTTTACGCCGAAGCGCGGCCATGGGCTGGTTGCGCGAGAATGACTAGCGGTACCCCGAAGACAGGAGTCACACCCATGTCCAACTCTCCCGACGATCGTCCGGAGCGCGAGCCCCGTCGCAACGACGGTGGTGACAGGGGCGGCTACCGCGGGGGCTACCGCCGCGACGACCGTGGCGGCCGTCCCGGTGGCGGCGGCTACCGCCGTGACGACCGTGGTGGCCGCCCGGCCGGCGACCGCCCGTCCTTCCGCCGCGACGACGACCGTGGCGGACCGCGCCGTGACGACGACCGCGGGGGCTACCGCGGCCGTGACGACCGGGGTGGCTTCCGTCGTGACGACCGTGGTGGCGAGCGCCGCGACGACCGTCCGCCCTTCCGCCGTGACGACCGCGGCGACCGCCGCGACGACCGCGGTGGCTTCCGCCGTGACGACCGTCCGTCGTTCCGCCGCGACGACCGCGGCGACCGCGGTGACCGGCCGAGCTACCCGCGCCGTGACGACGACCGTGGTGGGTTCCGCCGCGACGACCGCCGCGACGAGCGCCCGTCCTTCCGCCGTGACGACCGCGGTGACCGCGGCGACCGCCGTGACGACCGTGGCGGCTTCCGCCGTGACGACCGTCCGTCGTTCCGCCGCGACGACCGCGGCGACCGCGGTGACCGGCCGAGCTACCCGCGCCGCGACGACCGGGGCGAGCGTCCCAGCTACCCGCGCCGTGACGACGACCGTGGCGGCTTCCGCCGCGACGACCGC
Organism: Streptomyces antimicrobicus; assembly: GCF_020532625.1. Lineage (GTDB taxonomy): Bacteria > Actinomycetota > Actinomycetes > Streptomycetales > Streptomycetaceae > Streptomyces > Streptomyces antimicrobicus. Next base: position 41,890 of record NZ_JAJAUY010000046.1, on the reverse strand, counting down.
CGCGACGAGCGCCCGCCCTTCCGCCGCGACGACCGTGGCGACCGCCGCGACGACCGTCCGCCGTTCCGCCGCGACGACCGTGGCGACCGGCCCTCGTTCCGCCGTGACGACCGCGGTGACCGGCCGAGCTACCCGCGCCGCGACGACCGGGGCGACCGGCCCAGCTACCCGCGCCGTGACGACGACCGTGGCGGCTTCCGCCGCGACGACCGCCGCGACGAGCGCCCGCCCTTCCGCCGCGACGACCGCGGTGACCGCGGCGACCGCCGCGACGACCGCGGCGGCTTCCGCCGTGACGACCGGGGTGGCGAGCGCGGCGGCTACCGCGGCCGTGACGACCGCGGCGGCGACCGTGGCGGGTTCCGCGGCCGGGACGACCGCGGCGGCGACCGCGGCGGGTACCGGGGCCGTGACGACCGCGGTGGGTACCGGGGCCGTGAGGAGCGGGACCGGGACTTCCGGGACCGCGGGGACCGCGAGCCGGTCAAGCGGCTGCCGATCGACGAGGACGTCACCGGCGACGAGATCGACGCCGACGTGCGCCAGGAGCTCATGAGCCTGCCCAAGGGCCTGGCCGAGGAGGTCTCCAAGAACCTGGTCATGGTGGCCCGGCTGATCGACGAGGAGCCGGAGCAGGCGTACGCGTACTCGCGGATCGCCCTGCGGCTGGCCTCCCGGGTCGCCGCCGTGCGTGAGGCCGCCGGGTTCGCGGCGTACGCCAGCCAGAAGTTCAGCGAGGCGCTGGCCGAGTTCCGCGCCGCCCGCCGGATGACCGGTTCCGTCGAGCTGTGGCCCGTCATGGCCGACTGCGAGCGCGGCCTCGGCCGTCCGGAGCGGGCGCTGGCGATGGCCGGCGAGCCCGAGGTGCAGAAGCTCGACAAGGCCGGCCAGGTCGAGATGCGGCTGGTGGCCGCCGGTGCGCGCCGGGACATGGGGCAGCTGGACGCCGCCATCGTGACCCTGCAGAGCCCGGAGCTGGCCTCCCACTCCGTCCAGCCGTGGACGGCCCGGCTGCGGTACGCCTACGCCGACGCGCTGCTGGCCGCCGGCCGTGAGGACGAGGCGCGCGAGTGGTTCGCCAAGACCGTCGAGGCCGACAAGGACGGGGCCACGGACGCCTCGGACCGGCTGGCCGAGATGGACGGCGTCGAGTTCGTGGACGCGATGCACTCCGAGGACGAGGACGACAGCGCGGCCGAGGGCCGCGACCTGGGCGCCGACGAGTTCGAGGACGACGAGGACGATGACCAGGACCCGGCCGAGGTGGCCCGGGCCGAGGCCGCCGGCGACGTGACCGAGTACTACGACGAGGACGACGAGGAGTACGAGCCCCTCGACCGTGCCGAGGCGGACGCGGACTCGGACGACGACCGCAAGTCCGGCGGTCGTGCCTGAGAAGTGACGGACGAAGGGCGGCACCCCCGTGGGGGTGCCGCCCTTCGGCGTCCTGGGTGCTCAGTCCATGCGGCGCAGTACGAGTCCCGTCGCCGGCTTCGGGCCGAACGAGGTGGACTTGCGCGGCATGGTGACGCCCTGGCGGGCCAGCTCGCGGACGACCTCCTCGCGGACCGGGTGCAGCAGCACCGCGGTGCCGCCGTGGCGCTCGGCCATGGCGATGGTGGCCTCGGTGTCGTGGATGTACGTGATCTGCTCGGGGGTGTCCGGCACGTGCCAGAGCTCCTCCAGCAAGGTCGCGTGCAGCACGGTCGCGTCCAGGCGGCGCCAGGCCTCGGGGCGGTCGTGCCGTACGGTGCGGTCGATCAGCGCCGGGTCCGGGTCGGTGACCAGGTGGAAGCGGCCGTCGCCGGTGAGCAGGAAGGCGTTGCCCTCGGCCGCGGCCGCCCCCAGGGCCTCCAGGGCGGCGGGGAGCGGGCCGTCGACCGTGCGCACGCGGAAGTGGCCGTCCAGGGCGGCCAGGGCGTCGGCGACCGGGAGGCGGCGCAGCATCCGGTGGATGGCGCGGACCTGGAGCGGGTAGCGGACGGTGTCCACGAGGAGGACGAGGCCGAAGTCCCAGGAGCTGGTGGGGTCCTGGGGGTCTTCCTGGTGGTCCCGCTGTTCCTGCTGGAGGCGCAGGTACGTCGCCCAGCGGTGGTGGCCGTCGGCGATGAGGGCCTGACGATGGCTGAGATCGGCCGTCACGACGGCGAGTTCGGCGGGGTCGGTGACGGCCCACAGGCGGTGGCAGACGCCGTCCTCGGTGGTGGTGGACAGCAGCGGGGTGCGCGCGGCGGTGGCCTCCACGACGGCGGAGGTGCCGGTGTCCGCGGTGGGGGCCGGGTCGTCGCCGACGTAGGTCAGCAGCAGCGGTTCGAGGTTGGCTCCGGTGGCGCGCATCAGGCCGGCCCGGTCGGTGACGACGTGGGGCATGACGTCCTCGTGCGGGAGGACGACGCCGGCGTCGGCGGGGGACAGGGCGAGGGCACCGATGATCCCGCGCTGGAGGAGGTCGCCCTTGCGTTGTTCGTAGACGTACAGGGCGGGTTCGGGGTCGGCGCGCAGGACGCCCTCGGCGAGCCAGCTGCCCAGGGTGCGGGCGGCCTGCTCGCCCCGGGCTTCGGCGGTGTCGGCCTGGGGGAGGATCAGCCGGACGATGTTGTGCGGGTCGGCGGACTCCAGGTGGTTGAGTCCGTCGGGGCGTACGACCACGTCGTAGGGCGGCGAGGTGACGGCGGCGAGGCTGCCGACGCGTTCGGGGACGTAGCGCAGCCCGCGGAAGGGGATCAGGCGAAGTCCGTGTTCCTCGGTGCCAGGTGTGGTCATTGGTGCATCGTAAGGTGCGTCTCGCCATGCGGGATGATCGGGGGAGACAAGATCTGTCAAGATCATCGAAGGAGCGGACAGGATGAGTCGGCACAGCAGGACCATGCCCTCCGGGAGCGAGCGGAGCCTGCACCAGGCGTACGACACCGCCCTGCTGGATCTCGACGGGGTGGTGTACGCGGGCGGTCAGGCGATCGCGCACGCGGTGGAGTCGCTGGGGGCGGCCCGGGCCGACGGGATGCACCTGGCGTACGTCACCAACAACGCGCTGCGCACGCCCGACGCGGTGGCCGAGCACCTGACCGAACTGGGCGTCCCGGCCGCGGCGGGCGATGTGATCACGTCCGCGCAGGCGGTGGCCCGGCTGATGGCCGAGCAGTTGCCGGCCGGGGCGAAGGTGCTGGTGGTCGGCGGCGAGGGGCTGCGGGTGGCGCTGCGCGAGCGCGGCCTGGTGCCGGTGGACTCGGCCGACGAGCCGGACCTGGCGGCGGTGGTGCAGGGGTACGGCGGCCCGGAGCTGCCGTGGAGCCGGTTCGCGGAGGCCAGTTACGCCGTCGCGCGCGGGCTGCCGTGGTTCGCGTCGAACACCGATCTGACGATCCCGAGCGCGCGGGGCATCGCGCCGGGCAACGGGGCGGCGGTGGAGGTCGTACGGATCGCCACGGGTGCCGAGCCGCAGGTGGCGGGCAAGCCGTTGCCGCCGATGCACCGCGAGACGATCCTGCGCACGGGCGCGGAGCGGCCGCTGGTGGTCGGCGACCGGCTGGACACCGACATCGAGGGCGCCTTCAACGGGGAGGTCGACTCGCTGCTGGTGCTCACCGGCGTGACGGACGCCGCCCAGCTGCTGCGGGCCGAGCCGCGGCACCGGCCGACGTACGTGGACCGGGACCTGCGGGGGCTGCTGACTCCGCAGCCGGCAGTGACGGCGCAGGCCGGGGTGTTCCGCTGCGGGGGCTGGACGGCGTCGGCCGCGCAGGGGCAGCTGGAGCTGGGCGGCGAGGGCGACGGCGACCCGATGGACGGACTGCGGGTGCTGTGCGCCGCCGCCTGGAGTGCCGCCGGGGACGCGGCGTGCACGCTGGACGCGGGGAAGGCGCTGGCGCGGCTGGGGCTGTGAGCAGGGCCTTCGGGTGCTCCGGGAGATCGGAATCGGCGGAGGCTAGGCTAACCTAACTTCCGTGTTGGTCGAGAGTCCTCCCTCAAAGAGCGCGGCGCCGGTCGCCGCCACCCGCCCGCGGAACGCCGCGCGCACCGCGGGGTTGCTGGCCGCCCTGGGCGTGCTGGCGGCGATCGCGGTGGCGTCCATCGCCGTGGGCGCCAAGCAGATGCCGCTCGATCAGGTCTGGCACGGCCTGTTCGGCTACTCGGGCACCCCGTCCGACGTGGTGGTGCGCGACCTGCGGGTGCCGCGCACGCTGCTCGGGCTGATGGTGGGCGCGGCGCTCGGCCTGTCGGGCGCGGTCATGCAGGCGCTGACCCGCAACCCGCTGGCCGAGCCCGGCATCCTCGGCGTCAACGCCGGTGCCGCGGCGGCCGTGGTGTCGGCGATCAGCTTCCTCGGGGCGTCCTCGCTGACCGAGTACGTCTGGTACGCGTTCGCCGGAGCCGCGCTGGTCTCGGTGCTCGTCTACGTCCTCGGCGGCAGCCGCGCGGCCACGCCCGTACGGCTCGCCCTGGCCGGTACGGCGGCCAGTTTCGCCCTGGTCAGCTACGTCAACGCGGTCCAGCTGATGGACAGCAAGGCGCTGGACAAGCTGCGCTTCTGGACGGTGGGTTCGCTGGCCTCGGCCACCATGGACACCGCCGTGCGGGTGGCGCCGTTCATCGCCGTCGGCGCGGTGCTCGCGCTGCTGCTGGGGCGGCCCCTGAACGCCATGGCCATGGGCGACGACACCGCGCGGGCGCTCGGTGCGGATCTGACCCGGACCCGCGTCACCGCCATGGTGGCCGTCACGCTGCTGTGCGGCGCGGCCACCGCCGCCTGCGGGCCGATCGTCTTCATCGGCCTGATGATCCCGCACCTGGTGCGCGTGTTCACCGGCCCCGACATGCGCTGGGTGCTGGCCTACTCGGCCGTCCTGTCGCCGGTCCTGCTGCTGGGCGCGGACGTCCTCGGCCGGGTCGTCACCCGGCCCGCCGAGCTCCAGGTCGGCATCGTCACCGCGCTGATCGGCGGGCCCGTCTTCATCGTCCTGGTCCGCCGCAAGAGGATGGCTCAGCTGTGACCGTGACTGCCCACTCCCCGGCCGGCGGCCCCGAGCGGCCCGGCGGCCCAGACCGGCCCGGGCGCCCCGAGACGTCCGGCCGACCCGCGACCCGGGTGCTGCGCGGCCCCGCCGGGACCTCCCTGCGGGTGGAGCCGCGCGCCCTGACCGCCGGGCTGGTGCTGGCCGCGGCCGCCGCCGTGGCGGCCGTGGTCCTCGTCGGCACCGGCGACTTCGAGATAGCCCCCTGGGACGTCGTCCAGACCCTGCTGGGCAACGGCACCCCGGCGAACGACTTCATCGTCAACGACCTGCGGCTGCCGCGCGTGCTGGTCGCGCTGCTGGTGGGCGCGGCCCTCGGCATGGCCGGCGGCGTCTTCCAGGCCGTCTCGCGCAACCCGCTGGGCTCGCCCGACCTGCTCGGCTTCGGCTACGGCTCGGCGGTCGGCGCCCTCGCGGTCATCATCCTGTTCAAGGGCGACGCCAACCAGGTCGCCCTCGGCGCGGTCCTGGGCGGGCTGCTGACCGGCCTGGCCATCTACGCGCTGGCGTACAAGCAGGGCATCCACGGCTACCGGCTGGTCCTCGTCGGCATCGGCGCGTCCGCGGTCCTGGTGGCGCTGATCCAGTACCTGCTGACCAAGGCCCAGGTGGTCGAGGCCACCCGCGCCCTGGTCTGGCTGACCGGCTCGCTGGCCGGGCGGGACTGGGCGCAGGTGTGGCCGCTGCTGGTGACCTGCGGCGTGCTGTTCCCGCTGGTCCTCTCCCAGGGCCGGGCCCTGCGGATGATGGAGATGGGCGACGACGCCGCGTACGCCCTCGGGGTGCGGGTCGAGCGCACCCGCTTCCTGCTCATGCTGGCGGCCGTCCTGCTGACCACGGCGGCCGCCGCCGCGGCCGGCCCCATCACCTTCGTCGCCCTGGCCGCGCCCCAGCTGGCCCGGCGGCTGACCCGCTCGCCCGGGTCGAACCTGCTCTCCGCCGCGCTGATGGGCGCCGTGCTGCTGCTGGTCTCCGACTGGGCCTCGCAGCGGGCCTTCGGCTCGGACCAGCTGCCGGTGGGTGTGGTGACCGGTCTGGTCGGCGGTGTCTATCTGCTGTGGCTGCTCGTCACCGAGCGCAAGGCAGGACGCATATGAACCCAAGGAGTACGGACGTGCAGCGGCTGACCGCCCAGAACGTGACCCTCGCCTACGAGCAGCGGGTCATCGCCGAGAACCTGTCGGTGGAGATCCCCGACCACTCGTTCACGGTGATCGTCGGCCCCAACGCGTGCGGCAAGTCGACGCTGCTGCGGGCCCTGTCGCGGATGCTGAAGCCGGCCGCCGGGCAGGTCCTGCTGGACGGGCAGGCCATCGGCTCGCTGCCGGCCAAGCAGGTCGCGCGGACCCTCGGCCTGCTGCCGCAGTCCTCGACCGCCCCCGACGGCATCACCGTCGCCGACCTGGTCGCCCGCGGCCGCTACCCGCACCAGGGGCTGCTGCGGCAGTGGTCGGCGCAGGACGAGCGGATCGTGGCGGAGTCGATGGCCTCCACCGGGGTCGCCGAACTCGCCGACCGGGCGGTGGACGAGTTGTCGGGCGGCCAGCGCCAGCGGGTGTGGATCGCGATGGCCCTGGCCCAGCAGACCCCGCTGCTGCTGCTCGACGAGCCCACCACCTACCTGGACATCCAGCACCAGCTGGACGTGCTCGACCTGTGCGCGGAGCTGCACGAGGAGCAGGGGCGCACGCTGGTCGCCGTCCTGCACGACCTCAACCACGCCGCCCGCTACGCCACCCACCTGATCGCGATGCGCGGCGGCACGGTGGTGGCCGAGGGCCCGCCGGCCGAGGTGGTCACGGCGGAGCTGGTGGAGCGGGTCTTCGGGCTGAAGTGCCAGGTCATCGACGACCCCGAGACGGGCACCCCGCTGGTGGTCCCGGCCACCCGGCAGGCCCGGGCGAAGGCGTCGGCGCCGGCCGCCGCGGTCTGAGCGGCGGGGCGTCGCAGCGGCGGGGCCGTCACAGCAGGGAGCGCAGGCGCAGCAGGTCGCGCACGCCCGCCTCCAGCCGGACCCGGCCGGTGGCCCAGGCCTTGGCGAAGTTCAGCTCGCCCTCGACCAGCGCCACCAGGTCGTCGCCGGTCATCGCCAGCCGGATCTGGGCCTTCGTGGCGGGCGGGCCGGGACGGACGCCGTCCACCCGGATCCGGCCGCCCGCGAGCCGGCCGGTGAAGGTCCGGTCGAGGTCGGTGACGTGGCAGCTGAGCGATCGGTCGAGCGCGGCCGCGCCGCGCACGTCGTCGCCGGCCCGGGCCAGATTGTCGGAGAGCTTGTCGAGCGCCGCGCGGCACTCCTGGGTGGTCGCCATCGTGATCACGACCGTACCGCAGTCCCAGGGGGTAGCGTCGGGGCATGACCGACGAAGTGAACCCGGACGGGGACCCGGCGGACGCGGACCCGGCGGACCCGGCCCCCGCCGACGGGACCCCGGCGGGCGGCGCCCCCGCGGCCGACGCCCCGGCGCACGCCGTCCCCGAGGACGACGGGAGCGCCGACGCGCCCGCCGGCCCGGCCCCGCTGGGCGTCGTACGGATGCCCACCGGCCACGCCGGGGTGGACGCGCTGCTGGAGCGGCTGGCCGACGCCGACCACCTCCCGGCGGACGGACATGTCGAGGTGTACGAGGATGTTCACAGGGGACTGCGTGACGCGCTGACCGCGCTGGACGCCGCCCCCGCCCCTCGTCCGTACGACAACAGGAGCTGAACCGAACGTGGCTGGAGTGGCACGCCGCCGCCTGGACGCCGAACTCGTCCGCCGCAAGATGGCGCGCTCGCGGGAGCACGCGGGCCAGCTGATCGCCGCCGGCCGGGTCACCGTCGGCGGGGCCACCGCGACCAAGGCGGCCACCCAGGTCGAGACCAGCGCCGCCCTGGTGGTGCTCAAGGACGACAGCGACCCCGACTACGTCTCGCGCGGCGGGCACAAGCTGGCCGGGGCGCTCGCCGCCTTCGTCCCGCAGGGGCTGCGCGTCGAGGGCCGGCGGGCGCTGGACGCGGGCGCCTCCACCGGCGGGTTCACCGACGTCCTGCTGCGCGCCGGGGTGGCCCACGTGGTGGCCGTCGACGTCGGCTACGGGCAGCTGGCGTGGTCGCTGCAGAGCGACGAGCGGGTCACCGTCAAGGACCGCACCAACGTGCGCGAGCTCACCCTGGAGCAGATCGACGGCATCCCCGTCGACCTCGTCGTCGGTGACCTGTCCTTCATCTCCATCGGGCTGGTGCTGCCCGCGCTGGTGCGGTGCACGGCGCCGGACGCGGACCTGGTGCTGATGGTGAAGCCGCAGTTCGAGGTGGGCAAGGAGCGCCTGGGCAGCGGCGGCGTGGTGCGCAGCCCGGAGCTGCGCGCGCAGGCCGTGTGCGAGGTCGCCCGGCAGGCGGGGGAGCTGGGGCTGGGCGTGCTCGGGGTGACCGCGAGTCCGCTGCCCGGCCCGTCGGGGAACGTCGAGTACTTTCTGTGGCTGCGGGCGGGGGCACCGGCCCTCGACCCGGCCGATGTTGACCGTGCAGTGGCGGAGGGGCCGCGGTGACAACTTCAACAGGGGGTTCCGTGACGGGGCGGACCGTCTTCCTGCTCGCGCACACCGGACGGCCGGCGGCCATCCGCAGCGCGGAGCTGGTCGTACAGGGTCTGCTGCGCAGCGGACTGGGGGTACGGGTACTCAAGCACGAGGCGGTGAACCTGCCGCTGCCGCCCGAGGTGGAGCTGGTCACCGAGACCACGCCCGGCGTGCTCGACGGCTGCGAGCTGCTGATCGTGCTCGGCGGCGACGGCACGCTGCTGCGCGGCGCGGAGTTCGCGCGCGGCTCCGGGGTGCCGATGCTCGGGGTCAACCTCGGACGGGTGGGCTTCCTCGCCGAGGCCGAGCGGGACGACCTGGACAAGGTCGTGGACCGGGTGGTCACCCGGGACTACGAGGTCGAGGAGCGGATGACCCTCGACGTGATCGTGCGGACCAACGGGGACGTCGTCCACCGGGACTGGGCGCTCAACGAGGCCGCCGTGCAGAAGGTGTCCCCGGAGCGGATGCTCGAGGTCGTCCTGGAGATCGACGGCCGGCCGGTCACGGGCTTCGGCTGCGACGGGATCGTCTGCGCGACGCCGACCGGCTCGACGGCGTACGCGTTCTCCGCCGGCGGCCCCGTGGTCTGGCCGGAGGTGGAGGCGCTGCTGATGGTCCCGATCAGCGCGCACGCGCTGTTCGCGAAGCCGCTGGTGACCTCGCCGGACTCGGTGCTGGCGGTGGAGGTCCAGACCGGGACCCCGCACGGCGTGCTGTGGTGCGACGGGCGGCGCACGCTGGAGCTGCCGCCGAGCGCCCGCGTGGAGGTCCGCCGCGGCAGCGTGCCGGTGCGGCTGGCGCGGCTGCACCACGCGGTGTTCACCGACCGGCTGGTGGCGAAGTTCGCGCTGCCGGTGTCCGGCTGGCGCGGCGCCCCGCACTGACGGGCGCGGCCCGTGCCACCTGCCCCGTCAGGGTGACGGGGCAGGTGGCCGACCAGCGGGTGAGGGGGCGAGGTCACATCCGACGTGCCAAACCTCTGTATGGTCTTCAGCGTGCTTGAGGAGATGCGGATACGGTCGCTGGGCGTCATCGACGACGCGGTGGTCGAGCTGTCGCCCGGATTCACCGCGGTGACCGGCGAGACCGGCGCGGGCAAGACGATGGTCGTCACCAGCCTCGGGCTGCTGCTCGGCGGCCGGGCCGACCCGGCGCTGGTACGGATCGGGTCCAAGGCGGCGGTCGTCGAGGGCCGCATCGTGATGCGGCCGGACGCCCCCGCCGCCGTACGGGCCGAGGAGGCCGGGGCCGAGCTGGACGACGGCGCGCTGCTGATCAGCCGCACCGTCTCCGCCGAGGGGCGCTCGCGCGCCCACGTCGGCGGCCGCTCGGTGCCCGTCGGGCTGCTGGGTGAGCTCGCCGACGACCTGGTCGCCGTCCACGGCCAGACCGACCAGCAGGGCCTGCTGCGGCCCGCCCGGCAGCGGCAGGCCCTGGACCGGTACGCCGGCGACGCGGTCGCCGTCCCGCTGGAGAAGTACGCGGCCGCCTACCGGCGGCTGCGGGCCGTGGCGGCCGAGCTGGAGGAGATCACCACCCGGGCCCGGGAACGGGCCCAGGAGGCCGACCTGCTGCGCTTCGGGCTGGACGAGATCGCCGCCGTGGAACCGCGGGCCGGCGAGGACGCCGAGCTCGCCGCCGAGGCCGAGCGGCTCGGCCACGCCGAGTCGCTGGCGGGTGCCGCCCAGCTCGCGCACCGCGCGCTCGCGGGCGATCCGGAGGACCCCGAGGGCGTCGACGCCAGCACCCTGGTCGCGGGCGCGCACCGGGCGCTGGACGCCGTACGGGCGCACGACCCGGCGCTCGCCTCGCTCGCCGAGCGGATCGGGGAGCTGGGCATCCTGCTGGCGGACGTGGCCGGGGAGCTCGCCGGGTACGCCGACGACCTGGACGCCGATCCGCTGCGGCTGGCCGCGGTGGAGGAGCGGCGCGCGGCGCTGCTGCAGCTGGTGCGCAAGTACGGCACCGCCGAGGAGGGCGTCGACGCGGTCCTGCGGTGGGCCGAGACGGGTGCCGCCCGGCTGCTGGAGCTGGACGGCGACGACGAGCGGATCACCGAACTGACCGCCGAGCGGGACGCGCTGCGGGCGGAACTGTCCGGACTGGCCCAGGCCCTGACCGACGCCCGGACGGAGGCGGCCGAGCGGTTCGCCGCCGCCGTGACCGCGGAGCTGGCGTCGCTGGCGATGCCGCACGCGCGGGTCACCATCGACATCCGGCAGACCGAGGACCCCTCCGGGGAGGGCGTCGAGGTCGGCGGCCGGCCGGTCCTGTACGGGCCGACCGGCGCGGACGAGGTCGAGCTGCTGCTCGCCCCGCACCCCGGCGCCCAGCCCCGGCCGATCGCCAAGGGCGCCTCGGGCGGTGAGCTGTCCCGGGTGATGCTCGCGGTGGAGGTCGTCTTCGCGGGCTCGGACCCGGTTCCGACGTACCTGTTCGACGAGGTGGACGCGGGCGTCGGCGGCAAGGCGGCGGTCGAGGTCGGGCGGCGGCTGGCGAAGCTGGCCAAGTCGGCGCAGGTCGTGGTCGTCACGCACCTGCCGCAGGTGGCCGCGTTCGCGGACCGGCAGCTGCTGGTGGAGAAGACCAACGACGGCTCGGTGACGCGCAGCGGTGTCACGGTGCTGGAGGGCGAGGCCCGGGTCCGCGAGCTGTCGCGGATGCTGGCCGGCCAGGAGGACTCCGAGACGGCCCGCGCCCATGCGGAGGAGCTCCTCGCGGCGGCCCGCGCCGACGGCTGAGGTCCGTCACCCCGGGTGCCCCGGGGTGACGGACATGTAGCCCGTGTGGGTGATAGCTGACGGCGCGCGGGGTCATCCCGGCCGGGATCCGCACCCGAATGGTCTCGGAACGCGCGTACGGGCTGGCATCCTGGGCGACGTCCCTGCCTCCCTCACCCAGGAGCTCCGGCCGTGAGCAGCACACCGGTTCCGGTTGCGGGCCCGCCGTTCGGGCGGGTGCCGATGCGTACCGTCCAAGTCCTCGGGGGCTCCGGCGGGGCGGGCAGCAGCGCCCACGTGCGGTCCCTGGCCGGCGGACTGGCCGCGCGCGGGGTGCGGGTGACGGTGTGCGCGCCGGTCGAGGCGGAGGGCGAGTACGACTTCACGGGCGCGGGGGCGCAGTTCACCCCGGCCGCGGTGAGCTCCCTGCGCTCGGCGTGCGCCGGCGCGGACGTGGTGCACGCGCACGGGGTGCAGGCCGGGATGCGGGCCGCCCTGGCGCTGAGCGGGTTCCGGGTGCCGCTGGTGGTGACCTGGCACGGCGGCGGGCCGGACGCCGGCGGGCCGCTGGCGCGGCTGACCCGGGTGCTGGAGCGGCGGGTGGCGCGGGCCGCCGCGGTGGTGCTGGGCACCTCCTCGGACCAGGTGGACCTGGCGCGGCTGCGCGGGGCCCGGGACGCGCGGCTCGCGCCGGTGACCGTGCCGATGGCCGCCGTCTCCTCCCACGGGGCCGAACCGGGCAAGGTCCGCGCCGAACTGGGCGCGCTGGACCGGCCGCTGCTGATCGCCGTGGGCAGCCTCGTGCCGCACCGCGGCTACGGCGTGCTGCTGGACGCCGCGCGGGCATGGCGGGCGCTGGATCCCGCGCCGCTGCTGGTCATCGCCGGGGAGGGCGCCCTGCGGGCGGCGCTGGCCCGGCGGATCGAGGCCGAGGCCCTGCCGGTGCGGCTGCTGGGGCGGCGTACGGACGTGCTGGACCTGCTGGCCGCCGCCGACGTGGCGGTGCTGCCGAGCCGTTGGGAGGCCCGGTCCCTGCTGGCGCAGGAGGCGCTGCGGGCCGGGGTGGCGCTGGTGGCGACCAAGGTCGGCGGGGTGCCCGAGCTGGTCGGTGACGCGGCCGTCCTGGTCCCCTACGGCGACGCCGAGGCCCTGGCGCGGGCGGTGACCTCCCTGATCGCCGACCCGGCCCGCCGCGCGGCCCTGGCCCGGGCCGGCCGTGCCCAGGCGGCCACCTGGCCGTCGGAGGACGACACGGTGGCCCAGGTCCTGTCGGTCTACGACGAGCTGCTGGACCGCCGGCGCCCCTAGGCCGTGCTCTGCGTGTGCCGGCGGGCCCGCAGGGCCAGGCTCAGCGACAGGACCGTCTCCGGGTCGTCCAGATCGGTGCCCAGCAGCTCCGAGATGCGGGCCAGGCGGTTGTACAGGGTCTGGCGGTTCAGGTGCAGTTCGCGGGCCGTCTCCGCCTTGCGTCCCGCGTGCGCCAGGTACGTCTCCAGCGTGGGCAGCAGCGCCGGGCGCGAGGTCGCGTCGTGCACCCGCAGCGCGCCGATCGCCCGGTCCACGAAGGCCGCCAGGTCCGGATGCTCGCGCAGCCGCCACAGCAGCAGGTCGATGTCCAGCCGGCGGGCGTCGTACCAGGGGCGGGGCGGCAGCCCGTGGGCGGCGGTGGCCGTCTCGGCGGCGTGCCGCAGCCCCGAGGAGGCCGCCGTCCAGCCGCCAGCCACGCCGACCACCACGGCCGGCGGCGCCCCGGCCCGGTCCAGCCCGGCCCGCTCCACGCCCGCCCGCAGCGCCGCCGCCACCCGGTCGGCCACCGCGGTGCGCTCGCCTTCCGACCGCAGCGCCACCAGCAGCGGAACCCTGCCCTCCACCGGGCGGACCCCCAGCAGCACCGGCACGCCCACCGCCGACAGCTCCTCCGACACCGCCCGGGCCAGCACCGACCAGTTCCCCGCCGGGCCGAGCTCCGCCGCCAGCCGCATCACCACCGGCAGCAGCGGCCCGGCCCCCGGCCGGAAGCCCAGCACCCGCGCCTGGGCCGGCGCGTCCTCGGCCGAGATCCGGCCCTCCGCCAGGTCGGTCAGGAAGTCGCCGCGCCCGCGCGCCGCGAGCTCCTCCTCCTGCCGGGCCTGCATCAGCACCACCGCGAGCACGCCCGCCGTGCGCTCGGCGGCCATCCGGTGCACCGGCAGCAGCGGGGTCGACACCCCCAGCAGCACCAGCCGGGCCCGCACCGCGCCGGTGCCCGGTCCGCCGCCGGGCACGTCGACCACGACGGCGTTCGACGGCGGGGCCTCCCCGCGCTGGCCGCGCAGCCCCTCCCACACCTGGAGCGGGTCCGCGCCCGGGTCGCCGGAGCTGCTGCCGGCGGCGTAGAGCAGCTGGGCGTCCGGGGTCTCCAGGAACACCGGGTTGGCCGTGAAGTCGGCCAGGATCCGCAGCACCTGCGGGACGCCCCCGCCGCCGAGCAGGGCCTCGGTGCACCGCCGGTGCACCTCCTCGGCCCGCTGCAGCAGCGCGTAGTGGCCGTTGACGATCTCGGTGTGGACCTCCTCGGTCACCGTCACGAACGGCACCTCGCGGTGCAGCTGCACCAGCGGCAGCCCGGCCGCCCGCGCGGTGTCCACGAGCGTCGCCGGCAGCCGGGTGAACCGCGGGCCGAGCTCCACCACCAGCGCCGCGATGCCCCGGTCGGCGAGCCGGCGGACGAACGCGCGCTGCTCGGCGGGCCGGGTGCCCAGTCCCAGGCCCGTCGTCAGCAGCAGCTCCCCGCCCTTGAGCAGGGAGGCGATGTTCGGCACCTCGCCGGCGTGCACCCAGCGCACGGTCCGCCCCAGCCGGTCGGCGCACGCCACCACCTCCGGCAGTCCGCTGCGCAGTCCGGGCAGCTCAAGTGCTCGTTGAACGGTGATCCCGCCCTGGTTGTCCATGTCGCCGGACGGTACCTCCCGGCCGGTTCCGGCCGCTACGGAGGTGCCCGCGGAGGTGCCCGCGAAGGTGCCGTCGGGGATCCCTGCGGAGCTCTCTGCCGGGCGTCCGCTCACAGCGGCTTGATGTTGTGGTTGAAGCGGAAGACGTTGTCCGGGTCGTACCTCCGCTTCACCTCGCCCAGCCGCCGCATGTTCTCCGCGCCCAGCCCGGCGACCACCCGGTCCGCGCCCTCGTCCCCGAGGAAGTTCAGGTAGACCGCGCCGGTGCGCCACGGCTCCACGGCGGCCCGCACGTCCTTGACCCAGCCGCGGACCCGGTCGTCGTCCGCCGGGTCGGACCAGACGCCGAACGGGTGCACCGCCCACGGCGCGTCCCGGTACGGCACCGGGTAGTCGGCCGGGCCCTCGGCCACCGCGCCGCCCTGCGGCCACACCAGGTGCTGGGTGCCGCTCGGCACGGGCATCGTGGCCGCCATGCCGCAGAAGGCGTCCACGAAGGCGTCGGGCGCCCCGGTCAGGTACTCCGCCGACCAGTAGTTCCGCATCCCCGGCGGGTCGTCGATCATGCACTGCAGGTCCGCGTACGGGATCGGCGTGACCATCTCGACCACGTGCGGGACCGCCAGCAGCGGCTCGGCCAGCTTGCGCATCCGGTCCTCGGGGCCGGCGTACGTCAGCAGCGCCCCGGCCAGCAGCCGCCCGACCAGCTCGGGCGGGACGAACTCCTCCGGCGGGCCGGTCAGGTACAGCACGGCGCCGCTCGCCTCGCGCGGGGCGGACTCGATGAGGTCGCGGTAGGCGCGCAGCACCTGCGGGCCGTACTCCGGCAGGTACAGCAGGAACGCGATCGACATCTGCGGCAGGGCGTGCAGGCGCAGCGTGAGGGACGTGGCGATGCCGAAGTTCCCGCCGCCGCCGTGCAGGGCCCAGAACAGCTCGGGACGGTCCTCGGCGGTGGCCGTGACCTGCTCGCCGTCGGCGGTGACCAGCTCCACGCCCAGCAGGTTGTCCACGGCCAGGCCGCACATGCGGTCCAGCCAGCCCGACCCGCCGCCCAGCACGAAGCCGCCCACCCCGGTGCTGGAGACCCGGCCTCCGGTGGTGGCCAGCTCGTACGGCTGGCAGGCGCGGTCGAGACGGCTCATCGTGGCCCCGCCGCCGACCCGTACGGCCCGGGACGCGGGACGGACCGTGACCTCGTGCATCCGGCGCAGGTCCACCACCAGCGCGCCGTCGCCGAGCGCCGAGCCGGAGACGCTGTGCCCGCCGCCGCGCACGGCGATCGGCAGGTCCAGCTCCCGGGCGAAGCGCACGGCGGTGACCACGTCCGCCTCGCTCTCGACCTGGGCGATGACCGCCGGACGGCGGTCGACCATGGCGTTGAAGACGACCCTCGCCTCGTCGTACCCCGCGTCGCCGGGGGCGAAGACGTCGCCTGACAGATCCTCGCGGAGCGCGGCCAGGGCCGCGCCCGCCTTCGAGCCAGCCATACCCTCAGGCTAATCAGGCCCCGTACGCCCCGCCCGTCAGCCGCGGTGGCCCCGCCCGTCAGCCGCCGTAGGCCCCGCTCGCGGTCAGCCGCAGAGCGGTGTCGATCAGGGGGACGTGGCTGAAGGCCTGCGGGAAGTTGCCCACCTGCCGCTGGAGCCGCGGGTCCCACTCCTCGGCGAGCAGCCCGAGGTCGTTGCGCAGCGACAGCAGCTTCTCGAACAGCCGCCGCGCCTCGTCGACCCGGCCGATCATCGCCAGGTCGTCGGCCATCCAGAACGAGCAGGCCAGGAACGCGCCCTCGTCGCCCTCCAGGCCGTCCACACCGGCCTCCTCACCGGCCGTCGGGTAGCGCAGGATGAACCCGTCGGGGGTGGACAGCTCCCGCTGGATCGCCTCGACCGTGCCGATGACCCGCTTGTCGTCCGGCGGCAGGAAGCCGACCTGGGGGATCAGCAGCAAGGAGGCGTCCAGCTCCTTCGACCCGTAGGACTGGGTGAAGGTGTTGCGCTCCTTGTCGTAGCCCTTCTCGCAGACGTCCCGGTGGATCTCGTCGCGCAGCTCCCGCCACCGCTCCAGGGGGCCGTCGGCGTCCCCGGACTCGATCAGCTTGATCGTGCGGTCCACGGCCACCCAGGCCATCACCTTGGAGTGCACGAAGTGCCGGCGCGGGCCGCGCACCTCCCAGATGCCCTCGTCGGGCTGGTCCCAGTGGGCCTCCAGGTAGCGGATCAGCTTGAGCTGGAGCAGCGAGGCGTAGTCGCTGCGGGCCAGGCCCGTCATGTGGCCCAGGTGCAGAGCCTCGGTGACCTCGCCGTAGACGTCGAGCTGGAGCTGGTGGGCGGCGCCGTTGCCGACCCGGACCGGCTGGCTGTTCTCGTAGCCGGGCAGCCAGTCCAGCTCGGTCTCGCCGAGCTCGCGCTCGCCCGCGATGCCGTACATGATCTGCAGGTTCTCGGGGTCGCCGGCGACCGCGCGCAGCAGCCACTCGCGCCAGGCGCGGGCCTCCTCGCGGTAGCCGGTGCGCAGCAGCGAGGAGAGCGTGATCGCAGCGTCCCGCAGCCAGGTGTAGCGGTAGTCCCAGTTGCGGACCCCGCCGATCTCCTCCGGCAGCGAGGTGGTCGGCGCGGCGACGATGCCGCCGGTGGGGGCGTACGTCAGCGCCTTGAGCGTGATCAGCGAGCGGATCACGGCCTCCCGGTACGGGCCGTGGTAGGTGCAGTGCTCGACCCACTCGCGCCAGAACTCGGTGGTGGCCTCCAGCGCGGCCTCGGCGTCCGGGGTCTCCGGGGGCTCCTTGTGCGAGGGCTGCCAGCTGATGCAGAAGGCGATCCGGTCGCCGGGGCCGACGGTGAAGTCGGCGTACGTGGTGAGGTCCTTGCCGTACGTCTGCGCGTCGGTGTCCAGCCAGACCGAGTCGGGGCCGGCCACGGCGACGGTGCGGCCGTCGACCTTGTGCACCCAGGGCACCACCCGGCCGTAGCTGAACCGCATGCGCAGGGCCGACCGCATCGGCACCCGGCCGCTGACGCCCTCGACGATGCGCACCAGCTGGGGGGCGTGGTCCTCGCGGGGCGGCATGAAGTCGATCACGCGCACGGTGCCGCGCGGGGTCTCGAACTCCGACTCCAGCACCAGCGAGTCGCCGAGGTAGCGGCGGCTGGTCGCCCGGGGGATCTCGCTGCCGGGCGCGTAGGCCGGCCCGATCCGCCAGAAGCCGTGTTCCTCCGTGCCGAGGAGCGCCGCGAAGACGGCATGGGAGTCGAAACGTGGCAGACACAACCAGTCCACCGAGCCGTCCCGGCAGACCAGTGCGGCGGTCTGCATGTCCCCGATCAGTGCGTAATCCTCGATGCGCCCGGACACGTTGCATCTCCAGTCGAACGGCCACGTCCGCCCCGAAGGGCGCTTGCATTGCGCGGTTGTGCGCGGTCCTAGGGTCCCCCGCGCGAGCTCCGGATGTCGTGAACGGCTGGGTGCTGCCGTCAGGGGACGAGCCGGACTGCTCGGGCGGCGATGTGGAGCGATATCCGAGCAGGATATGTCGGCACCCTAGTGATCTCCTTAAGTCTTGGAACAATGGGGCTCCGCCAAAAGAGTGGCGAGTATTGGTGTGACCAACGGTCTGGTCACCACCTGGATGGCCGACAGCCCGGCGCGCGGCCGCGGGAGCCCGCGCGTGGCGCGGAGCGGAACGGGCCGCTCCCGGCCGCCCCGGTCAGGGCCGCGTGCCGCCGCCGCGGGCGTGGCCGGAGGCGGACCCCGCTGGTCGCTGATAGGCTGGTACCCCGTGGACCGGGAGTCCGCCTGTGCGAATCAGCGGCCCCGAAACCGCAGCTTCGGCACCCCCGGAAACGGGAGAGACGGCCGGACGCACCTCACCTCGCGACCACGGGAGCCCCCTCTTGGCGATGCCGCCCAAATCCATGACGACCAAGCACATCTTCGTCACCGGGGGTGTCGCTTCGTCCCTCGGCAAGGGCCTGACGGCCTCCAGCCTGGGTGCGCTGCTCAAGGCGCGCGGCCTGCGGGTCACCATGCAGAAGCTCGACCCGTACCTGAACGTCGACCCGGGCACCATGAACCCGTTCCAGCACGGCGAGGTGTTCGTCACCAACGACGGCGCCGAGACCGACCTGGACATCGGCCACTACGAGCGCTTCCTCGACGTCGACCTCGACGGCTCGGCCAACGTCACCACCGGCCAGGTCTACTCGACGGTGATCGCCAAGGAGCGCCGCGGCGAGTACCTGGGCGACACCGTCCAGGTCATCCCGCACATCACCAACGAGATCAAGCACCGCATCCGGCGCATGGCGACCGACGACGTCGACGTCGTGATCACCGAGGTGGGCGGCACCGTCGGCGACATCGAGTCGCTGCCGTTCCTGGAGACCGTCCGCCAGGTCCGCCACGAGGTCGGCCGGGACAACGTCTTCGTCGTGCACATCTCGCTGCTGCCCTACATCGGCCCCTCGGGCGAGCTGAAGACCAAGCCGACCCAGCACTCGGTCGCCGCCCTGCGCAACATCGGCATCCAGCCCGACGCCATCGTGCTGCGCGCCGACCGGGACGTTCCGACCTCCATCAAGCGCAAGATCTCGCTGATGTGCGACGTGGACGAGGCCGCCGTGGTCGCCGCGATCGACGCCAAGTCGATCTACGACATCCCCAAGGTGCTGCACAGCGAGGGCCTGGACGCGTACGTCGTGCGCAAGCTCGACCTGCCGTTCCGCGACGTGGACTGGACCGTCTGGGAGGACCTGCTGGACCGGGTCCACAACCCCGACCACGAGGTCACCGTCGCGCTCGTCGGCAAGTACATCGACCTGCCCGACGCCTACCTGTCGGTCACCGAGGCGCTGCGCGCCGGCGGTTTCGCCAACCGCGCCCGCGTCAAGATCAAGTGGGTGACCTCGGACGACTGCAAGACCCCGGCCGGCGCCGCCGCCCAGCTCTCCGACGTGGACGCGATCTGCGTGCCCGGCGGCTTCGGCGACCGCGGTGTCGACGGCAAGGTCGGCGCCATCACGTACGCCCGTGAGAACAAGGTCCCGCTGCTGGGCCTGTGCCTGGGCCTGCAGTGCGTGGTCATCGAGGCGGCCCGCAACCTCGCCGGGATCCCGGAGGCCAACTCCACCGAGTTCGACGCCTCCACCCCGCACCCGGTCATCTCGACCATGGAGGAGCAGCTCGCCTTCGTCGAGGGCGCGGGCGACCTGGGCGGCACCATGCGCCTGGGCATGTACCCGGCGAAGCTGGCCGAGGGTTCCATCGTGCGCGAGGTCTACGGCGACCAGGCGTACGTGGACGAGCGCCACCGCCACCGCTACGAGGTGAACAACGCCTACCGCGGCGAGCTGGAGAAGAAGGCGGGCATCGTCTTCTCCGGCACCTCCCCGGACAACAAGCTCGTCGAGTACGTCGAGTACCCGCGCGAGGTGCACCCGTACCTGGTGGCCACCCAGGCGCACCCGGAGCTCCGCTCCCGCCCGACCCGTCCGCACCCGCTGTTCGCGGGCCTGGTGAAGGCGGCCGTGGAGCGCATGCGGGCCGCCGAGTAGGTCCAGCCGGCGCATACGGTAGGCAGCCGGGGTACGAGCGCGTACCCCGGCTGTCGCGCGTTCGCAGGAGGCATCACCGTCATGGACATCAGGGATACGTCGCAGTCCTGGGAGGTCGTCTCCGCCGAGCGCCCCTTCGAGGGGGCGAAGACGGCGGTCGCCTCCGACCGGGTGCGGATGCCGGACGGGTCGACCGCGCGCCGGGACTACCAGGTGCACCCGGGATCGGTGTGCGTGCTCGCCCTGGACGAGCAGGGCCGCGTCCTGGTCCTGCGGCAGTACCGGCACCCGGTCCGGCACAAGCTCTGGGAGCTGCCCGCCGGACTGCTGGACGTGCCGGGGGAGAACCCGCTGCGGGCCGCCCAGCGCGAGCTGTACGAGGAGGCCCACGTCGAGGCCGGGGACTGGCGGGTGCTGGTGGACTTCTTCTCCTCGCCCGGCGGCTCGGACGAGGCGGTCCGGGTCTTCCTGGCCCGCGACCTCGCCGATGTGGAGGGCGAGCGCTACGCGGCGTCCGAGGAGGAGGCGGACATGGAGCTGGCCCGGGTCCCGCTGGCCGACCTGGTCCGCGGCGTACTGGAGGGACGGCTCGGCAATCCCGGGCTGGTCAGCGGGGTCCTCGCGCTGTCCGCGGCGCTGGCCTCGCCCGGCGGGCTCGACGCCCTGCGCGGGCCGCAGGCGCCGTGGCCGGCGCGGCCCTACGAGGCGTGACGCCCGCGCGGTGCAGCGGTGGGGCGGGTGCCGGGGAGTGAAAGTGTGACGATGTGTTGATCCGATTGAGGGATCTGTCCGCCGCGCTCCCCGCAGCTCGTCGCACAGAGTGAATTACGCTCTGTTTTCCCGAACGCTGGGAAAGGAGCGGATCCGTGGCGGATTTCGTCGGGCGGCGGCGTGAGCTCAAGGAGCTGCGCGAGGACATCGCACGGACCGGACTCGACACCCTCTCCGGCCGCAAGGCCAAGGCGCCGCGCGCCCGCGTCCTGCTCGTCGCCGGGCGCCCCGGCTCCGGCCGCACCGCGCTCGCCGAGGAACTCGTGCGCGAGGTGGCGCCCGAGTACCCCGGCGGCGTCCTGCGCGCCCGGCTGACCATGCCCGGCGGTGAGCCCGCCGACACCGAGGCCGTGATGCGCGGCCTGCTCCGCTCCCTGGGCCGGGCCACCCCGCCCGGCGCCGGCGAGGACGAGCTCGGCGCCGCGCTGCGCGAGGCCCTCGCCGACCGTACGGCGATCCTGCTGCTGGACGACGCCGCCGACGTCTTCCAGGTGGACGCCCTGCTGCCGGACAACCCCGACTGCCTGGTGGTCGTCACCGCCGAGGGCCCGCTCACCGGGATCCCCGACGTCCGTCCCTGCACCCTCGGCGGCCTGGACACCCCCTCGGCCGTCCAGATGCTCACCCGGCACACCGGTGACATCCGGATCGCCGCCGACCCGCGGGCCGCCGAGGCCCTCGCCGAGGCCTGCGGCAGCCAGCCCGCCGCGCTCGCCCTGGCCGGCGGCTGGCTCGCCGCCCACCCCAAGGCCTCCCTGGTCGACCTGGCCAAGCAGCTGCACGACATGCCCGCCGGGGCGGGCGGCACCGTCGCCAAGGCCTTCCAGCTCGTCCACGCCTCGCTGCCGCAGCCCGCCCAGCGCACCCTGCGGCTGCTGCCGCTGGCCCCGACCGGCCTGATCGACTCGCACACCGCCTCGGCCCTCGCCGGCTGCTCGGTCGTCGCCGCCCAGTCCACCCTGGAGGACTTCGCCCAGCTCGGCCTGCTGCGCCCGGCCGCCGACGGGCTCTTCCTGCTGCCGGGCTGCCTGGCCCCGCTGGTGCGCGGCCTGCTGGAGACCAAGGAGCGCCCGAGCGAGGTCCAGCTGGCCCGGGCCCGGATGCTGGAGCGGACCGTCCGGCTGCTGCACTCCTGCCGGGCCATGGCCGAGGCCGGTGGGGAGCCCGTACGCGAGAAGCTGGAGGGGCTGCCGCGGGCGCTGCGGTTCGCCGACCGCCGGGCCGCCGCCACCTGGCTGGACAGCAGGCTCCCCGCCCTGACCGCCGCCGCGCACCTGGCCGTCGCCGACGGCGAGCTGGACACCCTGGCCCGGCGGCTGGTGGCCGCCCTGGTCCGGGCGCTGGCCGAGCACCGCGGCACCGCGGAGGCCGCCCCCGAGCTCTACCCGCTGCACCGGCTGGTCCTGGACGTGGCCGAGCGGCGCTCGCTGCACCGCGAGCGGGCGGCGGCGCTGCTGAACCTGGCCGACCTCGACGCCGAGACCGGGCGGACCACGGAGGCGCTGGAGCGCTACCGGGCCGCGCTGGACGCCGGCCGGGCCGCCGGTGATCCGTACGCCACGGGCCGCGCGATGGAATCCGTAGGGGGTGCCCACCAGGCGCTCGGGGACTTCCACCGCGCCGCCGACTGGTTCGGCCGGGCGCTGTCCCAGGCGCTCGCGAGGGGCGAGCGGGCGGACGAGACGCGGCTGTACGGGCGGCTGGGCAACGTGCACACCCTCGCCGGTCGCTACGGCGACGCGCTGCGCAGCTGGCGGGCGGCCGCGGCGGGTCACCGCAAGGCGGGCGATGTCCCGGGACAGGCGCGGGCGTTGAGCGAAATGGCGCGGGTGCAGGAGTACGCCGGCCGCCCGGAGGAGGCGCTGCACACCTGCCGCGAGGCCGTCGAGCTGGCGCGGCGGGCCGGCGACCTGCGGCTTCAGGCCGCGCTCCAGGTGCGGCTGGCGGACACGCTGGACCGGCTGGGCGACCCGGCGGCGGCGCGGCTGCACCGCACGATGGCTGATCGCCTGTTGTCAGAGGCCCCGGCCGACCCTGTTGCCTACGAAATCCGCAGTGGATCCGACTGAGATTATTTGTTTGCAAGGCTAGACACGGGTTAATCCTTCATTAAACTGGCTCTGCCACGTCATCACGTGGTGCATCCCGTTGCGCACTCTTGTGAGCGGGTATGTATGGCATTGCACCGTAAAATCCCCTGAGCCAAGGACCGTGATCGACGATGAAGGTCGGCATCCCCCGCGAGGTCAAGAACAACGAGTTCCGGGTGGCCATCACCCCTGCCGGTGTGCACGAGCTCGTCCGTAACGGCCACCAGGTCTTCATCGAGCAGAACGCCGGTGTCGGCTCCTCGATCACCGACGCCGAGTACGTCGCCGCCGGCGCCGAGATCCTGGCCACCGCCGACGAGGTCTGGGCCACCGCCGACCTGCTGCTGAAGGTCAAGGAGCCGATCGCGGAGGAGTACCACCGCCTCCGCAAGGACCAGACCCTCTTCACCTACCTGCACCTGGCGGCCTCCCGCGAGTGCACGGACGCCCTGCTGGAGTCCGGCACCACCGCCATCGCGTACGAGACCGTCGAGCTCGCCAACCGCGCGCTGCCGCTGCTCGCCCCGATGTCCGAGGTCGCGGGCCGGCTGGCCCCGCAGGTCGGCGCCTACCACCTGATGCGCTCCGCCGGCGGCCGCGGCGTCCTGCCCGGCGGTGTCCCCGGCACCCACGCCGGCGAGTGCGTGGTCATCGGCGGTGGCGTCTCCGGCTGGAACGCCGCGCAGATCGCCATCGGCATGGGCTTCCACGTGACCCTGCTGGACAAGGACATCAACAAGCTCCGCGAGGCCGACAAGATCTTCGGCACGAAGATCAAGACGATCGTCTCCAACGCCTTCGAGCTGGAGAAGGCCGTCGTCGAGGCCGACCTCGTCATCGGCGCCGTGCTGATCCCGGGTGCGAAGGCCCCGAAGCTGGTCACCAACGAGCTCGTCGCCAAGATGAAGCCCGGAAGTGTCCTTGTCGACATTGCCATCGACCAGGGCGGCTGCTTCGAGGACTCCCGTCCGACCACCCACGCCGAGCCGACCTTCCAGGTCCACAACTCGGTCTTCTACTGCGTCGCCAACATGCCGGGCGCGGTGCCGAACACCTCCACCTACGCGCTGACCAACGCCACGCTGCCCTACATCGTGCAGCTCGCCAACCTCGGCTGGGTCGAGGCGCTGCGCCGTGACCCCGCCCTGGCCAAGGGCCTCAACACCCATGACGGCCAGGTCGTTTACGGCCCCGTCGCCGAGGCCCACGGCCTCGCCTCGGTGGAGCTGAGCGCCCTCCTCGGCTGACCCCGCGGGGTGCGCCCCGTCGGTCGCCGACAATCCGTCAACGACTGACGTCAATCTCACGTATCCGGCCGGACCTTGCCCCCAAGGTCCGGCCGGACGCGTTGCGGGGTGAGGCTCCTCACGCGCTCAACTCGCCTCGAACGTAACCCTTTAACCGTTTCGCACACCCGCGAAACTTCGCAGTGAGGGCTCGTACGCCCTTGACAGAGTGGTGTTCGGTTGCCGACACATCGTGCTGGGTCCGGCGGATTGTGTTGCTGCGGAGCGGTGACACGCCATAGAGTCGCCAACCGTCGGCATGGTGCCACGCTGACCTATCGATAAGTGTCCTGGTCACGTCCGAGGAGGTAAGACGACTTGTGAATGAGTCGACATTTGCTCCTGGGGGTGGTCAAGCAGGGGAGCCCGCGCGCAGCCAGGGTGCCGCCGGGCTCGAAACTGTCGGCTCCGTCGCAGTACGCACCTTCGCGAACCACCAGCACATGACGACGCCCCAGAAGAGCATGGACGGCCTAGACGTGAACTCCATGGCCGGCGACCTGAGCGGCCGAGAGCCCACCGGTTTCGCCGACTACGACGAGGTGCCCGAGGGGCACTTCTTTGACCCCGACGCCGAGTACGAACCCGACCCCGAGTACGCGGCCACCCTCGCCCCCGACGCCGCGAGACAGCGGCGCGAGCGGATCGGCCCCACCGGGCGGCCGTTGCCGTACTTCCCGATCCCGGGCCCGCTGACCGACCACGGTCCGGCGAAGATCATCGCGATGTGCAACCAGAAGGGCGGCGTCGGCAAGACCACGTCGACCATCAACCTGGGTGCCGCGCTCGCCGAGTACGGGCGCCGCGTCCTGCTCGTCGACTTCGACCCGCAGGGCGCCCTCTCGGTCGGCCTCGGCGTGAACCCGATGGAACTCGACCTGACGGTCTACAACCTGCTCATGGAGCGGGGCATGTCGGCCGACGAGGTGCTGCTCAAGACGGCCGTCCCCAACATGGACCTGCTGCCGAGCAACATCGACCTCTCCGCCGCCGAGGTGCAGTTGGTCAGCGAGGTCGCGCGCGAGTCGACGCTCCAGCGGGCGCTGAAGCCGCTGATGAACGACTACGACTACATCGTGATCGACTGCCAGCCCTCGCTGGGCCTGCTGACCGTGAACGCCCTGACGGCCGCTCACAAGGTCATCGTGCCGCTGGAA
Source organism: Streptomyces antimicrobicus (assembly GCF_020532625.1). Taxonomy (GTDB): domain Bacteria; phylum Actinomycetota; class Actinomycetes; order Streptomycetales; family Streptomycetaceae; genus Streptomyces; species Streptomyces antimicrobicus. The sequence goes on along the minus strand of NZ_JAJAUY010000046.1, from coordinate 16,809 downwards.
TGCGAGTTCTTCGCGCTGCGCGGTGTGGCCCTGCTGACGGAGACCATCGAGAAGGTCCAGGAGCGCCTCAACCCGGAGCTCGAACTCGACGGCATCCTCGCCACGATGTACGACTCCCGCACGGTGCACAGCCGTGAGGTGCTCGCGCGCGTGGTCGAGGCCTTCGACGACCACGTCTACCACACCGTCATCGGGCGTACGGTGCGCTTCCCGGAGACCACGGTCGCCGGTGAGCCCATCACGACCTACGCCTCCAACTCCGTGGGTGCCGCCGCGTATCGCCAGCTCGCCAGGGAGGTGCTCGCCCGGTGTCACGCCGAGTGAGTCTGCCCGGAGCCGAAGAACTGTTCCGTACGACCGGGGGGATGGCCCTGCAGGCCTCCTCGCCGCGACGGGGGACGGACGAGCTGCCGTCCGCCGGAGCGGAGCTCGCGGTGCCGCCGCAGGAGGCGACGCCGGCCGAGGAGCACAGCCGGGAGGCTGAGCAGCCCAGGCAGCCGACCGTCGCCGCGCCGCGCCGTCCGCAGGAAGGTTCCGGCCCGGCCACGGCGGCCGCCGGTGCCGCAGCAGCAGCCGCAGCCGCCGCGCCGCGGCGGAAGGGGCGGGGGGCGAACCGCCGCCCCAGTGGGCGCGAGCGCCACGACGAGAAGATCACGGTCTACGTCTCCGCCGAGGAGCTCATGGACCTGGAGCACGCGCGCCTGGTGCTGCGCGGCGAGCACGGCCTGGCCGTCGACCGCGGCCGCATCGTGCGCGAGGCCGTGGCGGTCGTCCTGGCCGACCTGGAGTCGCGGGGCGACGCCTCGATCCTGGTCCGCCGCCTCCGTGGCCGCTGACCGGCTCCGCCGGTAGTCTGCCGCGGGGCCCCACCCCGCCCCCGCACCCCAGGACCGCAATGCCCCCCACCCCCCACCGCCGCCCCCTGGGCCGAGGCCCCCACGCCCCCGAGGCCCCCCTGACGGGGCCGGGGGAGCCGGGCCCCGACCACGCCCCGACGCCCACCCCCGGTGACGCCCCCGCGGCCGTGCAGGCCCCTGCGGCAGGTGCGGCGGGGCCGGGGGGCGAAGCCCCCGAGGTGCCGGTCGAGGTGGGGCAGCGCCCGGGCGCCGGTGCGTCTTCCGCTCCCGGGGACGCCCCCGCGGCCGCGGAGGCCCCCGTGGGGGGTGGGGGGACGTTCACGGTTCGGTTGGGGAATTTCGAAGGGCCCTTCGACCTGCTGCTGCAGTTGATCTCGCGGCACAAGCTCGACGTCACCGAGGTCGCGCTGTCCAAGGTCACCGACGAGTTCATGGCGCACATCCGGGCCATGGGGCCCGACTGGGACCTCGACCAGACCACCGAGTTCCTCGTCGTGGCCGCCACCCTGCTCGACCTCAAGGCAGCCCGGCTGCTGCCCGCCGCCGAGGTCGAGGACGAGGCCGACCTCGCGCTGCTCGAAGCGCGGGACCTGCTCTTCGCCCGGCTCCTGCAGTACCGGGCGTACAAGCAGATCGCCGCCCTCTTCGAGGAGCGCGCGCAGGACGAGGCCCGGCGCCACCCCCGTACCGTCGGCCTGGAGCCGCACCACGCCGACCTGCTCCCCGAGGTCGTCATCAGCATCGGCGCCGAGGGGTTCGCCCGGCTCGCGGTCAAGGCCATGCAGCCCAGGGCCGAGCCGCAGGTGTACGTCGACCACATCCACGCCCCGCTGGTCAGCGTCCGCGAGCAGGCGCAGATCGTCGTACGGCTGCTCCAGGCCCGGGGCGAGGCCACGTTCCAGGAGCTGACCGAGGGCGCCGAGGACACGCTCACCGTCGTGGCCCGGTTCCTGGCCCTGCTGGAGCTCTACCGGGAGAAGGCCGTGCAGCTCGAACAGGAGCAGGCCCTGGGCACGCTCACGGTCCGCTGGAGCGGCGGCGAGGGCGCCGGCCCGGCCGTGACCGACGAGTTCGACCGTGTGGTGGAGGAAGCCGAATGACGACCCAGCCGAGCGAGAGCACCCCGGCCGCCCCGGCGACGTCCGCCGCCCCGGCCGCCCCGGACGGCGAGCAGTCGGCGCTGCCCCTCAAGCCCGCCCTGGAGGCCGTCCTCATGGTGGTGGACGAGCCCGCCACCGAGGCCCACCTCGCCAAGGTGCTCGGCCGCTCCCCGCGCGAGGTCGCCGACGCCCTGCGCGAGCTGGCCGACGAGTACACCGTCCAGCGCCGCGGCTTCGAGCTGCGCCTGGTCGCCGGCGGCTGGCGGTTCTACAGCCGCGCCGAGTACGCCCCGGCGGTGGAGGCCTTCGTCCTGGACGGGCAGCAGGCCCGCCTCACCCAGGCGGCCCTGGAGACCCTGGCGGTCGTCGCGTACCGGCAGCCGGTGAGCCGTTCCCGGGTCTCCGCCGTCCGCGGGGTCAACTGCGACGGCGTCATGCGGACCCTCCTGCAGCGCGGTCTGGTCGAGGAGGCGGGCACGGAACCCGAAACAGGTGCGATCCTGTACAGGACGACGAACTACTTTCTGGAGCGGATGGGCCTGCGCGGCCTGGACGAGCTCCCCGAGCTCGCGCCCTTCCTCCCGGAGGCGGAAGCGATCGAGGCCGAGACGCAGGAAGGCGTCCCGTCGTTCGATCCGGACGCCCCGGACACCGACGAAGACGACAAGACGGAACTTTGATGCGAAGCAGCGGCGGCAACAGGAACAGCGGCAAGAGCGGCGGGCGCGGTAACTACCGCGGCGCCGGGAACTCGCGCGACGACCGGCAGGGCGGCCAGCCCCAGAGCCGTCCGCGCCGTCCCCGCCCCGAGGAGCGCCGCTACGACGTCGGCCCCGAGGGCGAGCGTTCCGGAGCCGGGCGCTCCGGCGCGGGCCGCTCCGGCGGTGGCCAGCCCGGCGGCGGCGGTGCCCGCGGCTCGGCGGCCCGCGGTGGCGCCAAGGGCGGCCCCAAGGCCCCGCAGGGCGGCCGCGGCGGCTCCCAGGGCGGCTACGGCCCCCGCGCCGGCCAGTCGCGTCCGCGTGAGTACGAGGCGCGCATCGAGGAGCGCAACCGTGAGCGCTACGCCGACAAGCCCCAGATCAAGACGCCCAAGACCTTCCCGGGCGCCGAGCTGGAGGGCGAGCGCCTGCAGAAGGTGCTGGCCCGGGCCGGCATGGGCTCGCGCCGCGCCTGCGAGGAGCTGATCGACCAGGCCCGCGTCGAGGTCAACGGCAAGATCGTCACCGAGCAGGGCCTGCGCGTCGACCCGCAGAAGGACGAGATCAAGGTCGACGGCCTGACCGTCGCCACCCAGTCGTACCTGTTCTTCGCGCTGAACAAGCCGGCCGGCGTGGTCTCCACCATGGAGGACCCCGACGGCCGCCAGTGCCTCGGCGACTACGTCACCAACCGCGAGACCCGGCTCTTCCACGTCGGCCGCCTCGACACGGAGACCGAGGGCATCATCCTGCTCACCAACCACGGCGAGCTGGCCCACCGCCTCACCCACCCGAAGTACGGCGTCCAGAAGACCTACCTGGCGGCCATCACCGGCCCGCTGCCGCGCGAGATCGGCAAGCGCCTGCAGTCCGGCATCCAGCTGGAGGACGGCTACGCGCGCGCCGACCACTTCCGCGTGGTCGACCAGGTCGGCAAGAACTACCTGGTCGAGGTGACCTTGCACGAGGGCCGCAAGCACATCGTCCGCCGGATGCTCGCCGAGGCGGGCTTCCCGGTCGAGAAGCTGGTCCGTACGGCCTTCGGCCCGATCGAGCTCGGCGACCAGAAGTCCGGCTGGCTGCGCCGCCTGACCAACACCGAGGTCGGCATGCTGATGCGCGAGGTCGGCCTCTAGCCGTCGTCCCTCCCCGGCTCTCCAGAAGCCCGCGGTGCTCCCGTAGCGCCGCGGGCTTCCGCTTGCCCGGACCACGTCCCGCCATTTATAGTCAGTGCGACCATAAAGGCGGGCCGGGCCCGTTCCTGGACCCACGGGGGTGGACCAGGACCGGGACCGCGCCGGACCCGCCGGGGGAGGACACGCATGACCGGCAGCATTCCGGCGGGCTACGACCCGTACGCCTACGAGCCCTTCGCCGTCACCGTGGACCTGGCCGTCTTCACCGTCCGCGCGGGGCAGCTGCACGTCCTGCTGATCCGGCGGGCCCAGGAGCCCCACCGGGGCGCCTGGGCGCTGCCCGGCGGCTTCGTGCTGCCGCGGGAGTCCGCCGAGCGGGCCGCGCGCCGCGAGCTGGCCGAGGAGACCGGCCTGCCGGCCCGCCTGGTCGGCGAGCTGCACCTGGAGCAGCTGCGCACCTACAGCGAGCCGGACCGCGACCCCCGGATGCGGGTGGTGTCCATCGCCTTCACCGCGCTCGTCCCGGACCTGCCCGAGCCCTCCGAGCAGGGCGGCGGCGACGCCGACCGGGCCCGCTGGGTCCCGGTGGAGCGGACCGGCGAGCTGGCCTTCGACCACGGGCGGATCCTGGCCGACGCCCGGACCAGGATCGGCGCCAAGCTCGAGTACACCTGCCTGGCCACGGCCTTCTGCCCGCCCGAGTTCACCCTCGGCGAGCTCCAGGCCGTCTACGAGACGGTGTGGGACACCGTCCTCGACCGCCCCAACTTCCGCCGCAAGGTGCTCGCCACCCCCGGCTTCGTCGAGGCCGTGCCCGGCGCCGCCCGGCTCACCGGCGGCCGCGGCAAACCGGCCGCCCTCTACCGCGCCGGTCCCGCCACCGCGCTCCATCCACCGCTGCTCCGCCCGGAAGGACACCGCCGATGACCACCAAGCGACCGGCCACCGGGGCCCTGATCGGCCTCGCCCTCGGCGACGCGCTGGGCTTCCCGACCGAGTTCCACGACGTCCCGTCGATCCTGGCCACGTCCGGCCCCTGGCGGGAGATGCGGCTGCCGCGCCCGGCGGTCGTCACCGACGACACCCAGATGACCCTGGCCCTCGCCCGCGGCATCCGCACCGCGGCGGAGCACGGCCGGCCCGCCCCGCTCCGGCTGACCCGCCCGGTCCGCGAGGAATTCGTCGACTGGTACCACTCCCCGGACAACAACCGCGCCCCCGGCAGCACCTGCCTGCGCGCCTGCCGGCTGCTGGACGACCCGGCCCGGGACTGGCGGGACGCCAGCCAGCTCGGCTCCAAGGGCTGCGGGGCCAACATGCGGGTCGTGCCGGTCGGGCTGGTGCCCGGCTGGACCGAGGAGGAGCGGGCCGGCGCCGCCCAGCTCCAGTCGGCCCTCACCCACGGGCACCCGACCGCGCTCGCGGCCTCCGACCTGACCGCGTACGCCGTCCGGCTGCTGGCCGACGGGACCGAGGTCACCGGACTGGTCGGCCGGCTGCGCTCGTACGCGCTCCACCACCGCGCCACGTACCACGAGCGCTGGCTCGGCGACCTGTGGGCGCGCAGTGCGAGCGACCCCTCGCCGGAGGCGTTCGCCGCCCGCGGCTGGGACGAGTGCCTGGCCGTCCTCGACCGGCTCGCGGCGGCCCTGAAGCACCCCGCCCCGGAGCTGGACCCCTGCCTGGCCACCGGCGAGGGCTGGATCGCCGAGGAGGCCCTCGCCACCGCCCTGCACTGCTTCCTGCTCTTCCCCGACGAGCCGCTGACCGCGCTGCGCCGGGCGGCCTGCACCGCCGGGGACTCCGACTCGATCGCGTGCCTCACGGGGGCCTTCGCGGGCGCCCACCTCGGGGCGGACGTCTGGCCCCGGGACTGGGAGGGCCGGATCGAGTACCGCGACGAACTGCTGGCCTTCGGCGCGCTCTGGGACCGGCCCTGAGCGGCGCCCGGCGGGACAGGCCCTGAGCGGCGCCCGGCGTTCCTGGGCCGCGTCGGACGCCCCCGGCCGCCGGCGCCCCGCCCGGCGCTCGGCCGGCGCCCAGCCCGGCGCCTAGGCCGGCGCCGCCTCGGCCGAGGCCCGGCGGGTGCGCAGCAGGAAGTCGGCCACCCGCGCCCGGTCCGGCTCGGCGGGCAGGGTGGTGGTCCGCAGGGCCGCCTCCGTCTCCTCGGACAGCCGGGCGGTCCACGCCGTCACCTCGTCCCAGCCGCGCTCGCCGCGCCGCACCGCGAGCAGGTCCGTACGGTACGGGCCCGCGTCCACGCTCAGGCGGCCGGTGCGCAGCAGGTCGCGGCACGACAGCAGCAGCCGCAGCAGGTGCATGGCGTGCTTCCAGCGCGGGGCGCCGTGAGCGCGTACGTCCGCTTCGAGCTTCCCCCACTGCGAGCGCGCGTACCGGCTGAAGCTCGCGTGGGCCCGGCGGGACAGGAACGCCCCGCGCAGGTCCAGGAGTTCCTCGCCGACCGGGGTGAGGACCTCCACCAAGGGGGAGTGCAGGCACTCCAGGATGGTGGGGTTGGCCTTCAGCGCCAGCTCGCAAAAACGCTCCAGCTCCCAGGAGAACTGCTCCTGCGCAGGCCCCTCCACGTGCGTCGGCGGCTTCTCGAAGCGCCAGAACAGCGGCGTCGGGGCGAGGTAGACACCGCGCCGGTCGGTGTCGCTCGCCTCGGTCGCCAGGCCGAAGGCGCGCGAGCCCATGACACAGGAGTAGACGGTGTGGTCGCGCACCAGGGTCAGGGGCAGCGGGTGCCGCGCCGGAGGGGTCTGCTCGTCCATCGGGCGAGCGTAGGCGGACCCCCGGCGGCTACGCGAGCTTGATTTCGCCGCCCTCGACCGTGATGGCGCGGGCCGGCAGCGGCCGGGTGGCCGGGCCCTGGGCCACCGCGCCGGTCGCCATCTCGAACCTGCTGCCGTGGCAGGGGCAGTCGATGGTGCCGTTCTCGACCTTGCTCACCGTGCAGCCCTGGTGGGTGCAGACCGCGGAGAACGCCTTGAACGTGCCCGCCCGCGGCTGGGTGACCACCACCTTCTCGGCGGTGGCGACCTTGCCGCCGCCGACCGGCACGTCCGAGGTCCGCATCAGCGCGGCGCCGGCCCCGGTGCCGGCACCGGTCGTGGTCATGGGCGTCCCCGCGGCGGCCGGGGAGGACGGCGGGGCGCCGCCGCCCGCCTCCTCGCCGGAGCCGCAGGCGCCCAGGGCGCCGCCGGCCAGGGCGGCGCAGCCCGCCGCCAGCACCGTGCGCCGGGCGGCGGGCAGCGGTGCCCGGGGGTCACGGGGCGCGTCGGGTTCACGGGATGCGCGGGGTTCACGGGGTGCGCGGGGCTCGCTCATGACATCTCCTCGCTTCGTCTCCCGGCCGGTGCGCGACCGGGACGGCGAGCAGCATCCTGGACCCCGCCGCGGGGCGGCGGGCGTACGCCGCGCCGGTCAGGCGCCCGGTTCCCACGGGACGAGGGCGGCCGGCCGGCCCGGTTCCCGGACGACCTCCCACAGCCGGGCGGCGGCGGCCCGGTCCAGCGGGCCGTGCACGTGCGGGTAGCGGGCCCCCGCCTCGCCCTCCCGGCTCACCTCGGAGGTCAGGGCGCGCTCGTCGAGCTCGACGGCCAGCAGCGTGCCCGGGACGTCCCGGTAGTACCGGTCGGCGATCTCCAGCGCGGTCGGCCGGTCCGCCGAACAGTGCACGAAGCCCTCGGAATCGAGCGAGGGCGGCGCGTACGGCAGCTCGGGACGGGCCGACCAGTCGGCGAGCGGGACGATGTGGAAGATCATGCCCACGTTGTACCGCAGGACACCGCCCGGTGGCGGCACGCGGCGGTCCGGGCGACATTGGCCGTGATCCCCGTCCCCCGGCGAAAGGCACGACCATGGCGGGAAACGTCCTCGGCTCGCTGCTCGGCGGCCTCCTCGGCGGCGGCCCGGGCGGCAGCGCCGCCGCCGGCGGCAACGTCCTCGGCTCGCTGCTCGGCGGCCTGCTGGGCGGCGGCGGTGCCCGGGCAGCCGACGGCAACCCGCTCGGCGGACTGCTGGACATGCTGGCCAAGGCCGGCCTGGCGGACCAGGCGCAGTCGTGGATCGGGACCGGCGACAACGAGCCCCTGACCCCCGACCAGGTCAAGCAGGCGCTGCCGGACGACACCCTCCAGCAGGCGGCGCGGCAGGCCGGGGTCAGCCCCGACCAGGCCGCGGACCAGATCGCCCGGCAGCTGCCGCAGGTGGTCGACCAGCTGACGCCCGAGGGGCAGGTGCCCTCCGGTTCGCTGGAGGACATCATCCGCCGGCAGAAGTTCTGACCCGCGCCGCCCCGCCCGGGGGAGCGGGGCCTCCCCCCGGCGTCCGCCGGCGGCCGACGCTGGCTACGCTGATCACGCCGACCCGTGCAGCAACCGAGGAGCGCCCCCACGTGAGAACCGCCGTCGTCATCGGAACCGGGCTGATCGGCACCTCCGCGGCGCTCGCGCTGGCCGGGCGCGGGGTGACCGTGCACCTGTCCGACCACGACCCCGCCGCCGCGCGGACGGCCGCCTCGCTCGGCGCCGGCACGTACGAGCCGCCCGAGGGCCCGGTGGACCTCGCGATCGTCGCCGTGCCCCCGGCCCACGTCGCCGACGCGCTCGCGGACGCGATCGGCCGGGGCCTGGCGCGCGCGTACGTGGACGTCGCCAGTGTCAAGGGCGGACCGCGGCGCGAGCTGGAGTCCCGGGGCGTGGACGTCAGCTCGTACATCGGGACCCACCCGATGGCCGGCAAGGAGCGGTCCGGGCCGCTGGCCGCCACCGCCGACCTCTTCGAGGGCCGCCCCTGGGTGCTCACGCCGACCCGCGAGACCGACCACGAGGTGCTGAACCTGGCGCTGGAGCTCGTCGCCCTGTGCCGGGCCGTGCCGGTGGTCATGGACGCCGACGCCCACGACCGGGCCGTCGCGCTGGTCTCCCACACCCCGCAGCTGGTCTCCAGCATGGTCGCGGCCCGCCTGGAGGAGGCCGAGGAGTCCGCCGTACGGCTGTGCGGCCAGGGCATCCGCGACGTGACCCGGATCGCCGCCTCCGACCCCCGGATGTGGGTGGAGATCCTCTCCGCCAACCCCGGGCCGGTCGCCGACGTGCTCGCCGGCATCGCCGCCGACCTGGAGGAGACCGTGCACGCGCTGCGCGGCCTGCAGTCCGCCGACGCCTCCGACCGCCGCCGCGGTGCCAAGGGCATCGAGGACGTGCTGCGCCGCGGCAACGCCGGCCGGGACCGGGTGCCGGGCAAGCACGGCGCCGCCCCGGCCCAGTACGAGACCGTGGCGGTCTTCATCAGCGACCGGCCGGGCGAGCTGGCCCGGATCTTCGCCGACGCCGGCCGCGCCGGGGTCAACGTGGAGGACGTCCGCATCGAGCACGCCACCGGGCAGCAGGCGGGCCTGGTGCAGCTCATGGTGGAGCCGCGGGCGGCCGCGGTCCTCACCGCCGAACTGCGCGAACGCGGCTGGGCGCTGCGGCAGCAGTAGGGCCCCCGCCTGCGCGCGGAAGGCCCAGCCGCGTCGGGCCGGTAACCTTGGACAGGGGCGCTTTGGCGCGCCCGGAACCCGCACGTCCGACCAGGAAGGCGCACGCCCCGTGGAAACCGCCGCTCCGTCCGCCGTGATCGTCGCCATCGACGGTCCCTCCGGCACGGGCAAGTCCAGCACCTCCAAGGCCGTGGCCGCCCAGCTCGGGCTGCGCTACCTGGACACCGGTGCCCAGTACCGGGCCATCACCTGGTGGATGATCACCAACGGCGTGGACACCGACGACCCGCACGCCGTCGCCGTGGCCGCGGGCAAGCCGGTCATCGAGTCCGGCACCGACCCGTCCGCGCCCACCATCACGGTCGACGGCCTGGACGCCTCCGGCCCGATCCGCACCCAGGAGGTCACCTCCAAGGTCAGCGCCGTCAGCGCCGTGCCCGAGGTGCGCACCCTGATCACCGAGCTGCAGCGGCGCATCGCCGCCGGGGCCCGGGACGGGATCGTGGTCGAGGGCCGCGACATCGGCACCACCGTGCTCCCCGACGCCGACCTGAAGATCTTCCTGACGGCGTCCGCCGAGGCCCGTGCCGCCCGCCGCAACGGCGAGCTGGCGGGCAAGGAGGCCGCGGACCTCGCGGCCACCAAGGAGGCCCTGATCAAGCGGGACGCGGCCGACTCCGGCCGCAAGACCTCCCCGCTGGCCAAGGCCGACGACGCCGTCGAGGTCGACACCACCGCGCTGACCCTGGACCAGGTGATCGCGCACGTGGTGGCCCTCGTGGAGGAGAAGCGGACGGCCGGCAAGTGACTGCGACGCCCTCCCCCAAGGGTGCGGCGGTCGGGCGGCGGATCGGCATCGGGCTCATGTACGGGCTGTGGAGGCCCCGCGTGCTCGGCGCCTGGAAGGTACCGGCCTCCGGCCCGGTCATCCTCGCGGTCAACCACGCCCACAACATCGACGGGCCGATGCTGATGGGGACGGCACCGCGACCGGTGCACTTCCTGATCAAGAAGGAGGCCTTCGTCGGCCCCCTCGGCCCCTTCCTGCAGGGCATCGGCCAGATCGACGTCGACCGGTCCGGCACCGACCGCACCGCCGTCACCCGCGCGCTCGGCGTGCTGAGCGACGGCGGCGCCCTCGGGATCTTCCCCGAGGGCACCCGGGGCGAGGGCGACTTCGCCTCCCTGCGGGCCGGCCTCGCGTACTTCGCCGTACGGTCGGGGGCCCCGATCGTGCCGGTGGCGGTGCTGGGCAGCAGCGAGCGCCGCGGCCGGCTGATCAAGGGCCTGCCGCCGCTGCGCAGCCGCGTCGACATCGTCTTCGGCGATCCCTTCGCCGCCGGCGACGGCTCCGGCCGGCGCACGCGGGCCGCGCTCGACGCGGCCACCGTACGCATCCAGGAGCACCTCACGGCCCACCTGGCGGACGCCAGGCGCCTGACCGGGCGCGAACGGGCGCCCGAGCAGGTCTGAGCTGCGAGACTTGAACCAGTAGTGGGCCCGCCCGCGGGCGCCACCGACCACCACGAACGACGAGGAACGGACTTCATGAACGACCAGCACGACCACGGAGCGCTTGGCGACGCCGAGTACGCGGAGTTCATGGAGCTCGCCGCGGAAGAGGGCTTCGACATCGAGGACGTCGAGGGCGCCATCGAGGAGGCCGGCCACGGCCCCCTCCCGGTCCTCGCCGTCGTCGGCCGGCCGAACGTCGGCAAGTCGACCCTGGTGAACCGCATCATCGGCCGCCGCGAGGCGGTCGTCGAGGACAAGCCCGGCGTCACCCGCGACCGGGTCACCTACGAGGCCGAGTGGGCGGGCCGCCGCTTCAAGGTCGTCGACACCGGCGGCTGGGAGCAGGACGTCCTCGGCATCGACGCCTCCGTCGCCGCCCAGGCCGAGTACGCCATCGAGGCCGCCGACGCGGTCGTCTTCGTGGTGGACGCCAAGGTCGGCGCGACCGACACCGACGAGGCCGTCGTCAAGCTGCTGCGCCGCGCCGGCAAGCCGGTGGTCCTGGCCGCCAACAAGGTGGACGGCCAGTCCGGCGAGGCCGACGCCGCCTACCTGTGGTCCCTCGGCCTCGGTGAGCCCTACCCGGTCTCCGCCCTGCACGGCCGCGGCACCGGCGACCTGCTCGACCAGGTCCTCGCCGTGCTGCCGGAGGCCCCCGCGCAGACCTTCGGCGGGACCGCGCTCGGCGGCCCGCGCCGGATCGCCCTGATCGGCCGTCCCAACGTCGGCAAGTCCTCGCTGCTCAACAAGGTGGCGCGCGAGGAGCGCGTGGTCGTCAACGAGCTGGCGGGCACCACCCGCGACCCCGTCGACGAGCTGATCGAGCTCGGCGGCGTGACCTGGAAGTTCGTGGACACCGCCGGCATCCGCAAGCGCGTCCACCTCCAGCAGGGCGCCGACTACTACGCCTCCCTGCGCACGGCCGCGGCCGTGGAGAAGGCGGAGGTCGCCGTCGTCCTGATCGACGCGAGCGAGTCGATCAGCGTCCAGGACCAGCGCATCATCACCATGGCGGTCGAGGCCGGCCGGGCGCTGGTGATCGCGTACAACAAGTGGGACACCCTCGACGAGGAGCGCCGCTACTACCTCGAGCGCGAGATCGAGACCGAGATGCAGCAGGTCGCGTGGGCGCCCCGGGTGAACGTCTCGGCGCTGACCGGCCGTCACATGGAGAAGCTGGTCCCGGCGATCGAGACGGCCCTTGCGGGCTGGGAGACCCGGGTCCCGACGGGCCGCCTCAACGCCTTCCTGGGCGAGCTGGTCGCCGCCCACCCGCACCCGATCCGCGGCGGCAAGCAGCCGCGCATCCTGTTCGGCACCCAGGCCGGCACCAAGCCGCCGCGGTTCGTGCTCTTCGCCTCGGGCTTCCTGGAGCACGGCTACCGGCGCTTCGTCGAGCGCCGGCTGCGCGAGGAGTTCGGCTTCGAGGGCACCCCGATCCACATCTCGGTGCGGGTGCGGGAGAAGCGCGGCAGCAAGGCGGCGAAGAAGAAGTAGCGGCGGCCGGCGGCCGCGAGGCCGCCCGGCAGTGGCGCGGCGGTGAGCGGCGGGGGCGGTCAGTAGCCCCGGCGCGGAGCGGGCGGCAGGGCCGCCGGGATGTGGTGCATCCCGGTCTGGTGCTGCCGCCCGTTGCCGTACGTGCCCGAGCCGGAGGCGGCCGCGGCGTACAGCGGCTGGGGCTGCTGGGCGGGGGCGTGGACCGTCTGCCAAGGGTCGGTCTGCCATGCGGAACCGTTCCATCCGCTGACACTGCTGAAGGTGGGGTACCCGCCTGCGGCGGAGCCGGCGCCGACGAGGGAGCCGGCCCCCGAACCGGAGGCGCCGCCGGAGCCGGGACCGTAGCTGCCGAAGGCCGTGAAGCCGAGGTCCTCCTCACCCGTACGATCGCCCGGCAGGGCCCGGAACGAGCGCAGGTACTCCGAGTACAGCGCGTCGTAGATGGGGGTGGGGCTGTGGAAGGACGGGGCGCGGGAGGGGTCGTGTGAATGCACGTATCAGCCAACGAACCCGATGGCTTACGGATGCGGGGGCCGAGCGAAAAACGCCGATGTCCGGGGCGTGCCGCCGGCGTCCGGCAGTCGGCCGAGGCACCTGCCGCCGCCCGGACTCCGGCGCACGGAAACGGACATGCCGCCGCCGCCGTCGGGCCCCGGGACGGCGGGACCGGACGGCGGCGGATGCGTTCCCCGGCAGGGGCGTTCCCCCGCGAGGGGAGTTCTCCCGCGAGGGGAGTTCTCCCGCGTCGGGAGCGGCGGCTCAGGTGCCGGCGAGCGGCATGGAGGCGGCCACGAGCTTGCCCCCGGCGGCCGCCTTGTCCAGCGCGTCGCGCAGCAGGTCCTCGCGGGGCTGCTGGCCGATGGAGCCGACCGGAGCGGCGTAGACGAGGACGCGCTTGGTCTTGTTGACGGCCTGCCGCCAGCCCTCGGTGACCGACAGCGCCTGGTGGGCCTGCCACCAGGCCACCTGACCGCCGGCCTCGCCGCCGGGCTGGAGCACGGCGTGCAGCTGGCCGCCGGCGAGCAGCACCGACCAGCCGGCGAGCGGGGAGGGCAGCTCGGCGGTGTCGGTGACCGGGATGAACCCCTGCTCGATGAGCAGCGGCAGGAAGTCGTCGCCGGGACCGGTGGTGCCCGGGCGGGCGATCGGCGCGGTCGGCTCGACCACCAGGGCGGGGTGCAGGTCGCCGTCGATCAGGACCAGGCCGCTGGTGATGCCGAGGACGGCCTGGCCGCCGGGCTCGGACCGCGGCACGTCGGCGGTGGGCGCGCCGGCCGCGGGGGTGGCGGGGCTCTCACCGGTGATGCTGGCGACGGCGCCCTGGAGCTGCTCCTCGGAGACGGTCACGACCTGCGAGGGGATGCAGCGGCCGTGGGCGAAGGCGAGGACGGCGGTCTCCTCGCCGACGAACAGCACGGTGCTGGTGGGCTCGCGCTCGGAGTCTCCCGGCGTGCGGCAGGAGGTGCAGTCGTAACTGCCCGGCGCGGTCTCACCGCGAAGCAGCAGGTCGGCTTCTTCGTCGCCGATCTCGGCGCGTACGTCATCACTGACGTCGAGCATGCGCGGCACGGGGTGACTCCTCGGACTAGGACGGAAACAATGTGCAGAGCAACGGAGCGGGACCGCACGGCACGGCACGACAGGGTGCGCGGCCGGGCGGTTCCCGGCTCTCCGGGCTCAACGGGGGAGGGGTGGCCGGGGTCACGCCGGAAGGGGGAACGGATTCGAACCGGGCGCCCGAAGGGGTGACACCCGGGAAGAAGGCTTTCTCTCCGTTCCAACTCCTGCTCGTTTGCGGCCACTTGATGTCGAGGATTGGCGGTTTCGAGCGCGGGGGGCGTGGGGCGCCGGTCGGCCGACCGGGTAGCGGTGCCGCGCCGCCCGCGCGCCGGGCCCCGACACGCCGCCCGCGGCGTGCATGGTGACCCGATGCCCGACCTCCACCGCCCCGAGACCGCCCCCGCGGCAGTGACGCGAGCGGCCTCCGCCACGGCCCTGGCCGTGACGGCGACGGCGACCGTGACGCTGCTGTGGGCCGCGACGGTGCTGTGGACCGCGACGGTGACGGTGGCCCGGCCCGTCGGGGCGCCGGCCGCACCGCCGCCACCCGCGCCCGGACCGGGCGGCGTGGGCGCGATCGGCTCGCCCGGGAAGATCGGCTCGGGCCCGGGGGACTGCGGACCGGGCGGCCGATGGCCGTGGGACTGCGTGGCGGACTGCGAGAGCAGCGGCCGTTGGCACATCAACACGGGCAACGGCTTCTACGGCGGGCTGCAGTTCTGGCAGCGGACCTGGGAGGACAACGGGGGCCTGCGGTTCGCCGCGCGGGCCGACCTGGCCACGCGGGAGCAGCAGATCGAGGTGGGGGAGGAGGTCGTGGCCACGCAGGGGTGGCAGGCGTGGCCGGTGTGCTCGAAGCGGTACGGGCTGGCGGGGCGGTGGCATGTGGTGCGGTCCGGGGAGACGCTGTCCTCGGTGGCCCGCAAACGCCGGGTGCAGGGCGGCTGGCGCACCCTGTACGAAGCCAACCGCACCACGCTGGGCCCCTCCCCCCACGCCCTCCCCCCGGGCACCTCCTTGCTCCTGCCAACCCCGAGCCCCCCGAGCTCCCCGAGCCTCCCGACCTCTCCGGCTCCTTCGGCTTCCGCCGCACCTTCGGCCTCCGCCGCCCCTTCGGGCTCTTCGGCCCCTTCGACCCCTCCAGCTTCCCCCGCCCCTCCGGCTTCCCCCGCCCCTTCGGCCTCTGCCGTCGCTCCGGTCGCGCCGAGGCCTCCGGCCTCCACGTCGCCGAGCCCCCGGCCGCCGACGGCGGAGCCGGTGGGGGGAGTGGGCCGTGTCCGGGCCGGGCTACCGCAGGTGTCGTAGCGGGGCCGGGCGCGTCCTGGCCCGATGGCACACTCGGGCCCATGCTGGAGACCTCCGCACGACTTCTGCGCCTGCTGTCCCTCCTGCAGGCCCACCGCGAATGGACCGGCGCCGACCTGGCGCAGCGCCTCGGCGTGACCCCCCGCACGGTCCGGCGGGACGTGGAACGGCTGCGGGAACTCGGGTATCCCGTCAACGCCAGCCCGGGCACCGGCGGCGGCTACCAGCTCGGCGCCGGCGCCGAGCTGCCGCCGCTGCTGCTCGACGACGACGAGGCGGTGGCCGTGGCGGTGGGTCTGCGGACCGCCGCGGGCAACGGCGTCGAGGGGATCGGTGAGGCTTCCGTCCGGGCGCTGGCCAAGCTGGAGCAGGTGCTGCCGGGCCGGCTGCGCCGCCGGGTGTCCGCGCTCAACGAGTTCACCGTCTCCATGCTGCGCTGCCCCCAGCGCTCCACGGTGGACGCCTCCGTGCTCACCGAGCTGGCCACCGTGTGCCGCGACAGCGAGCGGCTGCGGTTCGCCTACCGCGACCACGACGGCGCCACCACCCGCCGCCTGGTCGAGCCGCACCGCCTGGTGTGCAGCGAGCGCCGCTGGTACCTGGTCGCCTGGGACGTGGACCGGGCGGACTGGCGCACCTTCCGCGCCGACCGCGTCGAGCCGCGCCCGCCGCACGGCCCCCGCTTCACCCCGCGCACCCCGCCCGCCGAGGACCTGGCCGCGTACGTCTCCCGGGGCGTCGCGCAGCGGGCGTACGTCGCCCAGGCCGTGCTCCGGCTCCATGCGCCGGCCGCGGAGGCGGCCCAGCAGATCTCGCCGTCGGCCGGGGTGCTGGAACCGCTCGACGACCGGTCGTGCCTGCTGCGCACCGGCGCCGCCAGCCTCGACCACCTGCTCGTCCACGTGCTGCTGATGGGCTACGAGTTCGACGTGGTGGAGCCGCCGGAGCTGCGCGAGCGGATCGCGGCGGCCCGGGACCGGCTGGGGCGGGCGGTCCAGCGGTCGGCGGTCGCGCCGGTCGCCGAGCCCGTCACCGCGCCCGCCGCCCAGCCCGTCACCGCGCCCGCCGCCCAGCCCGTCACCGCACCCGCGACCGCCTCCGGGTGAAGAAATGATGAGGGAGATGGTCGTACGGAACGGGTCCGTTCGGAAGCCGTTCCACGGGCCGTCAGTTTCCTTGCCGAGCGGGAGCCCTGGGAATTGCGCGGACGCTCGTGCGGGACGCGTCCGGGGGGAATGGGGTAGGGCGATATCGGCCGGGTGCGCCGGCGTCTCCCGGGTAATTCGCCGGTTCGGTATTCGCGTGCTCGGCGGCTGGGTGACGGTGAAACAGTTGTCGACATTCCGTGACCCAAGCGTGACCCGGCTCGGAGGAACCGCCGGGCGCCACGCTGACGCGGCTGGACGAAACGACCGACCGAGCGGCTGAGCGACCGGCTGACCGACCGACGGCCGTCGGTCCTTGCGCGTTCCTCACGGCGGCGGGTGTGCGTACCGTTCCCGCCGTGCGGTGTCCCGGGCGGCGCTCAGCCCCCGGTGACGGGGCGGGCCGCGGTGGCGCCCCGGGGTGCGCCGCGCTCGGCGTGGGGCGGTCGGCGGCTGCCCGCCGGAGTGAGCGGGGTGCGCTCGGAGCGGATCACGTGGGGCCGGGCCG
>NZ_JAJAUY010000045.1 GCF_020532625.1 Streptomyces antimicrobicus | reverse complement strand
CTCCGCGGGCCCCTACGGCGCGCCGACGCAGACCGGAGGCAACCCGGCCGGCGCGGTGCCCGGGCAGCGCACGGGCGCCCCCGCCGAGGCCGGCGAGGGCGGCAGCGGCCGCCGGATGACCATGTCGGCGGCGGGGCGCCGCTTCAGCTGCACGGTGGTCCTGGCCGGGGCGGCGGTCTTCGCCCTGGTCCTCGGCGGCCTGTGGAAGACGGGCCTGCTGCCGGGCACGGGCGGCAAGGACCAGGTCGGCGACAACACGGCCCGGCCGCCGGTCGCGACGGCGCCCACGGACGGCGGATCGGGAGCGGCGTCGCCGTCGGCCTCGGGGCCGGGGCCCGCGCGGGACACGGTCCCGGAGGCCCTGATCGGCACGTGGAAGGGCTCGGTGACGACGAACCTCGGCGTCCCGTCCACGTTCGAGATCACCATCAAGGCGGGCCGCAAGGGCGAGGTGGTCGGCCGGGACAAGTCGGTGATCGACCTGCTGGGGACGACGTACGACTGCAGCGGGCAGTGGAAGCTGGCCTCCGCCACCGACCGCTCCGTGGTGCTGGACACCGCGGGCGGCCCGAACCCGCACCCCGGCATCTGCGCGGGCGGCTCGGCGAACGAGCGCTTCACCCTCAACGAGGGCGGCACCCTGCACTACAAGTCGGGGGATCGGGCGGCGGGCAACCCGGAGGGCGACCTGACCCGAAGCCCCTGAACCGAGCCGCTGGAGGGGCCTGGCGTAGGCTGGGGCGGTCCGCACGCACCCCTAGACACATCCGCCGAAAGGTGACGCACCGGTGACCGACCAGGCCGCTCTCCAGTCTGTCCTCGACCGTGCCGCCGAAGGGGGCCGGATCACGCCGGAGGAGGCGCTCGACCTCTACCGCCACGCGCCGCTGCACGCCCTCGGCTCCGCCGCGGACGCCGTGCGCCGGCGGCGCTACGCGGGTACCGAGCACATCGCGACGTACATCATCGAGCGCAACATCAACTACACCAACGTGTGCGTGACGGCGTGCAAGTTCTGCGCGTTCTACGCCGCCCCGAAGGACACCGGGAAGGGCTGGAGCCGCGACCTCGACGACATCCTGCGCCGCTGCGCGGAGACCGTCGAACTGGGCGGCACCCAGGTGATGTTCCAGGGCGGCCACCACCCGGACTACGGCGTGGAGTACTACGAGGAGCACTTCTCGGCCATCAAGAAGGCGTTCCCGCAGCTGGTCATCCACTCCCTCGGCGCGTCCGAGGTCGAGCACATGGCGCGGATCTCCGGGGTCTCGGCGCAGGAGGCGATCCGCCGGATCCACGCGGCCGGCCTGGACTCGTTCGCGGGCGCCGGCGCCGAACTCCTGCCGGAGCGGCCGCGCAAGGCGATCGCGCCGCTGAAGGAGTCGGGCGAGCGCTGGCTGGAGATCATGGAGCTGGCCCACAACCTGGGTGTGGAGTCCACCTCCACGATGCTCATGGGCACGGGCGAGACCAACGCCGAGCGGATCGAGCACCTGCGGATGATCCGCGACGTGCAGGACCGGACCGGCGGCTTCCGAGCCTTCATCCCGTACACGTACCAGCCGGAGAACAACCGCCTGAAGGGCCGCACGCAGGCGACGGTCTTCGAGTACCTGCGGATGATCGCGGTCGCGCGGCTGTTCCTGGACAACGTGGCGCACATCCAGGGCTCCTGGCTCACGGTCGGCAAGGAGGCCGGACAGCTGTCGCTGCACTACGGCGCCGACGACCTCGGCTCGGTGATGCTGGAGGAGAACGTGGTCTCCTCGGCGGGCGCCCGGCACCGCTCCAACCGCCTGGAACTGATCGACCTGATCCGCAAGGCGGGCCGGGTACCGGCGCAGCGCGCGACGACGTACGAGCACCTGGTCGTGCACGACGACCCGGCGAACGACCCGGTCGACGACCGCGTGGTCTCGCACATCTCGTCCACGGCGATCGAGGGCGGCACGGCGCACCCGGAGCTGAAGCTGCTGTCGGCGAACTGACCCCCGCGCCGAGATGCTGACGCTGCACGCCGCCGAGCTGGTCCTGCCCGGGGCCGGTCTGCCGCCGGTGCCCGGCGGGGCGGTCCTGGTCCGGGGCGCCGCCGTCGAGGCGGTGGGCCCCGAGGCGGAGCTCACGGCCGCCTGGCCGGGCGCGCGGGTCCGGCGCTGGCCGGGCCTGCTCACCCCGGGCCTGGTCCAGGCGTACGGCGTGGAGCTCCTGGAGGAGACCTACCACCCGGACCCCCGGGAGGCCGAGGCCCCGTGGCCGGCCCCCGGCCCGGGCGACACCACGCGCTGGAGCGGCAGCGCCCGCCGGGGCGTGCAACGGCTGCTGGCGCACGGCGTCGTCGCGGTGGCGGGCGCCTTCCGGCACCGCTGGGCGGCGGAAGCGGTGACCCGCTCGGGCCTGGTCCTGCTGCCCGCGGCGGCCCGCCCGGGCCCGGCGTCGCTGGACCCGCTGACGGGCTGCGCGACGGCGGCGGCGGCCTACCACGGCACCCTGACGCCGGGCGCCCCGGCGCACTTCGCGGCCTTCGCCGTCCCCGACGAGCCGGCGCTCCTGGCGCACGGCGCCTCGACCTGCACGGCCACGGTCGTCGCGGGCCGCCTGCTGCACCGCCGCCGCTGAGCCCCGTACGCGTCCGGCGCCGGGGAGCCGGTCCCCTTCGGTCCGCCGTGGTGTCCGCCTGCCAGAATGGCCCCGGAAACCCACCCGGACCGAGACGAGCGAGGCCGAACGCCAGTGACCCGTGCATCCCTGGACAAGCAGCCCCACGAAGTGGCCTCCATGTTCGACCGCGTCGCGGCGAACTACGACCTCACCAACGACGTCCTCTCCCTCGGCCAGGACCGGGTGTGGCGCAAGGCCGTCGCGCGGACCGTGGACGCCCGGCCCGGCCAGAAGGTGCTCGACCTCGCCGCCGGCACCGCCACCAGCAGCATGCCGTTCGCCCGCACCGGTGCGTACGTCGTGCCCTGCGACTTCTCCCTCGGCATGCTCCGCGAGGGCAAGAAGCGCTGCCCGTGGCTGCCGCTGACCGCCGGGGACGCGACGAAGCTGCCGTTCCGCGACGACACCTTCGACACCGTCACGATCTCCTTCGGACTGCGCAACGTCCAGGACACCGACGCCGCGCTGCGCGAGATGCTCCGCGTCACCAAGCCGGGCGGGCAGGTCGTCATCTGCGAGTTCTCGCAGCCGGTGTGGGGCCCGTTCCGGACGGTCTACCTCGAGTACCTCATGCGCGCCCTGCCGCCGGTGGCCCGCGCGGTGTCCTCCAACCCCGACGCCTACGTCTACCTCGCCGAGTCCATCCGCGACTGGCCGACCCAGCCGGAGCTGGCCGGCCTGATGCAGAAGGCCGGCTGGGGCAAGGTCGCGTGGCGCAACCTGACGGGCGGGGTCGTGGCCCTGCACCGCGGGTTCAAGCCGCAGGACTGACCGGCGGTGAGGAACGGCACCACCGCGCCGGACTACCCGGCCCTGCTGGAGCGGATCGCGGCCGACGTCGCCCCGCTCGTGGGGAGCGGGACCCCGGCCGAGTACATCCCGGCCCTGGCCGGCGTCGACCCGTACCAGTTCGGCATGGCCGTCGCCGACCTCGACGGCAACGTCCACGGCGTCGGGGACTGGCGGGTGCCGTTCTCGGCGCAGTCCGTCACCAAGGTCTTCGCCCTCGCCCTGGCCCTGGCCGAGGGCGGCGACAGCCTGTGGGAGCGGGTGGGCCGGGAACCGTCCGGCAACCCGTTCAACTCCCTGGTGCAGCTGGAGTACGAGAACGGCATTCCGCGCAATCCGTTCATCAACGCGGGCGCGCTGGTGGTGACGGACCGGCTCCAGACGCTCACGGGGGACGCCAGCAGCGAGCTGCTGGAGTTCCTGCGGCAGGAGAGCGGCAATCCCGACCTCGGCTTCGACGCCGAGGTCGCCGCCTCCGAGCACGAACACGGCGACCGCAACGCCGCCGTGGCCCACTTCATGGCCAGCTACGGCAACATCGACAACCCCGTGCCCGCCCTCCTCGACCACTACTTCTGGCAGTGCTCGATCGAGACGAGCTGCGCCGACCTGGCGCTGGCCGCCGGCTTCCTGGCCCGGCACGGGATCCGCGCGGACGGCACGCGGCTGCTGACCCGCAGCGAGGCCAAGCAGATCAACGCCGTGATGCTGACCTGCGGGACGTACGACGCGGCGGGCGAGTTCGCCTACCGCGTCGGCCTGCCCGGCAAGAGCGGCGTCGGCGGCGGCATCGTGGCCGTCGTCCCGGGCCTGTGCACCCTGGCCGTGTGGTCCCCCGGGCTGGACCGCCGGGGCAACTCGGTGGTCGGCGTGGCCGCCCTGGACCGCTTCACGACCCTGACGGGCCTGTCGGTCTTCTGAGCCCGGCGAGGCCCTACAGGGCCAGCCCGTACGTCCGGCCCCGGCCCGTCCCGGTCGGCAGCGGGAAGGACTCCTCGGGGGTCATGCCCAGGCGCCCGGCCACCGCGACCGACCGGGCGTTGCCCTCGTCGATGACCGCCACGACCCGCCGGACCCCGGCGGCCCGCAGCCGCTCCAGCGCCTGCCGCATGGCCGCGGCGACGTAGCCCCGCCCCCAGTGCGCCCGGCCCAGCCGCCAGCCGATCTCCAGCTCGCCGACCGGCCCCCACGTCCGGTCCCGCGGCCACGGCTGCGCCCCGGCGAAGCCCAGCACCTCACCGGTGGGGCCGAGCACGGTCCACAGGCAGTAGCCGAGTTGGGCGTCGTGCATCCGCTGGCGGGCGGTGAACTCCTCGTACGCCGACAACTCGGCGGGACCGCCCAGGAACTCCATGACCTCCGCGTCGGCGAAGGCCCGGTGCCAGGCGTGGGCGTCCTCGTCGGTCGGCACGCGCAGCGTCACGGCGGGAAGCGAAGTCGGCGAAGTCGGCGAGGTCGGCGAGCTTGTCATCAGGTGGCCCTTCGGGTTCGCGATCTCTCTCGCTGCATAGACTGCACATGTCCTGTGCCGATTGGGCACCCCTTGTCGAGCCTTCGGGAGACCCCGCAGTGACCGAGCCCCTCTCCGAACACACCGCGGATGTGATCGTCGTCGGGGCCGGGCCCGCCGGCTCCACCACCGCCTACTACCTGGCCAAGGCCGGTCTCGACGTCCTGCTGCTGGAGAAGACGGCGTTCCCGCGCGAGAAGGTGTGCGGTGACGGGCTCACCCCGCGGGCCACCAAGCAGCTGGTGGCGATGGGCATCGACATCTCCGAAGAGGCCGGCTGGCTGCGCAACAAGGGCCTGCGCATCATCGGCGGCGGCCAGCGGCTCCAGCTGGACTGGCCCGAGCTCGCCTCCTTCCCGGACTACGGACTCGTGCGCAAGCGCGACGACTTCGACGAGACCCTGGCCCGCCAGGCGCAGAAGGCCGGCGCCCGGCTGTACGAGCGCTGCAACGTCGGCGAGCCGATCCGCGACCCGCGCACCGGGCACATCACGGGCGTGCACGCCAAGCTCGGCGAGGACAAGCGGGCCGTCACCTTCCACGCCCCGCTGGTCGTCGCCGCCGACGGCAACTCCTCCCGGCTGTCGCTGGCCATGGGCCTGCACCGGCGCGAGGACCGCCCGATGGGCGTGGCCGTGCGCACGTACTTCACCTCGCCCCGGCACGACGACGACTACCTGGAGTCCTGGCTGGAGCTGTGGGACCGGCGCGGTCCGCAGGACCGGCTGCTGCCCGGCTACGGCTGGATCTTCGGCATGGGCGACGGCACGTCCAACGTCGGCCTCGGCATCCTCAACTCCTCCTCCGCCTTCCGCGAGCTGGACTGGCGCGAGGTCCTCAAGGCGTGGTGCGCCTCCATGCCCGAGGACTGGGGCTACACCCCGGAGAACATGACCCAGCCGATCCGCGGCGCGGCCCTGCCCATGGCCTTCAACCGGCAGCCGCACTACACCAAGGGCCTGCTGCTCGTGGGCGACGCCGGCGGGCTCGTCAACCCGTTCAACGGCGAGGGCATCGCCTACGCGATGGAGTCGGGCAGGATCGCCGCCGACGTCGTCGTCCAGGCCCACGCCCGGGCCACCCCGGCCCAGCGCGAACTGGCGCTGCACAACTACCCGAAGGTCCTCAAGGAGACCTACGGCGGCTACTACTCGCTGGGCCGCGCCTTCGTGAAGCTGATCGGCAACCCGGCCGTGATGAAGATCGCCACCCAGCGCGGGCTCACGCACCCGGTGCTGATGCGCTTCACGCTGAAGATGCTGGCCAACCTGACCGACCCGACCGGCGGCGACGCCATGGACCGGATCATCAACGGCCTGTCGAAGGTGGCGCCGCGCGCCTGACGCGTCCCGGCCGGCGCCGGCGCGCCCGCCGGAGCCGGCGGTCGCCCCGGGCCTACGCCGCGCGCTTGCGGCGCCCGGGGCGGCGGACGACCTCGTCCGACCAGCTGACCGGGACACCTCCGGCGAACAGCGACAAACCGCCCGCCAGTTCCGCCCCGACGAGGATCTCGCCGGGGCGGTGGGTGACGTACTCGTGGCGCCGCCCGTCGTGCAGGGTCACCCACACCGCCCGGTGCCGCGCGCCGAGCTCGACCGTGCCGACCTCGACCTCCCGTATGTCCGTCCAGGCGGCGTGGAAGCGGGCGGCCGGCAGCCGCAGGCCGCCGGCGTCGGCCCGCACCAGCGGCCGCAGGGCCGCCAGCACGCAGCCGGTGGTCAGCACGAGCCCGCACAGCAGGACGAGCAGGGAGACGCCCCAGCCGCCCAGCAGCATGGCCAGGTCGAAGCCGTGCGCCCAGGGGCGGGTGGTGGTGAGCAGCCAGCCGCCGAAGGCCAGCGAGCCGAGTCCGAGGGCGGCGGGGAGCCCGACCCCCTCGGCGTAGACCTCGTACGAGTCCGGTGCGTCCATGTGCCCACCCCTTTCGCATGGATGGTAGGGCCTGGGGCCGGACATGGCGAAGGGCCGGTACTCCACCCCCGAGCGGGGGAGTACCGGCCCTCGGCGGACCGTCAGCCGGAGCGGCCTCGCGGCGCGGCGTCAGAGGATGCGGCGCGCGCCGGTCGGCGGGTCGTAGCTCAGGGACTTCAGCGCCACACCGGTGCTGGAGTTCTGCGCGCCCACGAACTTGCCGCCGCCCACGTAGATGGCGACGTGGTACGCGCTGCCCGCGCTGCCCCAGTACAGGATGTCGCCGGGCTGCAGGGCGTCCAGGGAGACCTTGGTGCCCTTGAGCGACTGGTCCTGCGAGATGCGCGGCAGGGTGATGCCGACCTGGCGGTACGCGGCCTGGACCAGGCCGGAGCAGTCGTACGAGCCGGGGCCGGTACCGCCGGAGATGTAGGCCTTGCCGACCTGCGCCTTGACGAAGTTCACGATGGCGGCGGCGGAGCCGGTCGCCGGGGCCTTCACACCGGTGCCCGCTTCGGCGGTGGTGCCGGAGTCGGCGGAGCCGGAGCCGGAGAGCGTGGTGCGGGCGGAGTCCCGGGAGGCGCGGGCGGCGGCGGTCTGCGCCTCCTCCTTGGCCTTCTTCTCCGCGTCGGCCTTCTTCTGGGCCTCTTCCTTGGCCTTCTTGGCCTCGGCGGCGGCGCCGGTGCGGGCGCTCTCCTCAAGGGTGTTCAGTTCGCCCTGGAGGGCGGCGGCCTTGGAGTTGTCCGCGGCCGTGGTGACGGCGGAGGAGACCTCGGCGCTCAGGTCCAGGTCGAGGACCGGCATCTCGAGGGTCTCGGTCACGGGCTCGGCCGAGGGGGTCGCACTCGCCGTGCCGGCCATCGCCAGGGTGCTGAGAACGCCACCGGCAACTCCGGCGCGGACCGCGAGCTTCGTGGCGCTTCGACGGGGCTTCCGGTGGCTGGGTATGTGAGCGGTGTGGGACATGGGACAACCGCTATCAGGGCGCCGGGCTTCCCTTCAAGAAACGTGGTCTGCGCCACAGTTGCGGTCCGGAGGCCGCAACCGGGCGCGTCGCGGAGCTTATTGACGCCGTAACGGGCGAAACGGACACCCCTTCGCAGGCCTGTGATCATGGGCTTTCCGCAATAAGTCCGATTTGATCTGGCGCCTACCATCCCTGCGGACAGTTGGCCAAGCCCGGCTTTCGCGGCCGGATCCCGACGTGGCGCAGGTCACAGGAACGTCTCGTCGTGTCGGCGCCGTGGCTCCGCCGTGGCCGGCCCGTGATCTGTCCGTGCGGTCCCCGTGGGGGTCCGCGGCCGGGTCACGGGGCGTCCTGCGGCGGGTACGGAACGTCGCCGCCGCACTTCGTGAACGGGTGCACGCGGACGGTGGCGTCCACCCGCGTCCCCGCCTCCTCCCTCGACCGGGTGAGGGGAATCCCCATATCACCTGTTGTGCCGAGATCAAAATTTGCCTGTCCCCCTCATCCTTTGATAGGGCACACCCCTTCCTACCTGGGGTAACGCCCCCGGATGTCACCTTTGGTGATCAACTGGATGCTTCGCGTACGTAGATCACCACTCATCGGACTTGATGATCGTTCGTCAGGTGGTGGAGATCACAAACTCGGTGTTGTTACCCGTGTCGCAGATCACAGACCGGCGGGCATAGGATGCGCAGCAGTCCGGCTTGTGAACTGCCTCACATGTACCTGATCTTCGCGAGGTGTCCACGCGCCGGCGCAGCGGTCCAACGGTCAAGGACGACTGGAAGGAGCGAGGGAGCGTGAATGCGTACGCGCCCATCCTCGTGCTCGGCGCCCTAGGCGCAGGGTTTGCGATCTTCTCCGTGGTCATGGCCACGCTGATCGGCCCAAAACGGTACAACCGGGCAAAGCTTGAGGCATACGAGTGCGGCATCGAGCCGACCCCGCATCCGGCCGGCGGCGGCCGCTTCCCGATCAAGTACTACCTGACGGCGATGCTCTTCATCGTCTTCGACATCGAGATCGTCTTCCTCTACCCCTGGGCCGTCACCTTCGACGCCCTGGGGATCTTCGGGCTCGTCGAGATGCTGCTCTTCGTGCTCACCGTCTTCGTCGCCTACGCGTACGTCTGGCGGCGCGGCGGTCTGGAATGGGACTGAGGGGCTGAATTCCAATGGGACTGGAAGAGAAGCTGCCGAGCGGCTTCCTGCTGACCACCGTCGAACAGGCCGCGGGCTGGGTGCGCAAGTCATCCGTCTTCCCCGCCACCTTCGGCCTGGCCTGCTGCGCCATCGAGATGATGACGACGGGCGCCGGGCGCTACGACCTGGCGCGCTTCGGCATGGAGGTCTTCCGCGGCTCCCCGCGCCAGGCCGACCTGATGATCGTGGCCGGCCGGGTCAGCCAGAAGATGGCGCCGGTGCTGCGGCAGGTCTACGACCAGATGCCCGAGCCGAAGTGGGTCATCTCCATGGGCGTCTGCGCCTCCTCGGGCGGCATGTTCAACAACTACGCGATCGTCCAGGGCGTCGACCACATCGTCCCCGTGGACATCTACCTGCCCGGCTGCCCGCCCCGCCCCGAGATGCTGATGGACGCGATCCTCAAGCTCCACCACAAGATCCAGAACTCCAAGCTCGGCGTGAACCGCGAACAGGCGGCCCGTGAGGCGGAGGAAGCGGCCCTGAAGGCCCTCCCCACCATCGAGATGAAGGGGCTGCTCCGGTGAGCGAGAACCACGAGCCGGAGAACGGCCGTCCCCTGCCCGCCCCGCGCGGCTCCGCCGGCGAGGTCATCGGCGTGCGCACGGGCATGTTCGGCGCGAACGACGGCGGCGACACCAGCGGCTACGGCGGCCTCGTCCGCCCGGTGGTCCTGCCCGGCGCCACCGCCCGCCCGTACGGTTCGTACTTCGACGAGGTCGCCGACGAGCTCGAAGGCGCCCTGGAGGAGCAGGGGCTGGTCCCCGAGAACGCGATCGAGAAGACGGTCGTCGACCGCGGCGAGCTCACCTTCCACATCGCCCGCGAGCACCTCGTGCGCGTCGCCCGCACGCTGCGCGACGACCCGGCGCTGCGCTTCGAACTGTGCACCGGTGTCTCCGGCGTGCACTTCCCGCACGACAAGGGCCGCGAGCTGCACGCCGTCTACCACCTGCGCTCGATCACCCACGGCCGGCTGATCCGGCTGGAGGTCACGGCCCCCGACGCCGACCCGCACGTCCCGTCGCTGGTCGAGGTCTACCCCACCAACGACTGGCACGAGCGGGAGACCTACGACTTCTTCGGCCTGATCTTCGACGGGCACCCGGCCCTCACCCGGATCATGATGCCGGACGACTGGCAGGGCTTCCCGCAGCGCAAGGACTACCCGCTCGGCGGCATTCCCGTCGAGTACAAGGGCGCCCAGATCCCGGCTCCCGACCAGCGGAGGTCGTACAGCTGATGTCCACGTCGAACCACGCCGACCACGCCGCCGGGGCCGCCCGCGCCGCGTCCCGGGAGACCACCGAGGGCACCGTCTACACGGTGACCGGCGGCGACTGGGACGAGATCGTCCAGTCGGCGGCGAAGGCGGACGACGAGCGGATCGTCGTCAACATGGGGCCGCAGCACCCGTCCACCCACGGGGTGCTCCGGCTGATCCTGGAGATCGACGGCGAGACGGTCACCGAGGCCCGCTGCGGCATCGGCTACCTGCACACCGGGATCGAGAAGAACCTCGAATTCCGCAACTGGACGCAGGGCACCACCTTCGTCACGCGCATGGACTACCTGACGCCGTTCTTCAACGAGGCGGCGTACTGCCTGGCCGTGGAGAAGCTGCTCGGCATCACCGACCAGGTCCCCGACCGGGCCTCGATCGTCCGCGTGCTGCTGATGGAGCTCAACCGGATCTCCTCGCACCTGGTGTGCATCGCCACCGGCGGCATGGAGCTCGGCGCCACCACGATCATGATCTACGGCTTCCGGGACCGCGAGATGGTCCTCGACCTCTACGAGCTGATCACCGGCCTGCGCATGAACCACGCGTTCATCCGCCCCGGCGGGCTCGCCCAGGACCTGCCCCCGGGCGCCATGGAGAAGCTCCGCGAGTTCGTGAAGACGTTCAAGAAGAACCTGCCGGAGTACGACAAGCTCGCCACCGGCAACCCCATCTTCAAGGCCCGCATGCAGGACGTCGGCTACCTCGACCTCACCGGCTGCATGGCCCTCGGCGCCACCGGCCCCGTCCTGCGCTCCGCCGGACTCCCGCACGACCTGCGCAAGTCCGACCCGTACTGCGGCTACGAGACCTACGAGTTCGACGTGCCGACCACCGAGAGCTGCGACTCCTACGGGCGGTTCCTGATCCGCCTGGAGGAGATGCGCCAGTCCCTGCGGATCGTCGAGCAGTGCCTGGAACGGCTGGAGCCCGGCCCGGTCATGGTCGCCGACAAGAAGATCGCCTGGCCTGCGCAGCTCGCCATGGGCCCCGACGGGCTCGGCAACTCGCTCGACCACATCAGGAACATCATGGGCACCTCCATGGAGGCCCTCATCCACCACTTCAAGCTGGTGACCGAGGGCTTCCGCGTACCGGCCGGCCAGGCGTACGCGGCCGTCGAGTCGCCCAAGGGCGAGCTCGGCGCCCATGTCGTCTCCGACGGCGGCACCCGTCCCTACCGGGTCCACTTCCGCGACCCGTCCTTCACCAACCTGCAGGCCATGGCCGCGATGTGCGAGGGCGGCCAGGTCGCCGACGTCATCGTCGCCGTCGCCTCCATCGACCCCGTGATGGGAGGCGTCGACCGATGACACAGACTGGCCCGACGAGTCTGGGCATGCCGCAGCTCCCGGCCCCCGACTTCCCGGCGGACGTCCGCGCCCGGCTGGAGGCGGACGCCAAGGAGGTCGTCGCCCGCTACCCCGACAGCCGCTCCGCCCTGCTGCCGCTGCTGCACCTGGTGCAGTCGGAGGAGGGCTACGTCTCCCGCACCGGCATGCGGTTCTGCGCCGAGGTGCTGGGACTGACCACCGCCGAGGTCACCGCCGTCGCCACCTTCTACACGATGTACCGGCGCCGGCCCTCGGGCGAGTACCAGGTGGGCGTGTGCACCAACACCCTGTGCGCGGTCATGGGCGGCGACGCCATCTTCGAGGAGCTCAAGGAGCACCTCGGGGTCGGCAACAACGAGACCACCGAGGACGGCAAGGTCACCCTCGAACACATCGAGTGCAACGCGGCCTGCGACTTCGCCCCCGTGGTGATGGTCAACTGGGAGTTCTTCGACAACCAGACCCCCGCCTCCGCCAAGGCCCTCGTGGACGACCTGCGCGCCGGCCGCCCCGTCACCCCGACCCGGGGCGCGCCCCTGTGCACGTACAAGGAGACGGCCCGGATCCTGGCCGGCTTCCCCGACGAGCGCCCCGGCGCCGTCGAGGCCGGCGGCGGCGCGGGCCCCGCCTCCCTGGTGGGCCTGCGCCTCGCCCGCGGCGAGGCCCCGCCGGCGTCGATCGTCCACCCGCGCGGTGAGAACAGCCCCGAAGGAGGGGAGTGATGACCGTGGACTCCAAGGAAAGCCCGGGGGGCACCTCCCAGCCGGAGGCGGGGGGAGGTACGAGCCCCGAGAAGCTGCTCGCGCCCGTCCTGTCGGCCTTCTGGGACGACCCGCGGTCGTGGACGCTGGAGACCTACCGGCGGCACGAGGGCTACGAGGGCCTGCGCAAGGCCCTCGCGATGAGCCCCGACGACCTGATCGCCTACGTCAAGGACTCCGGACTGCGCGGCCGCGGCGGCGCCGGCTTCCCCACGGGCATGAAGTGGCAGTTCATCCCGCAGGGCGACAACAAGCCGCACTACCTGGTGGTCAACGCCGACGAGTCCGAGCCCGGCACCTGCAAGGACATCCCGCTCCTGTACGCCAACCCGCACTCGCTCATCGAGGGCATCGTGATCGCCTGCTACGCGATCCGCTCGCGGCACGCGTTCATCTACCTGCGCGGCGAGGTCGTCCCCGTGCTGCGCCGCCTGCACGAGGCGGTGCGCGAGGCGTACGAGGCCGGCTACCTCGGCAGCGACATCCTGGGCAGCGGCATGGACCTCGAACTCACCGTGCACGCGGGCGCCGGCGCGTACATCTGCGGTGAGGAGACCGCGCTGCTGGACTCCCTCGAAGGCCGGCGCGGACAGCCCCGGCTGCGTCCCCCCTTCCCCGCGGTGGAAGGCCTCTACGCCTGCCCCACCGTGGTGAACAACGTCGAGTCCATCGCGTCGGTTCCCGCGATCCTGCTCAAGGGCAAGGACTGGTTCAAGTCGATGGGGACCGAGAAGTCCCCCGGCTTCACCCTCTACTCGCTCTCCGGGCACGTCGCCAGCCCCGGCCAGTACGAGGCCCCGCTCGGCATCACCCTGCGCCAGCTGCTCGACATGAGCGGCGGGATGCGGCCCGGGCACCGGCTGAAGTTCTGGACCCCGGGCGGCTCCTCCACCCCGATGTTCACCGAGGAGCACCTCGACGTCCCGCTGGACTACGAGGGCGTGGGCGCGGCCGGCTCGATGCTCGGCACCAAGGCGCTGCAGTGCTTCGACGAGACCACCTGCGTGGTGCGGGCCGTCACCCGGTGGACCGAGTTCTACGCCCACGAGTCCTGCGGCAAGTGCACCCCGTGCCGCGAAGGCACCTACTGGCTGGTGCAGCTGCTGCGCGACATCGAGGCCGGCAAGGGCGTCATGTCCGACCTCGACAAGCTGGCCGACATCGCCGACAACATCAACGGCAAGTCCTTCTGCGCGCTCGGCGACGGCGCGGCCAGCCCCATCTTCTCCTCGCTGAAGTACTTCCGCGCGGAGTACGAGCAGCACGTCACGGGCAAGGGCTGCCCCTTCGACCCCAGGAAGTCGACCCTCTGGGCCGACACGGAGGTGAACGCATGACCGTCTCCACCGATGCGCCCGCCTCCGGGGGCGGCGAGGCCGCCCGGCCCCCCGAGGAACTGGTGTCGCTGACCATCGACGGCGTCCAGCTGTCCGTGCCCAAGGGCACCCTGGTCATCCGGGCCGCCGAGCAGATCGGCGTGGAGATCCCGCGCTTCTGCGACCACCCGCTGCTCGACCCGGCCGGCGCCTGCCGGCAGTGCATCGTCGAGGTCGAGGGCCAGCGCAAGCCGATGGCCTCGTGCACCATCACCTGCACCGACGGCATGGTGGTCAGGACCCAGCTCACCTCCGAGGTCGCCGACAAGGCGCAGCGCGGGGTGATGGAGCTGCTGCTCATCAACCACCCGCTGGACTGCCCGGTCTGCGACAAGGGCGGCGAGTGCCCCCTGCAGAACCAGGCGATGTCCCACGGCAACGCCGAGTCCCGCTTCGAGGGCCGCAAGCGCACCTACGAGAAGCCGGTACCGATCTCCGCGCAGGTGCTGCTGGACCGCGAGCGGTGCGTGCTGTGCGCGCGCTGCACCCGGTTCTCCAACCAGGTCGCCGGCGACCCGATGATCGAGCTGCTCGAACGCGGCGCGCTCCAGCAGGTCGGCACCGGCGAGGGCGACCCCTTCGAGTCGTACTTCTCCGGCAACACCATCCAGATCTGCCCGGTGGGCGCGCTGACCTCGGCGGCGTACCGGTTCCGCTCCCGCCCCTTCGACCTGGTCTCCTCGCCGAGCGTGTGCGAGCACTGCGCGGGCGGCTGCGCCACCCGCACCGACCACCGCCGCGGCAAGGTGCTGCGCCGGCTGGCGGCGCAGGACCCCGAGGTCAACGAGGAGTGGATCTGCGACAAGGGCCGCTTCGCCTTCCGCTACGCCCAGCGGCCGGACCGGCTGACCAGGCCGCTGGTCCGGGGCGCCGACGGCGTGCTGGCCGAGGCGAGCTGGCCGGAGGCGCTGGAGGCGGCCGCCCGGGGCCTGACGGCCGCGCGCGGCCGGGCCGGGGTGCTCACCGGCGGCCGGCTCACCGTCGAGGACGCCTACGCCTACGCCAAGTTCGCCCGGGTCGTGCTCGACACCAACGACATCGACTTCCGGGCCCGGGTGCACAGCGCCGAGGAGGCGGACTTCCTGGCCGCGACCGTGGCCGGCCGCGGCGTCGACCTCGGCGGGGGCGGGCTCACGTACGCCGCGCTGGAGGCGGCCCCGGCCGTGCTGCTGGTGGGCATCGAGGCCGAGGAGGAGGCCCCCGGCGTCTTCCTGCGGCTGCGCAAGGCCCACCGCAAGCGCAGGCAGCGGACCTTCGCGCTGGCGCCGTACGCCACCCGCGGGCTGGCCAAGGCCGGCGGCACCCTGCTGGCCGCCGCGCCCGGCACCGAGCCGGAGTGGCTGGACGCCCTGGCCGCCCGTACCGGGCTGGAGCAGGGCGGCGAGGCCGCCGCCGAGGCCCTGCGGCAGCCGGGCGCGGTCATCGTCGTCGGTGAGCGCCTGGCCGCCGTGCCGGGCGCGCTGACCGCCGCGGTCCGCGCGGCCACCGCGACCGGGGCCACCTTGGTGTGGATCCCGCGCCGGGCCGGTGAGCGGGCCGCGATCGAGGCGGGGGCGCTGCCCTCGCTGCTGCCGCACGCCCGCCCGGCCACCGACCCGCGGGCCCGCGAGGAGGTGGCCCGGGCCTGGGGCCTGTCCGAACTGCCGCACCGCTACGGCCGGGACACCGGCCAGATCGTCGAGGCGGCGGCGGGTGGCGAGCTGCGCGCCCTGCTGGTCGGCGGCGTCGAGATCGCCGACCTGCCCGACCCGGCCCGGGCCCGGCAGGCGCTCGCCGAGGCCTTCGTGGTCTCGCTGGAGCTGCGCCCGAGCGAGGTGACCGAGCACGCGGACGTGGTCCTGCCGGTGGCGGCGGTCGCCGAGAAGCCGGGCACGTTCATCAACTGGGAGGGCCGGGTGCGGATGTTCGAGGCCGCCCTCAAGCCCGACCAGATGACCCGCCCGCTGGCCCCGCCGGACGTCCGCGTCCTGGACCGGCTGGCCGACGCGGCGGACCACCGGCTCGGCCTGCCCGACGCGCACGCCGCGCGCCGCGAGCTCGACGCGCTCGGGCCGTGGACCGGCGAGCGCGCCTCGCAGCACCCCGCGGACGCCCGGCCGGTGCCCCGCCCGGGCAGCGGCGAGGCGGTCCTCGCCGGCCACCGGCTGCTCCTCGACCAGGGCCTGCTCCAGCAGGGCGACGACGCGCTGGCCGCCACCCGGCACGCGGCCCCGGCCCGGCTGTCGGCGGCCACCGCCGCCGAGACGGGCGTGAAGGACGGCGACGTCCTGGCGGTCACCGGCCCGGCCGGCACGGCCACCTTCCCGCTCCAGGTGACGGTCATGCCGGACCGGGTGGTCTGGCTCCCGATGAACTCCACCGGCGGCGGGGTCACCGCGGACACCGGCGCCCGCCCGGGCGAACTGGTCCGCATCGGTCCGGCGGTCCCGCCCGCCGGCAGCAGCGACGCCACAGCGGAGGTGGAGGCGTGAACCCGGTACCCGGCGACGTGGTGCAGCTTGCGGCCGAGGACCTGTCCCTGTTCGGCCGGGACGTGTGGTGGCTGGTGGTCCTGAAGGCCGTGTTCTGCTTCGCCTTCCTGATGGTCACCGTGCTGATCTCCATCGTGTGGGAGCGCAAGGTGGTGGCCTGGATGCAGCTGCGCATCGGGCCCAACCGGCACGGCCCGTGGGGCATGCTCCAGTCCCTCGCCGACGGCGTGAAGCTCATGCTGAAGGAGGACGTGGTCGTCAAGCGGGCCGACAAGGTGGTCTACGTGCTGGCCCCGATCGTCGCGGCGATCCCGGCCTTCATGGCGATCGCGGTGATCCCGTTCGGCCCGTCCGGCAACGAGGTCTCCATCTTCGGCCAGCGCACCACCATGCAGCTGACCGACCTGCCGATCGCCGTGCTGTACATCCTGGCGGTCGCCTCCGTCGGCATCTACGGCATCGTGCTCGCCGGCTGGTCGTCGGGGTCGACGTACCCGCTGCTCGGCGGCCTGCGCTCGTGCGCGCAGATGATCTCCTACGAGATCGCGATGGGCGCGGCCTTCGCCTCGGTCTTCCTCTACTCCGGCTCGATGTCCACCTCGGCCATCGTGGAGGCGCAGGCCGACCGCTGGTACATCGTGCTGCTGCCGGTGTCCTTCCTCATCTACGTCGTCACGATGGTCGGTGAGACCAACCGGGCGCCGTTCGACATGCCGGAGTCCGAGGGCGATCTGGTCGGCGGCTTCAACACCGAGTACTCGTCGATCAAGTTCGCGATGTTCATGCTCGCCGAGTACGTCAACATGGTCACCGTCTCGGCGGTCGCCACCACCTTGTTCCTGGGCGGCTGGCGGGCCCCGGCGCCGATCTCCACGTACTGGGAGGGCGCGAACCACGGCTGGTGGCCGCTGCTCTGGTTCGTGATCAAGGTGCAGCTGCTGCTGTTCTTCTTCATCTGGCTGCGCGGCACGCTGCCGCGCGTGCGCTACGACCAGCTGATGAAGCTCGGCTGGAAGGTGCTGATCCCGGTCTCCGTGGTCTGGCTGATGCTGGTGGCCACCGTCCGGGCGCTGCGCAACGAGGCCTACCAGTTCGGCGACATCGTCCTGTACGTCGGCGGCGGCGTGGTCGCCGTGCTCCTGCTCTCCCTCGTCGTGGACCTCTTCCGCGACCGCAAGGAGAAGGCGGCCGCCACCCGGGCCGGCACCGCAGCGCAGGGCCAGGCCTTCGACCCGATGGCGGGCGGCTTCCCGGTCCCGCCGAAGCCCGGCCAAGTGGCCGCACCCGTACCGCGCCGCCGGCCGCGTACGGACCGGGAACTGATCGCCAGCGGCGGGGCGAACGCCGACAGCGACCGAGAGGAGGGCTGAGAGGTGTCTGACGAACAGTGGCAGAACCCCGTGGCCGGCTTCGGCGTGACCTTCAAGGCCATGTTCAAGAAGCGGCTCACGGAGCAGTACCCCGAGCAGAAGAAGACCACGGCGCCGCGCTTCCACGGCCGCCACCAGCTCAACCGGCACCCGGACGGGCTGGAGAAGTGCGTCGGGTGCGAGCTGTGCGCCTGGGCCTGTCCCGCCGACGCCATCTACGTGGAGGGCGCGGACAACACGGAGGAGGAGCGCTACTCCCCGGGTGAGCGCTACGGGCGCGTCTACCAGATCAACTACGCCCGCTGCATCCTGTGCGGCCTGTGCGTCGAGGCGTGCCCGACCCGGGCGCTGACCATGACCAACGAGTTCGAACTGGCCGACTCCAGCCGCGCCTCGCTCATCTACACCAAGGAGCAGCTGCTGGCCGGGCTGACCGAGGGCATGGTCGAGGCGCCGCACGCGATGTACCCGGGCACGGACGAGCAGGACTACTACCGCGGCCGGGTGACGGGCGCCGCGCCCGGCACCGAGCGGCAGGTGCCCCTCTCCCAGGGCGAGAAGCCCGAGGAAGAGGGGGTGGACGCGTGAGCGCGCTCGCCGCCGCGGCCTCCACCGGCGAGGCCGTGCAGTTCTGGGTCCTCGGCACGATCGCCGTGATCGGCGCGCTGTGCACGATCCTGATGAAGAAGGCCGTGCACAGTGCGCTGTGCCTGGCCGGGACGATGATCGTCCTGGCGGTCTTCTACCTCGCCAACGGGGCGTACTTCCTGGGCGTCGTCCAGGTCGTCGTCTACACCGGCGCCATCATGATGCTCTTCCTGTTCGTGGTCATGCTGGTCGGCGTCACCGCCGCCGACTCGCTGAAGGAGACCCTCAAGGGGCAGCGCTGGCTGGCCGTCCTGTGCGGGCTCGGCTTCGGCATCCTGCTGATCTCCGGCATCCGCCACGCCCAGCTGAACCACTTCAACGGGCTCGGCCGGGTCAACGCCGGCGGCCAGGTGGAGGGGCTCGCGGAGCTGATCTTCACCAAGTACGTCTTCGCCTTCGAGATCACCGGCGCCCTGCTGATCACCGCGGCCGTCGGCGCGATGGTGCTCACCCACCGCGAGCGCACCGAACGGGCCGCCACCCAGCGGGAGCTGGCCGAGCGGCGCGTGCGCGAGGGCGTCCAGCTCCCGCCGCTGCCCGCCCCCGGCGTCTACGCCCGGCACAACGCGGTGGACGTCCCCGGCCTGCTGCCCGACGGCACTCCGGCCGAGCTCAGCGTCAGCCGGACGCTGCGCGCCCGCGGCCAGGTCCGCGACGTGTCGGGGCAGGCGCTGGAGGACCTCAAGGCGCTGGAGCAGGCCTCGGCCGAGCGGCTGGGCCGGGACAACTCCCGTGAGGAGGCCTCGAAGTGAATCCGGTCAACTACCTGTACCTCGCGGCGCTGCTGTTCACCATCGGCGCGGCCGGCGTGCTGATCCGGCGGAACGCGATCGTGCTGTTCATGTGCGTCGAGTTGATGCTCAACGCCTGCAACCTCGCGTTCGTCACGTTCTCCCGGATGCACGGCAACCTCGACGGCCAGATCATCGCCTTCTTCACGATGGTCGTCGCCGCGGCGGAGGTCGTGGTGGGCCTGGCGATCATCGTGTCGCTGTTCCGTACCCGCCACTCGGCCTCGGTCGACGACGCCAGCCTGATGAAGCTGTAAGGGGTCCCTCACAGTGGAGAATCTCATTGCGCTGCTCGTCGCGGCGCCCCTGCTCGGAGCGGCGGTGCTGCTCTGCGGCGGCCGCCGCCTCGACAAGACCGGCCACTGGCTCGGCACCCTGCTCGCCGCCGTCTCGTTCGGCATCGGCGCGGTCCTGTTCGCGGACATGCTGGGCAAGGGCGCCGAGGACCGGGCCCTGCACCAGAAGCTGTTCAGCTGGATCCCGGTCGAGGGCTTCCAGGCGGACGTCGCCTTCCAGCTCGACCAGCTGTCCATGACGTTCGTGCTGCTGATCAGCGGCGTGGGCACGCTCATCCACCTGTACTCGGTCGGGTACATGGAGCATGACGAGCGCCGCCGCCGCTTCTTCGGCTACCTGAACCTCTTCCTCGCGGCGATGCTGCTGCTCGTCCTCGCCGACAACTACCTGCTGCTGTACGTCGGCTGGGAGGGCGTGGGCCTCGCCTCGTACCTGCTCATCGGCTTCTGGCAGCACAAGCCCAGCGCGGCGACCGCCGCGAAGAAGGCGTTCCTGGTCAACCGGGTCGGCGACATGGGCCTGTCGATCGCGATCATGCTGATGTTCACGACGTTCGGCACGTTCGCCTTCGGGCCGGTGCTCTCCTCGGTCGGCGAGACCTCCGAGGGCACCCTCACCGCCATCGGCCTGATGCTGCTGCTGGCCGCGTGCGGCAAGTCGGCGCAGGTCCCGCTGCAGTCCTGGCTCGGCGACGCGATGGAGGGCCCGACCCCGGTCTCGGCCCTGATCCACGCGGCCACCATGGTCACCGCCGGCGTCTACCTGATCGTCCGGTCCGGCGCGATCTTCAACGCCTCGCCGGACGCGCAGCTGGTGGTGGCGATCGTCGGCGCGGTGACGCTGCTCTTCGGTGCGATCGTCGGTTGCGCGAAGGACGACATCAAGAAGGCGCTGGCCGGCTCGACCATGTCGCAGATCGGCTACATGGTGCTGGCCGCGGGCCTCGGCCCGATCGGGTACGCCTTCGCGATCATGCACCTGGTCACCCACGGCTTCTTCAAGGCCGGGCTCTTCCTCGGCGCCGGCTCGGTCATGCACGCCATGAACGACGAGGTCGACATGCGCAAGTACGGGGGCCTGCGGAGGTACATGCCGGTCACCTTCGCGACGTTCGGCCTCGGCTACCTGGCGATCATCGGCTTCCCCGGGCTGTCCGGCTTCTGGTCCAAGGACAAGATCATCGAGGCGGCCTTCGCCAAGGGCGGCACCGAGGGCTGGATCCTGGGCGGCGTGGCCCTGCTGGGCGCGGCGATCACCGCGTTCTACATGACCCGCGTGATGCTCATGACCTTCTTCGGCGAGAAGCGCTGGCAGCCGGCGCCCGACGCGGACACGGCGCCCAGCGCCGAGCCGGCCGCCGAGCACCGGGCGGGCGAGCTGCCCCACCCGCACGAGTCCCCGAAGACCATGACGATCCCGATGATCGTGCTGGCCTTCGGCTCGGTGTTCGCGGGCGGGCTGTTCAGCCTGAACGAGTCCTTCGTGAAGTGGCTGGAGCCGGTCACCTCCTTCGAGCACGGCCACCCGCCGATCGGCGCGGCGGCCGTCACGGGCGCCACCGTCGTGGCCCTGATCGCCGGCGTCGGGATCGCGTACGCGATGTACGGCCGCCGGCCCGTGCCGGTCGTGGCCCCGCGCGGCAGCGTCCTGACCCGGGCCGCCCGGCGGGACCTGCTCCAGGACGACTTCAACCACGTCGTGCTGGTGCGCGGCGGCGAGCACCTGACCCGCTCGCTCGTGTACGTCGACCACAGCCTGGTCGACGGAGTGGTCAACGGGACGGCCGCCTCGGTCGGCGGGCTGTCGGGCCGGCTGCGCAAGCTGCAGAACGGCTACGCCCGCAGCTACGCGGTGTCGATGTTCGGGGGCACGGCGGTCCTGATCGCCGCGACCCTCCTGATGAGGGGGGTGTGAGATGGGATTCCCGCTGCTCACGCTGACGGCCGTGGTGCCCGCGGCCGGCGCGGTCCTCACGGCGGCCGTCCCGGCGGCCCGCAGGACCGCCGCCAAGTGGCTCGCCCTGCTGGTCTCGCTGGCGACGCTGGCGCTGGCCGTGCTCGTCGCGGTCCGCTTCGAGCCCGGCGGCGCCCGCTACCAGCTGACCGAGTCCCACTGGTGGATCAAGGACTTCGGGGTCCGCTACGCGCTGGGCGTCGACGGCATCGGGGTGGCGCTGATCGTGCTCACCGCGCTGCTGGTGCCGTTCGTGATCGCGGCCGGCTGGCACGACGCCGATCCCCTGGAGACCGCCTCGAAGCGGTGGCGGCCGACGCAGGGCTTCTTCGCCCTGATCCTGGCCGTCGAGGCGATGGTGATCATCTCGTTCGAGGCCACCGACGTCTTCCTCTTCTACATCTTCTTCGAAGCCATGCTCATCCCGATGTACTTCCTCATCGGCGGCTTCGGGGACCGGGCGCACAGCGGCTCGGACGAGAACGCGGCCGCGCAGCGGTCGTACGCGGCGGTCAAGTTCCTGCTCTACAACCTGGTCGGCGGTCTGATCATGCTGGCCGCGGTGATCGGCCTGTACGTGGTCGCCGGGAACTTCTCCCTCGTGGAGATCGCCGACGCCCGCGCCGCGGGCAAGCTGGACATGGCGACGAACACCGAACGGCTGCTGTTCCTCGGCTTCTTCTTCGCCTTCGCGGTGAAGGCCCCGCTGTGGCCGCTGCACACCTGGCTGCCGAACGCGATGGGGGAGGCCACCGCCCCGGTCGCCGTCCTGATCACCGCCGTGGTCGACAAGGTCGGCACCTTCGCGATGCTCCGCTTCTGCCTCGGCCTGTTCCCGGAGGCCAGCAAGTGGGCCACGCCGGTGATCCTGGTCCTGGCCCTGATCAGCATCGTCTACGGGGCGCTGCTCGCGGTCGGCCAGCGCGACATCAAGCGGCTGGTCGCCTACGCCTCGATCTCCCACTTCGGGTTCATCGTCCTGGGCATCTTCGCGATGACCAGCCAGGGCCAGTCCGGCGCCACCCTCTACATGGTCAACCACGGCCTGTCGACGGCGGCGCTGATGCTGGTGGCCGGCTTCCTGATCTCGCGGCGCGGCTCCCGGCTCATCGCCGACTACGGCGGCGTGCAGAAGGTGGCACCGGTGCTCGCCGGCACCTTCCTGATCGGTGGCCTGGCCACCCTGTCGCTGCCGGGGCTGGCGCCGTTCGTCAGTGAGTTCCTGGTCCTGGTGGGCACGTTCGCGCGCTATCCGGTGGTCGGCATCGTCGCGACCTTCGGCATCGTGCTCGCCGCGCTGTACACGCTGGTGCTCTACCAGCGCACCATGACCGGTCCGGTGAAGGAGGAGGTCAGCGGCATGCCGGACCTGCGCCTGCGCGAGCTGCTGGTGGTGGCGCCGCTGATCGTGCTGCTGATCGGCCTCGGCGTCTACCCGAAGCCCCTCACCGAGATCGTCAACCCGGCGGTGGAGCACACCCTGTCGGACGTGAAGCAGAAGGACCCCGCGCCGGAAGTGGAGGCGGCCAAGTGAGCCCGACAGCTGTCCACGGCCTGTGGACGACGGCCGCCGATCCGCTCGACCGGATCCCGGCCCCGCACATCGAGTACGCCCAGCTCGCCCCCACGCTCATCGTGGTCGGCGCGGCCGTGATCGGCGTCCTCGTCGAGGCCTTCGTCCCGCGCAGGGCCCGGTACCTGACGCAGGTGTTCCTCGCCTTCGCCGCGCTGGCCTCGGCCTTCGCGGCGGTGGTGGCGCTGGCCGGGGCCGGGTACGCCTCCGGCAAGGCGCAGATCGCCGCGATGGGCGCCATCGCGGTGGACGGACCCGCGCTGTTCCTGCAGGGCACCGTCCTGCTGGCGTCGGTCGTCGCGGTCTTCACCTTCGCCGAGCGGCGCCTGGACCCGGCCGCGCACGGCAACCGGGTCGACTCCTTCGCCGCGCAGGCGGCGTCCGTGCCGGGCAGCGAGAGCGAACAGGCGGCGGTGAAGGCCGGCTTCACCACCACGGAGGTCTTCCCGCTGGCGCTGTTCGCGATCGGCGGCATGCTGATCTTCCCGGCGGCGAACGACCTGCTGACCCTGTTCGTCGCGCTGGAGGTCCTCTCCCTCCCGCTGTACCTGCTGTGCGCCCTCGCCCGCCGCCAGCGGCTGATGTCGCAGGAGGCCGCGGTCAAGTACTTCCTGCTCGGTGCCTTCTCCTCGGCCTTCCTGCTGTTCGGCATCGCCTTGCTGTACGGCTACGCGGGCTCGGTCTCGTACGCCGCGATCGCGGACGTGGTCGACGGCACGGTGGCCCGGATGGACCCGGCGCTGGCCGCCACCATGGGCAACGACGCGCTGCTGCTGATCGGCGGGGCGCTGGTGCTGATGGGGCTGCTGTTCAAGGTGGGCGCCGTGCCGTTCCACATGTGGACCCCGGACGTCTACCAGGGCGCGCCGACGCCGGTGACGGGCTTCATGGCGGCGGCCACGAAGGTCGCGGCCTTCGGGGCCCTGCTGCGCCTTCTGTACGTCGTCCTGCCCGGCATGCGGTGGGACTGGCGGCCGGTGATGTGGGGCGTCGCGATCCTCACGATGCTGGCGGGCGCCGTCATCGCGGTGACCCAGACGGACGTCAAGCGCCTGCTGGCGTACTCCTCGATCGCCCACGCGGGCTTCATCCTCGCGGGTGTCATCGCCACGTCGAAGGACGGCGTCTCGTCGGTCCTGTTCTACCTGGGCGCCTACTCCTTCGTGACGATCGGCGCCTTCGCGGTGGTCACGCTGGTGCGCGACGCCGGTGGCGAGGCCACGCACCTGTCCAAGTGGGCGGGCCTGGGCCGGCGTTCGCCGCTGACCGCGGCGGTCTTCGCGGTCTTCCTGCTGGCGTTCGCGGGCATCCCGCTGACGTCGGGCTTCGCGGGCAAGTTCGCGGTGTTCAAGGCGGCGGCCGAGGGGGGCGCCGGCGCCCTGGTCGTGGTCGGTGTGATCTCCTCGGCGATCGCGGCGTTCTTCTACATCCGCGTCATCGTCCTGATGTTCTTCAGCGAGCCGAAGCCGGACGGCCCGACCGTGGCCGTGCCGTCGTTCCTGACGACGACCACGATCGCGGTCGGCGTGGCGGTCACGGTGGCACTGGGCCTGTTCCCCCAGTACTTCCTGGACCTGGCGGGCAGCGCGAGCACGTTCGTGCGCTGACCGCTTCCGCACGCGGCAGGGCCCGGCTCCTGGGGAGCCGGGCCCTGTGCTGTCGATCCGTCGGCGCCCACGCCGGGGCCGGGGCCGTGACGACATTCGTACAAGACCGGGGGCCGGCGGCCCCGGCACCCTCCCGTGTATGGCTCTTTACGAAGGTAAGCAGGTGCACGGGATGCACGTGGTCCACGACGGCCCCCGGGAGGCGCCGCCGCTGGTACTCATCCACGGATCGGGGGCCTCGGGCAGCTCCTGGGGCCCGGTGGTGCCGGCACTGGCCAGCCGGTATCACGTCGTCCGGATCGACCTCCCGGGCCACGGCCAGTCCCCGCCCGCGACGTCGTACGACGTGCCCGGGCAGGCGGCCAGGCTGGCCGGGGCGCTCGATGAGCTCGGTCTTCGTCCGGTCACCGTGGCCGGGCACTCCAGCGGCGGGTACATCGCCACCGCCCTCGCCGAACAGCGCCCGGACCTGGTGGGTTCGCTCGCACTGATCAGCAGTGGTCCCAGTTCCGACGCGCTCCTTCCGCAGCCCGCCTTCCTCCGGGTCCTGATCGACCCGCCGCTCGGCCCGCTTCTCTGGAGAGTCCGCTCCGACGCGATGCTCCGCCGGGGGGTGACCGCGGTGTGCAACCGCCCGGTGGACGTCCCGAACGACCTGGTCGCCGACGTACGGGGCATCGGGTACGGCACGTTCAGGACGGTGCTGCGCCACAACACCGCGTACATCGCCGACAGGAGCGTGCCCGCGCGCCTGAGCGCACTCGACGTCCCGGTCCTGGTGATCTTCGGCGCTGCCGACCCCCGCTGGGATCCGTCTTCGGCGCACCAGTACGACACGGTGCCGCACGCGCGCGTCGAACGGCTGCCCGACGTCGGGCACTTCCCCATGCTCGAAGCGCCGGAGGCGACCAGCGAGTTGCTGCTGCGCTTCGCGGCGGCGGGCCGCTGACAGCCATCGCCTAGCCTGGTGCTGTGAAGTCCGCCGCATCACCACCTGACTGGGCGTCGGTGGAGGTCGCCGTGCCCCGCCGGCCGGGCCGGCTGCCGGGGGTGAGCATGGCCGGGTTCCGCCAGCGTGCTCAGGCAGGCGTGGACATCGCCATGGTCGCGCACCCCTCGGTGACGGTGTTCGTGGACCTGAGCGACGGAGACAGCCTTGTCCACGACGCCGACGGCCGACGCGAGTGCGGCAGCACGGTCGTTGGTCTGGTACCGGGCGACCTTCGGCTCGGGGGCCGGACGGCCGGGGGGATCGAGTGCCTCCAGATCCGGCTGTCACCGGCCTTGGCGGGCGCGGTGTTCGGAGCGTCGACGGACCTCAGCGGGACGGTGGTCTCCTTGGAGGACGTCTGGGGCCGCGATGCCGGGAGGACCGAGGAACGGCTGCGGGCCGCCGCGTCGTGGGACGAGCGGTTCACGATCGCAGCGGACGTCCTCGGCCGGCGGATGAGCGCCCGCCCGTCGCTCGATCCGGAGGTGGCCGCCGCCTGGCGGCTGATGCGCAGCAGCCGGGGACGGGTGCGCGTCGACAGCCTGGCGAACGAGGTGGGATGGAGCCGTAAGCGTCTGTGGTCCCGCTTCCGGTCCCAGATCGGCCTCACCCCCAAGCACGCCGCCCGGCTGGTGCGCTTCGACCACGCCGCCCATCTCCTCGCGGCGGGTGACGCCGCCGCCCGGGTGGCGGCCGAGAGCGGCTACACCGACCAGGCCCACCTCCACCGCGAGGTCAAGGCGTTCACCGGGGTGACACCCACCGCGGTGGCCGCTGCGCCGTGGCTCGCCATCGACGACGTCGCGTGGCCGGCCTCGTGCGCGTCCCCCCGGCAGGACGACCAGCCAGTCTCACGGGTGAGTATGCGATGACGTGGGACAGGTGACGTCGGGGTTCCAGTTGTGGAAGGGCCCGGCCGGGTTCTTCTTGTACGCCCACATGTGGAGGTCGTAGTGCTTCGGCATGCCGGCCCAGTGACCCGGCATGGGGCCGTCGAAGTCGAGGCCGAACATCTTCGGGCGGTCGTCCTTGGTGGTCAGGTCCTGGTCGCGGTCGGAGACCATCCACTCGACCGCGTACAGCTTGCGGCCGCCGCGCGGGCCCTTCTCGGGGCCGTAGACCAAGGTGGTCGGGCGGGCGGGGTCGGTCGAGCCCCAGTTCGACCACTTCACGTAGTGGTAGCCCATGGCGCCGGAGCCCTTGGGGTCGTTCAGGCACTCGTCGCGGCGTTCGTAGCCGTCCCTGATCGCGGTCGCCTCGTCCACGTACTTGGCCGTCACCCGCAGCGCCGCCGCCATGTCCCGCATGGCCCGGCGGTCGCGGTGGTCGGGTGCGGGGCCGTCGACGGACTCGGCCGGCTGGGCGGCGGCCAGGGCTATGGACGCGGCGGCGGCGACGATCAGCGCGGCCTTCAGGGGACGTGCGGGCATCGGGACTCCTTGGCCGGAGGGACGCGGTGCGGGCTCCCCGGCCCGCCTTCCGTCCACCTTGTGGGGGACGGGCCCCTGCGTGCACGCGGCGCGCCCCCGAATGGGGGGCGCGCCGCCTCCCGGCCGCCGTCCTAGCGGGCCGCGACGATCCTGCCGGTCACGTCCCCGAGGCCCACGCGGATGCCGTCGGGACCCGGCGCCCAGGCCGTCAGGGTGACCTCGTCGCC
Organism: Streptomyces antimicrobicus; assembly: GCF_020532625.1. Classification (GTDB taxonomy): domain Bacteria; phylum Actinomycetota; class Actinomycetes; order Streptomycetales; family Streptomycetaceae; genus Streptomyces; species Streptomyces antimicrobicus. Next base: position 15,992 of record NZ_JAJAUY010000045.1, on the reverse strand, counting down.
GTCCTCCAGGAACGTGCGCTTGCCCTCGGCCAGCTCGATCGCGTCGCGCCCGTTCCAGGTGAGCTCCAGCAGCGAGCCGCGCTGGTTCACCTCGGGGCCGCTGACCGTGCCGGAGCCGTAGACGTCACCGGTGCGCAGCGAGGCCCCGTTGACGGTCATGTGCGCCAGCTGCTGCGCGGCGGTCCAGTACATGGAGGCGAACGGCGGGTGGGCCACCTCCTGCCCGTTGATCGAGACGGTGATCCGCAGGTCGAAGCCGCCGTCCTCGATGTCCTCGGCGGAGTCGTCCAGGTAGGGCAGCAGCGGGAAGTCGCGCGCCGGAGGCGCCACCCGGGCCGCGTCCAGGGCCTCCAGCGGGGTCACCCAGGCCGAGACCGACGTGGCGAAGGACTTGCCCAGGAACGGGCCGAGGGGGACGTACTCCCAGGCCTGGATGTCGCGCGCGGACCAGTCGTTGAGCAGGAACAGCCCGAAGACGTGCTCGCGGAAGTCGCCCAGGGCCACCGGCTCGCCGAGCGCGGAGGGGGTGCCGACGACGAAGCCGACCTCGGCCTCGATGTCGAGCTTCACGGACGGACCGAAGACGGGCGCGGGGTCCGCGGGGGCCTTGCGCTGCCCGCAGGGCCGTACGACGTCCGTGCCCGAGACCACGATCGTGCCGGAGCGGCCGTGGTAACCGATGGGCAGGTGCTTCCAGTTGGGGGTGAGCGCGTCGCCGTCCGGGCGGAAGATGCGGCCGACGTTGGTGGCGTGGTGCTCGCTGGCGTAGAAGTCGACGTAGTCGGCGACCTCGTAGGGCAGGTGCAGGGTGACGTCGGCGAGCGCGTACGCGTGCGGCTCGACGGCGGCGCGGTGTCCGGGGTCGGTCACCCAGGCGGTGAGCGCCCGGCGCACGTCGTGCCAGGTGGTGCGCCCGGCGCCCAGCAGGGGGTTCAGCGTAGGAGCGCTCAGCACATCGGCGTACGGCGAACCGAGCGCACGGGCCACGGCGCCCGCGTCGATCACATGCCCGCCGAGCCGTACGCCGATACGGCGCCGCGTGGTGTCCTGCGGCGTCGAGAAGACGCCGTAGGGCAGGTTGTGCGGGCCGAACGGGTCGCCCTCGGGCACGTCCAGGGGGCTCTGCTGGGGCATGGGTGCCGCCTCGCTTTCCACACGATCCGGGGGTGTCCCGGGAGACAGGCCACACGTTACGTTGCGGGTGGGGTCTGTGGGAGGCCGGATTGGGGCGCTATTTGTAGGACTTGTCCGAGGGGGTCCGTATCCTTGGCCGGGTGACTTCCGCCCTCCCCTACGCCTTGATCGCCACTGACCTGGACGGGACTCTGCTGCGCGCCGGGGACACCGTCTCGCGCCGTTCGTACACGGCGCTCGCGACGGCGCGCGCCGCGGGCGCGCACCACATCATCGTCACCGGGCGCCCGGTTCCCCAGGTCCGACACGTGTTGTACAGCCTGGGGTACCGGGGGCTCGCGGTGTGCGGACAGGGCGCGCAGCTGTACGACGCGGCGCGCGGCCGGGTGATGCACTCCGTCGCCCTGGACCGGGACCTGGCGGAGGTCGCGCTGGGGAAGATCGAGGCGGAGATCGGCGAGGTCTACGTGGCGGTCAACCGCGTGGGCGTGGACGTGGAGATGCTGATGGCCCCGGGCTACCGGATGCCGCATCCGCACCTGGCGACGGTACGGGTGGGCCGCAGGGGGGAGCTGTGGGCGGCCCCGATCAACAAGGTGCTGCTCCAGCATCCCGAGCTGGACGACGACGAGTTGACCCGGGTGGCCCGGGGCGTGGTCGGGGACCTGGTGAACGTGACGATGGCGGGGGAGCACACGGTGGAGCTCCAGCCGCCGGGCGTGGACAAGGGCAGCGGCCTGGCCCTGGCCGCGGCGGAGTTGGGCGTGGAGGCGGCGGCGACCATCGCCTTCGGCGACATGCCGAACGACATCCCGATGTTCGCGTGGTCGGGCCGCGGCGTCGCCATGGCCAACGCCCACCGGGAACTCAAGGCGGTGGCGGACGAGATCACCCTCTCCAACCAGGAGGACGGCGTCGCGGTGGTCCTGGAACGGCTCTTCGCCTAGGCCGTCTCTTTCGGATCGGGCCGGATCAGGTCGCGGCGCGCGGCAGGCGGCGTTCCCACGTGCGGTGGAAGACCACCTCGGTGCCCTCGGGGGTCACCTCCTCGCACATCAGCTCGTTCTGCGTGACGAACGCGCCCGCGTCGCACTCCACCTCCGAGCGGGACGTGATCCGCACGTCCCAGCCCCACTCCGGACGGTGCAGGCGGATCCGCCGGTCCGACCGGGCCCGCGCGGACAGCGGATCCGCCTCCTGGATCTCGTACACGTCCTGCGCGTCCTCGCCGACCTCCAGGCCGTCGGGGTGGAACCGGGTCCCTCCGGGGCGCGGGTCCACCTCCACCCGCCACACCCCCCGCGCCACGTCGCGCACCACCAACCGCTCCGGCCGCGGCTCGTCCAGCGTCACCGGCACCGACACCCCCAGCGGCGGGGCCTGCTCGGGCTCCTCGAAGCGCACACCCCCGTCCGCCCCGCCCCCCGCGGCCGTCCCGTCCGCCTCGCCCCCCGCTGCCGTCCCCGCGGCCGTCCCCGCCGGTGCCCGCACCGGCAGCTCCAGCCGGCTGGCGCCCGGCACCAGCGTCCACCCCGCCTCCGAGCCGGCCCGCGGCCACACCCACGGCCAGTACGCCGACGACAGCGCCAGCCGGATCCGGTGCCCGGGCGCGAAGGCGTGCCCGACGGCGCTCAGGTCGAAGGACACCTCCTCCTCCGCCCCCGGCGGGGCCCACGGCACCACCCGGTCCCGCCCGGTGCGCGCCGACAGGTTCAGCACGCCCCGCGTGACCAGCGTCGAGGCCCCGTCGGGCGCCACGTCGCACAGCCGTGCCACCACCTGCCCGTACGGCACGTCCATCCGCAGCCGCAGCGTCACCCGCGGCCGGCCCAGGACCTCCACCGGCCCCGGTCCCGGCACGGCGAACTCGAAGCACGCCGACCTCGCGTCCTCCTCCCGCTGGTCGGGCGGCAGGTCCGCCTCGTTGCCGGACGGGACGAACCGCCCGGCGTCCACCCCGGTGTGCTGCGGCGAGGCGACCCGCACCGGCTCGCCCTGGAGCCCGTACGCCACCGGAGCGACCCGTGGGGAGGGCCACGCCGGCTCGGCCACCCAGCGGCCCGGCAGCACCTCGTACGTCGTCGCCGGCGGGTGCGAGGCGCTGATCCACGCGCGCAGCAGCGGCTCGTCCAGCACCCCCGTCCCCGCGCCCTTCAGCCAGTGGTCCCACCACCGCAGCGTCTCCTGCAGGAAGCCGATCGCGGGTCCGGGCGGCAGCCCCCGGTCGGGGTACTGGTGGCACCAGGGCCCCACGATCCCCCGGACCCGGTCCGCCGGCAGGTGCTCGACCAGCCGGAGCACCGCGTCCCGGTACGGGTCGTGCCAGCCGCCGACCGCCAGCACCGCCGCGCGCACGGCCCCGTAGTCCTCGCGGACGCTGCGGCGGCGCCAGTAGTCGTCCCGGGTCTGGTGGGCCAGCCAGGTGTGCAGCGGCGGCTCGACGGACTCCAGGCGGTCCAGCCACCGCTCCCGCCAGTCCTCGCCCGCGTACCGGGGGTCCGGCGGCCGGGCGGTGTACGCCAGCGCCGTCGCCGCCCCCGCGTGCAGGTCCACCGCCAGCAGCGAGCCGCCCGTGTAGTGCACGTCGTCGTCGAAGGGGTCGTCGGTCGAGCACACCGCGACCACGGCCTTCAGCTCCCGTGGCGCCAGGGCCGCGACCTGGAGCGCGGTGCGGCCGCCCCGGGCGATCCCGAACATCCCGACCCCGCCCGTGCACCACGGCTGCCGCGCGAGCCACTCCACGACCGCGGCGCCGTCGGCCTGCTCCCGGGCGTCGTCCGCGTCGCCGGGCCGCCCGCCGCTGTTGCCGTGGCCGCGCGCGTCGACCCGTACGGAGGCATAGCCGTGTCCGGCGTACCAGGGGTGGCGCTGGGCGTCGCGCGGGGCGGTCCAGTCGGTGAGCCGGTCCGGCAGGTACTCCAGCAGCGCCGGCACCGGCTCCTCGGTCAGCGGGCGCCATACGCGGGCGTACAGTCGGGTCCCGTCGGGCAGGGGGATGCGGACGTCCTCGTGGGTGGTTTCGTAGGGGAACGCGCTGCGGATCGACAAAACAGGTTCTCCGGGCATCCATGAGGATTTCTGTTCTCGACGAACATACCGGCGCTTTTCGGGCAGTGCGCCCGACAGGTCCGGACAGGCGCTCTCCGTGATCGAAAACGGACGGGATACGCTGGCTTGAGTGATGGCAGCGACACATCGACAATCCAGGTGATCGTCAACGTGATCGGCAGCAGACAGGAGTACCCCTCGTGACCGTCGTCGGGCCGTTCGGACTGAGCGTGCGGGACCAGGCTCTCGAGACCGATGTCCAGGCGGGACTGACCGCCGTCGAGGCGGGTCTGCTGGAGGCCACCAAGAGCGAAGTCCCCTTCATCACCGAGGCCGCCCAGCACCTGGTGAAGGCCGGGGGCAAGCGCTTCCGGCCGCTGCTGGTGATGCTGGCCGCGCAGTTCGGCGACCCCTACGCCCCGGGCATCGTGCCCTCCGCGGTGGTCGTGGAACTGACCCACCTCGCCACGCTGTACCACGACGACGTCATGGACGAGGCGGACGTGCGGCGCGGTGTGGAGAGCGCCAACGCCCGCTGGGGCAACTCCGTGGCCGTCCTGACGGGTGACTTTCTCTTCGCCCGCGCCTCGCACATCCTGGCGGACCTCGGCCCGGAGGCCGTACGCATCCAGGCCGAGGCGTTCGAGCGGCTGGTGACCGGTCAGATCCTGGAGACCGCCGGTCCGCGCGACGGGCGCGACCCGGTCGAGCACTACCTGGACGTCATGGCCGGCAAGACCGGCTCGCTGGTGGCGGTCTCCTGCCGCTTCGGCGCCATGATGTCCGGCGCCGACGAGCGGGTCGTCGACATCCTCACGCAGTACGGCGAGCGGCTCGGCCTGGCCTTCCAGCTCGCCGACGACGTCCTCGACGTGGCCTCCGACGCCCATGAGTCCGGCAAGACCCCCGGCACCGACCTGCGCGAGGGCATCGCGACCCTGCCCGTGCTGCGGCTGCGCGAGGCCGCAGCCCGCGACGGCCGGGCCGAGGACCTCGACCTCGTACGCCTGCTGGAGGGCGACCTCACGGACGACGCCCGGCTCGCCGAGGCCCTGACCCGGCTGCGCGCGCACCCGGCCCTGGAGCAGGCCCGCCGGGACACCGTGCGCTACGCCGAGGACGCGCGGGCGCTGCTGGCGCCGCTGCCGGACTGCACCGCCAAGGCGGCGCTGGTGGAGCTGTGCGACGCGGTGGTGCACCGCGCCGGCTGAGCGGCGCGAGCCGGCGCACCGGGCCCCTCCGACCCCTACGGGACGTAGGCGGAGGGGCCTCGTCATGTCATCCCAGGGTCGTACGCGGAGTTGGCTCCGCGGGCTGACGCCGCGGCGGGCCCGATTTGGTCAGATGGATGTACCAACCCCACCGGATCGGGTGAGCGCGGCGACACGGCGGTCGCCGCCCCAAGACACAGAGGGCAGGTCACTGACATGGCAGGCAACACGAAGACTCCTCGCAAGGCCGCGCGGTACGCCGTACCGATCGCGGTGGCGGGTGTGGCCGCGGCGACCGTCGCGATGGTCCCGGCCTTCGCGAACGCCGGCAGCCCGGACCTGCCGAAGATCACGGCGCAGGAGCTCATCGAGAAGATCGCGGCTTCGGACGTGCAGCAGCTGTCCGGCACGGCCAGGATCAGCACCGACCTCGGCCTGCCGAAGATCGCGTCCGGCCTGCTGGGCGGCGGTGGGATGACCGGCGGTTCGGCCTCGCCCGAGGACAAGATCGCCCAGCTGGCGAACGGCACGCACACCTTCAAGGTGGCCGCCGACGGCCCGGACCGGCAGAAGGTGACCTTCCTCGACGGCAAGGACGAGTACTCCTTCGTCCACAACGGCGACGAGGTCTGGGGCTACGACAGCAAGTCGAACGAGGTCTTCCACGAGAAGAACCCGGAGGCGGGCCAGGGCGGGCACGGCAAGGACCGGCAGGGCAGCGGCGGCAAGGAGCACAAGACCGCCGACCGGATGCCCTCCACGCCCAAGCAGCTGGCCGAGGAGGCCCTGAAGGCCGCCGGCCCGACCACCGACGTCAGTGTCGGCGAGACCGCCCAGGTGGCCGGCCGGGACGCCTACCAGCTCGTGCTCAAGCCCAAGCAGGCCGGTTCCACGGTCGGTTCGGTCCAGATCGCGGTCGACGCCAAGAACGGCGTGCCGCTGCGCTTCCAGCTGCTCTCCAGCCAGGGCGGCAAGCCGATCGTGGACGCGGGCTTCACCAAGGTGGAGTTCGCCGCCCCGGCGGCGGGCACGTTCGACTTCACCCCGCCCAAGGGCGCGAAGGTCGTGGAGGGCGGTGGCGACCACGCCGGCAAGGGCTTCGACAAGGGCTTCAAGGGCCTCGACATGCTGCCCGGGCTCGACGGCCTGACCGGCGGCGCCGGCGGTCAGGGCGAGCCCAGGATCCTCGGCGAGGGCTGGTCGACCATCGCCCGGATCGACTCCGGCGCGGGCAAGGGCCTGAAGGAGCTGGAGAACGACAAGAACGCGCCGAAGCAGGCCCAGGACTTCCTGAACTCCCTCGGCGAGAAGGTCTCCGGCAGCTTCGGCGAGGGCCGGGTGCTGTCGACCCGCCTGGTCAACGCCCTGGTCACGGACGACGGCAAGGTCTACGTCGGCGCCGTCACCAAGGACGCGCTGGTGAAGGCCGCCGAGGCGAACAAGTAGCCGGCGAGCGCGCCTCGGAGCACGGGCGACGGGCCGGGACCGGGTGTCCCGGCCCGTCGCCGTGCCGTACCGTGAAGGGCATGTCGAGACACGTCACCATCCGCCTGGACGAGGAGTTCCACGACCGCCTCAAGGCGCGTGCGGCGGCCCTGGGGACGACGGTGTCCGCGCTGATCACCGAGGTCACGGAACGCGAACTGGACCAGGACCGCACGGACTTCCTGACCGGCATAGAGGAGTTCGCGGTCCACTGGGGCTACTTCCAGGAGCGGTTCGGCAATTGAAGATCACCATGGAGTGGGCCTGGACCGCTCTGGCCCACCACCTCCCGTCCGACCCCGCCGTGTGGGACCCCTCCGGCGTGGTGGCAGCCGTCGCCCGGCACCAGAACGACCTGGTCCTCGTGCCCGAGCAGCCCGCCCCCGACATCGCGTGGCGGGCCGCCGCGTTCCTGCACACGCTGGCCGTCTGCCCGGCGCTGGAGTCGCCGATGAACGAGTTCTACGCGGCCGCCGCCACCCGCTCGTACCTGCGCGTGGCCGGCGCCGAGCAGCTGCCCCCGCCCGAGGTGCTCGGCGATCTGGTGGAGGCGGCCAAGCTCGGCCGCGCCGACGTGGCGGCGGTGGCCGAGGAGCTGCGCGCCCACATCAAGGAGCCGCCGCCGCTGGACGCGGCGGCGGCTCCGGGGGGCGCTCCGGGCGGGGCACCGGGAGGGGCACCGGGGGCCCCGGGCGGGGCTCCGGCCTAGAAGGTGATCCTCCAGCTGTTGATGTAGCCGACGTCCGCCCCGGCCACATCCTTGACCTGGAGCTTCCAGACGCCGTTGGCCACCTCGCTGGAGGCGTTCACCGTGTACGTCGCGACGACGTTGTCCGCCGAGTCCGAGCTGGAGGAGTTCTTCAGCCGGTACGCCGTCCCGTCGGGGGCGACCAGGTCGATCACCAGGTCACCGCGGTAGGTGTGGACGATGTTGACGTCGACCTTGGTGGTGGCCGGGGCGTTGCCCGCGACACCGGAGACCGTGATCGGCGAGGTCACCGCGGCACCGGGGGAGTCCGGGATGCTGACGTCGGTGGTGTTCTCGAACGACGGGCCGGGCGGGACCGGGGTGGCCGCGCCGAGGTTCCAGATCGCGTAGGCGACGGCGTCGCTGTTGCGGTCCAGGGCGGTGTCGTTGATGTTCGCCGTGGTGTCGCACGAGGAGTGGTAGCAGCGGTCGAAGGCCTGGCCGGCGGTGCCGCCCCACTTCTGCGCCTGGGCCGCGGTCTTGGTGTAGCCGGCGCCGGTGAACAGGCCGCCGACGGGTATGCCGACGTTCTTGAACGGCGCGTGGTCGGAGCGGCCGTCGCCCTCGGTCTCGATCTCCGTGGGGACGTTCAGGCCCGCGAAGTACGTCTTGAAGGTCTGCTCGATGGTCGGGTCGTCGTCGTAGACGAAGTAGCCCGGGTTCGGCGAGCCGATCATGTCGAAGTTGAGGTAGCCGGAGATCTTCGCGCGCTCCGCGCTCGGCAGGTTGTTCACGTAGTACTTCGACCCGACCAGGCCCAGCTCCTCCGCGCCCCACCAGCCGAAGCGCAGGTGCTTGGTGGGCTGCAGGCCCGCGCGGGAGACGGCGAGCGCGGTCTCCAGGACGGCCGCCGAACCGGAGCCGTTGTCGTTGATGCCGGGGCCGGAGCTGACCGAGTCCAGGTGCGAGCCGGCCATCAGCACCGAGTTGGGGTCGCCGCCCGGCCAGTCGGCGATCAGGTTGTAGCCGGTGGCGCCGGAGGAGGTGAAGGTCTGGATCGTGGTGGTGTAGCCGGCCGCGTCCAGCTTGGCCTTCACGTAGTCGAGCGAGGCCTTGTAGCCGGCCCGGCCGTGGGCGCGGTTGCCGCCGTTGCTGGTGGCGATGGACTGGAACTGCGCCAGGTGGGCCTTGACGTTGGCCACCGGGATGTCGGGCGGCGTGGGCGCCGCGGTGACGGCCGTCGGCGCGGCGAGGGCCGCGGGGGCGGTGGAGGCGAACAGCCCGGCGACCGCGAACGCGGTCACCGCGGCCAGCCGCCGGGAGACGGAGAGGCTCATGTGGGGGCTCCGTGATTCCGAACGGGGATGGGAACGGAACGTACGAGGTTGGAGCGTCAGTGCGAGCCCGATCGTCAGTGACGGTGTGACACACCGTCAAGGTCAGGAATCGGTCAGCGTAGTTCGCATAACGGACGATCCCCGCCATGGGTGGCCCATGGCGGGGATCGTGGGGCTGGTGCAGGTGGATTTACGCCGGTTCGTGCGCGGCCGGCGCGGCCGGCGCGCCGGCGGGGGAGGCGGGGTTGGCGGGACCGGCGGGCGTCACGGTCGCGGAGCCGGCGAGCGCGGCCCGCGAGCGGCGGGCGGTCCGCAGGGCGTCCCAGGTGAGGACGGTCAGCGCGAGCCAGACGAGCGAGAAGCCGGCCCAGCGCTCGGGCGGCATGGCCTCGTGGAAGTACAGGACGCCGAGGCTGAACTGGAACACCGGCGCCAGGTACTGGAGCAGACCCAGTGTGGAGAGCGGGACCCGGATCGCCGCCGCGCCGAAGCAGATCAGCGGCAGCGCCGTGACCAGGCCGGTCACGGCCAGCAGGGCGGCGTGCCCGGGTCCCTGCGCGGTGAAGGTGGACTCGCCGCGGGAGCCCAGCCACAGCAGGTAGCCGAGGGCCGGCAGGAACTGCACGGCGGTCTCGGCCGCCAGCGACTCCAGACCGCCCATGTTGATCTTCTTCTTGATCAGCCCGTACGTCCCGAACGAGAACGCCAGCACCAGCGAGATCCACGGCGGCCGCCCGTACCCGACGGCCAGGACCGCCACGGCGACCACGCAGATGCCGACCGCCACCCACTGGGCGCGGCGCAGCCGCTCGCCGAGCAGCATGACCCCGAGGGCGATGCTGACCAGCGGGTTGATGAAGTAGCCGAGGCTGGACTCGACCACGGCGCCGTTGTTCACGGACCAGATGTACACGCCCCAGTTCACGGTGATGACGGCGGCGGCCAGCGCGGTCAGGGCCAGCTTGCGCGGCTGCCGGACCAGGTCGCGTATCCAGCCCCAGCGCCGCATCGCGAGCAGCAGCAGGGCGACGACGGCCAGGGACCACGTCATGCGGTGGGCGAGGATCTCGACGGCCCCGGCGGGCTTCAGCAGCGGCCAGAACAGGGGCACCAGGCCCCACATCCCGTACGCGCCGAAGCCGTAGAGCAGGCCGGCGCGCTGCTCGGTGGTCTCTGCCTTCACGGAGCCTCCTGGACGACTTCAAGCCAACCTCACGACGGTATCGCCGGGAGGCCCGGATGTCATGTCCGTGGGCTGAAGACAGTCATGACATGTTGCGACGTCCCTCTGCCGGCCCGGACGCGCGGGGGCGGTCCGGCGGACATGCGAAGGGGCCCGAGCGGGGTGCGCTCGGGCCCCTGGGGCGTTCGGCCCGGTCAGCCCACGACGGTCCAGGTGTCGTTGCCGGCCAGCAGCGCGGCCAGGTCGCCCTTGCCGTTCTGCTCGACCGCCGCGTTCAGCTGCTCCGCCATCTGCGTGTCGTAGACGGGGCGCTCGACGCTGCGGAAGACGCCGATGGGGGTCTGGAACAGGGTGTCGGGGTCGGCCAGGCGGGAGAGGGCGAAGGCGGTGGTCGGCGAGGCGGCGCGGGCGTCGTGGACCAGGATCCGTGCCTCGTTCTCCGCGGTGACCTCGACGACCTGGAGGTCGCCGGTGGCCGGGTCGCGTACGACGCCCTTGTGGCCGTCGGCCCCGAACCGGATCGGCCGGCCGTGCTCCAGCCGGATCACGGCCTCCTGGGCCCGCTCCTGGTCCTTGAGGACCTCGAACGCGCCGTCGTTGAAGATGTTGCAGTTCTGGTAGATCTCGACGAGGGCGGTGCCGTTGTGGTCGGCGGCGGCGCGCAGGACCTCGGTGAGGTGTTTGCGGTCGGAGTCGACGGTGCGGGCGACGAAGGAGGCCTCGGCGCCCAGGGCGAGGGAGACGGGGTTGAAGGGGGCGTCGAGGGATCCCATGGGGGTGGATTTGGTGATCTTGCCGACTTCGGAGGTGGGGGAGTACTGGCCTTTGGTGAGGCCGTAGATGCGGTTGTTGAAGAGGAGGATCTTGAGGTTGACGTTGCGGCGCAGGGCGTGGATGAGGTGGTTGCCGCCGATGGAGAGGGCGTCGCCGTCGCCGGTGACGACCCAGACGGACAGGTCGCGGCGGGAGGTGGCCAGGCCGGTGGCGATGGCGGGGGCGCGGCCGTGGATGGAGTGCATCCCGTAGGTGTTCATGTAGTACGGGAAGCGGGAGGAGCAGCCGATGCCGGAGACGAAGACGATGTTCTCCTTGGCCAGGCCGAGTTCGGGCATGAAGCCCTGGACGGCGGCCAGGACGGCGTAGTCGCCGCAGCCGGGGCACCAGCGGACCTCCTGGTCCGACTTGAAGTCCTTCATCGACTGCCGGCCCTCGGCCTTGGGCACCAGGGAGAGCAGCCGGCTGCCGTCAGGAACCGTGACCTCAGTCATTGATGGCCTCCTCAAGAGCCTTCGCGAGCTGTTCCGCCTTGAAGGGCATGCCGTTGACCTGGGTGTACGACTGGGCGTCGACCAGGTACTCCGCCCGGATCAAGGTGGCCAGCTGCCCGAGGTTCATCTCCGGCACCACGACCTTGTCGTAGCGCTTCAGGACCTCGCCGAGATTCCTCGGGAAGGGGTTGACGTGGCGCAGGTGCGCCTGCGCGATCGGCGTGCCCGCGGTGCGCAGCCGCCGCACGGCCGCGGTGATGGGGCCGTAGGTGGAGCCCCAGCCGAGGACGAGGGTGCGGGCGGTGCGGTCGGGGTCGTCGACGGTGAGGTCGGGGACGTCGATGCCGTCGATCTTGGCCTGGCGGGTGCGGACCATGAGGTCGTGGTTGGCCGGGTCGTAGGAGATGTTGCCGGTGCCGTCCTGCTTCTCGATCCCGCCGATGCGGTGCTCCAGCCCCGGGGTGCCCGGTACCGCCCAGGGGCGGGCCAGGGTGCGGGGGTCGCGCTTGTAGGGCCAGAACACCTCGGTGCCGTCGGCCAGAGTGTGGTTGGGGCCGGTCGCGAAGCGGGTGCGCAGGTCCGGCAGGTCCTCGGTGTCGGGGATGCGCCAGGGTTCGGAGCCGTTGGCGAGGTAGCCGTCGGAGAGCAGGAACACCGGGGTGCGGTAGGTCAGCGCGATCCGGGCGGCGTCCAGGGCGGCGTCGAAGCAGTCCGCCGGGGTCCGCGGGGCCACGATCGGCACGGGGGCCTCGCCGTTGCGCCCGTACATCGCCTGCAGCAGGTCGGCCTGCTCGGTCTTGGTGGGCAGGCCCGTGGAGGGGCCGCCGCGCTGGATGTCCACGATCAGCAGCGGCAGCTCCAGCGAGACCGCCAGCCCGATCGTCTCCGACTTCAGCGCCACGCCGGGGCCGGAGGTGGTGGTGACGGCCAGCGCCCCGCCGAACGCGGCGCCCAGCGCCGCGCCGATCCCGGCGATCTCGTCCTCGGCCTGGAACGTCCGCACGCCGAAGTTCTTGTGGCGGGACAGCTCGTGGAGGATGTCGGAGGCGGGGGTGATGGGGTAGGAGCCCAGGTAGAGGGGCAGGTCGGCCTGGCGGGAGGCGGCGATCAGGCCGTAGGCCAGGGCGAGGTTGCCGGAGATGTTGCGGTAGGTGCCGGTGGGGAAGGCGGTGGTGGCGGGGGCGACCTCGTAGGAGACGGCGAAGTCCTCGGTGGTCTCCCCGAAGTTCCAGCCCGCGCGGAACGCGGCCACGTTCGCCTCGGCGATCTCGGGCTTCTTCGCGAACTTCTGCCGCAGGAACTTCTCCGTGCCCTCGGTCGGCCGGTGGTACATCCACGACAGCAGACCCAGCGCGAACATGTTCTTGCTCCGCTCGGCCTCCTTCCGCGACAACCCGAAGTCCTTCAACGCCTCCACCGTCAACGTCGTCAACGGCACGGGGTGGACGTTGTACGCGTCCAGCGACCCGTCCTCCAGCGGGGAGGTCTCGTAGCCCACCTTGGCCATCGGGCGCTTGGTGAACTCGTCCGTGTTGATGATGATCTCCGCGCCGCGCGGCACGTCGGCGAGGTTCGCCTTGAGCGCTGCGGGGTTCATCGCCACCAGGACGTTCGGCGCGTCGCCGGGGGTGAGGATGTCGTGGTCGGCGAAGTGCAGCTGGAACGAGGACACGCCCGGCAGCGTGCCGGCGGGGGCCCGGATCTCGGCCGGGAAGTTCGGCAGCGTCGACAGGTCGTTGCCGAAGGACGCCGTCTCGGACGTGAACCGGTCACCGGTGAGCTGCATACCGTCACCCGAGTCACCCGCGAACCGGATGATCACCCGATCGAGGCGGCGGACCTCCTTGCCCCCCGGCCCCTGGGAGCCTCGCGGTCCCCCCACGACAGCCCCTTCTGCGCCTTCTGCCCCTTCTGCGCCCCCGGTCTGCTCGGCGGGGCTACTGACCTGGCTGGTCACTGAACTGGACCTCCTTCGAGGCGTGGGTTCCAAGGCCAACCCTACGTCCGTAAGGGTGCCCTTCCCTGGACCTCTCACATGGTGGAACGCCGAATGAGACGATCAACCCCTCATCTGAAAGTGTGTCAGCTACTCACGAGTTCAGATAGGTGAGGACGGCCAGCACGCGGCGGTGATCCCCGTCACTCGGCGAGAGGCCCAGCTTCATGAAGATATTGCTCACGTGCTTCTCGACCGCACCGTCACTGACAACAAGCTGCCTGGCGACCGCCGAATTCGTCCGGCCTTCAGCCATCAGGCCCAGTACCTCCCGCTCCCGCGGGGTCAGCGCGGCCAGCACGTCCTGCTTGCGGCTACGGCCCAGCAACTGCGCCACGACCTCGGGATCCAGGGCCGTGCCGCCGCGGGCCACCCGTACGACGGCGTCAAGGAACTCTCGGACATCGGCTACCCGGTCCTTGAGCAGATAGCCCACTCCGGTGCTGGAACCGGCCAGAAGTTCGGTGGCGTACCGCTCCTCCACGTACTGCGACAGCACCAGCACGCCTATGCCCGGGTGCTCCCGCCGCAGCTGGACGGCCGCCCGTACGCCCTCGTCCGTATGGGTGGGGGGCATCCGCACGTCGGCCACCACGACGTCGGGCAGCGCGCCCTGCCCCGCCAGGTCCGACACCGTCTTGAGCAGGGCTTCCGCGTCCCCGACGCCGGCCACGACGTCAATGCCCCGGTCGGTCAGCAACCGGGTCAGGCCCTCACGCAGCAGCACTGAATCCTCGGCGATGACCACCCGCACCCTGTCTTCCACGGCTCCGGCGCTCCTGTTCCACTCGATCGATCGGCATGCACGGCGCACGCTGTGCCAAGCATGCCGGTCGCCGAGTGGAATCGGCGGGGATATCGGGGGGCCGGGCGCGGGCGGTGTCGACGCCCGGAGGGCCGACCGCGCCGGGGGCGGGGCTCAGTCGCGCCAGGGAAGCTCGGCGGTGACGGTGGTGCCGGCGGGGAGGCCGGTGGCGGCGGCGTAGGCGGGGGAGGCGGGGGACCGGGGAGAGGCGGCGGGGGGCCGGAGAGAAGTGGTGGTGGACTCGTGGGAGGAGGTGGCGGGGGACTCGACGGAGGAGTCGGAGGGGCGAGCGGCGGCCGGAGGCGACGACTGGACGACGAGGACGCCGTCCACCGCCCCGAGGCGTTCCTGGAGCCCGCTCAGCCCGCCGCCCTCGGTCGGCCGTGCGCCACCGCGGCCGTCGTCCGCGACCTGGAGCAGCAACCGGTCGCCACTGCGCCACACGTCGACCGTGGCGCTGCGCGCCCCCGCGTGCCTGCTGACGTTCCGCAGCAGCTCGCAGACGGTGAAGTACGCGAGCCCCTCGATCGCCGCGGCGGGCCGCGCCGGCAGGTCCACCCGCACCCGCACCGGCACCGGGCACCGCGACGCCACCGACGACAGCGCCGCGTCCAGCCCCCGGTCCGTCAGCACCGCCGGGTGGATCCCGCGGGCCAGGTCCCGCAGCTCCTTGAGCGCGGTCTTCACCTCCCCGTGGGCCTCGTCCACCAGGCGGGCGGCGGCCCGCGGGTCCTCGGCCAGCTTCTCCTTGGCGAGGCCGAGGTCCATGGCGAGCGCGGCGAGCCGGGCCTGGGCGCCGTCGTGCAGGTCCCGCTCGATGCGCCGCAGGTCGGCGGCGGCGGTGTCGGCGACGACGCCCCGGTCCGACTCCAGTTCCGTCACGCGGAAGTCGAGCCGGGACGGCCCCAGCAGGCCGCCGATCAGCACCTTGTCGACGGTGACCAGGGCACGGACCACCCAGGGGGTGGACAAGGTGATCAGCAGGCCGAACAGGCACGAGGCCGCGATCCGCGCCGGGGTGTCCAGGACGTAGGTGTGGTCGCCGTTCTGGAAGAGCAGCAGCCCGGGCTGGTCGGTGTAGGCCGGGACGACCCAGAACCAGAGCGGGTGCAGCAGCAGGGCCCAGCCGACGGTCGAGAGCGTCAGCGCGAGGCAGAACGAGAACACAGCCCAGGGGAAGTGCATCAGCGAGTACAGCAGGTGCCGCCAGGCACTGCCGCTCTTGAGCACGGCGCCGATCCACCGCATGACTCCGCCCTCGGACTCGTCGGGCCGCCGCGCGGCCCGCACCGGCGCCGGATCGGCGATGTCCATGCCCAGCAGGACCCGCGCCCGGGTCCGCTCCAGATGCCCGAAGCCGCGCGCCATGGCCAGCACCCCGGCGAGCAACGGCACCCCCAGGAAGGTCACCAGCAGCCCGGCCCCCATGCTCACCCCGGTCACGGCGAGCGAGAAGTACAGGACGCTGAGCGGCATCCCGAGCAGCACGAACCCGAGCTCCCGCCAGAACCGCCCCTGAACGGGCGCCCGCAGCACCTCACCCACCCCACGACTCCCCACCGCTCCCTCTCCTCTCCCTCGCTCGACCGCTCCCCACCACCCTCCCGCCCCCGCCGAACCACGACCATCCAGCACGTCGGCGTCCGAACCGGGGGATAACCCCACCCCGGCCCGCCCTTGGGGGGTGCGGGCCGGGGCGGGCCGGGTGGCTCCGGCTTGGTGGCTCCGGCCGGGCGGCGGCCGGGCCGGGTGGCTCCGGCCGGGCGGGGCCTGGCCGGGCGGGACCGGCCTCGTGGGGCGAGGCGAGGCGTGGGCGGGGCCCGGGAGGTGATGCCGG
>NZ_JAJAUY010000044.1 GCF_020532625.1 Streptomyces antimicrobicus | reverse complement strand
CGCGCACTCCGGCCCCGCGAACGACCCCCGCCGCAGCCGCCGCGCGGCGCTAGACCACCGCCACCACCACGCCGAAGAGCGAAGAACGCCGAAGAGCGAAGAACAAGGAGCACCCCCGCATGTCCGCCCGTACCACCCCCACCTCCAGCCCCAGCCCCACCCCGGCCCCGGCGTCGGTCGCAGAGTCGGTCGCAGAGCCGGTCGATGCGTCGGTCGCGGAGCCGACGGCGCCCCAGGCGGTGACCCCGGCCGCGGCCCCGTCCCCCACCCCGGCCCCCCACCCGCTCACCACCGCCGACGCCGAGCGCCTGCTCGCCGCCGCCGTGGCGGCCGCGGAGCGGGACGGTGTGGCCGTCAGCGTCAGCGTCGTCGACGCCGGAGGGCACCTGCTGGCCTTCCGGCGGGACGACCGGGCCGTGCTGATCTCCGGCGAGACCAGCACCCGCAAGGCCTTCACCGCCCTCCAGCTGGACGCGGCGACGGCCGACCTGGTCGACGCCGTCCGTCCCGACGGGCCGTTCCACACCCTGCCCACGGCCCTCGACCGGCCGCTGCTGTTCCTCGCCGGCGGGCTGCCGATCCGCCGCGGCGGCCGCCTCGTCGGCGCCCTGGGCATCGGCGGTGGCGCCCCCGCCCAGGACCACGCCTTCGGCGAGGCCGCCCTCGCCGCCCTCGCCGCGCTGGGCTGACCGCCCGCCGTCCCGGGTCGCGCGTGCCCGCCACCGGTGGGACGTTGGGGTGGAGGACGTGGTGACTCATGCGGAAGCCGAGGACCAGGGCCCGGAGCACCGCGCCGGCCGTAGTCGTTGCGGTGCTCTCGTTCGGCCTCACCAGCTGCGCGGGCACCCCGCAGGACGGAGGTCCGCGGGGCCTGGCGGGCACCCCCGCGCCGACACCGCTGGTCACCGGCACGGCCGCGACCGACCCGGCCCCGCCGCCCTCGCCGACGTACCCGCCGGCCGCGGCCCCCCGCACCATCCCCTCGGTACGCGCGTTCCAGCCGGGCCGCGGTCCCGGCTGGAAGCCGGCGGACGGCGCCCGTGTGGTCGTCGCCCAGGACGATGCCGCGGCTCTGAAGGACGAGGGCGAGCTGCTGGCGAAGGGCCTGGGCATCGGCTACGCCGAAGGCGCCGCCCCGCGGCGCGGCGACGTCGAACTCGCCCTCGGCGCCACCGGTTCCGGCGGGGGTTCCGGCGGCGCGGAGTCCTACACCCTCACCGTCCGCGACGGCACCGTCCGCATCGCCGGCCCCGACGAGGCGGGTGTCTTCTACGGCACCCGCACCCTCCAGCAGGCCGTCCGCTCCGCCGGTTCGATCGGCGAGGGCACGGTCACCGACCGGCCCGACAAGCCGCAGCGCGGGCTCCACCTCGACATCGCCCGCAAGCACTTCACCCCCGACTGGATCGAGGACCGGCTGCGCGAGATGGCCGACCTGAAGCTGAACCAGCTCGGCCTGCACTTCTCCGACGACCAGGCCTTCCGGATCGCCTCCGACAGCCACCCCGAGATCGTGTCCACCCCGCACCTCACCAAGGCCGAGGTGCGCCGGATCGTCGCGCTCGCCAAGAGCCTGCACATCACGGTCGTCCCGGAGATCGACTCACCCGGGCACCTCGGCGCCGTACTGCGCGCGCACCCCGAGCTCCAGCTGCGCAACGCCGACGGCACCGCGGTCAAGGGCGCCGTCGACATCTCGAACCCGGCCTCGGCCCGGCTCGTGGACGACCTGCTGCGCGAGTACCTGCCGCTGTTCCCCGGCAGCCCGTGGCACCTGGGCGCGGACGAATACCAGGCGCTGGTGGTCAAGAACCCGCAGCTGTCCTTCCCGCAGCTGGCCCGGGCCGCGCAGCAGCGGTACGGCGCCGGGGCCAAGGTCGCCGACCTGGCGACGGGTTGGCTGAACGACCGGGCCGCCGTGGTCCGCGCGGCCGGCCGGCAGCCGAAGGCCTGGAACGACGGCTTCTTCCCGGGCGGGGTCGTCACCCCGGCCAAGGACCTCCAGGTCGAGTACTGGACGGGCAAGGAGATCGGGGCCCGGCCCCCGCTGGCGTACCTGCGCGAGGGGCGTCCGGTGGTGAACCTCAACGACGAATTCCTGTACTACGTCCTGGGCGAGCCCAACCAGTTCACGTACCCCACCGGCCGCCGGATCTACGAGCAGTGGACCCCGCTCGTGCTGCGCGGCACCACGCCGGTCCCGGCGCAGTACGCCGACCAGATCCTCGGCGGCCGGCTCGCCGTCTGGTGCGACCTCGCGAACGCGCAGACCCAGGCGCAGGTCGCCGCCGGGATCGCCCGGCCGCTCGCGGCGGTCGCCCAGAAGACCTGGGACCCGCGACCCCCGACGCAACCGTGGCCGACCTTCGCGTCCCTCGCCGACCGACTCCACGCCCCGCCCGACTGACCGGCGCCTTGCCACCCCGCCCCGGCCCGAGCCCCCTGACCGCCTCCGGTCCCTCCCTGGGCGTCCGCCGCAGCCCGACGGGCCCCGGCCCTGGCCGTACGCCGCACACGCCGGCTCCGCCTGAGCGCGCGCCGCAGCTTGGCGGGTCCGCGCTCCGGGCACGCGCCGCTGCCCGGCGGGCCCCAGCGGCCGCCCGCCGGGTCGCGGCTCCGCTCCTGGCCATGCGCCGCCCGGCGGGCCCCCGCCCTGGCCGTACGCCGCAACGCGGCTGAGCCTGGCCGTAGGCCGAAGTCCCGCTGAACCCGTACGACGCCCCCGCCCCCCCGTAGGGCGCCCAGCCGGGCTTCGCCCTGGCCTGCTGCTCCGCCCGGCCGGACTTCGCGCTGGCCGACGTCGCCGCCCGGCCGTGCTTCGCCCCGGCCCACGTCGCCGCCCGGCCGGGCATCGCCCGGGCCTGCCGCGCCGCCCGGCAGGGCGTCAACCGGGGTCCGGATCGGTGCGGCACGTCGGGTCCGTTGCTGCCTCCGTGCACAGGGCTCCCTCGACCTTCCGCAGGAGCCGCAGCAGTTCCGCGCTCTCGGCCTCGTCCAGGCCGGTCAGGGTCCGGCGTTCCAGTTCGGCCCAGGCCTCGCGGACCTGCTGGAGCAGGCCGCAGCTGGTCTCCGTGGCCTCGACCAGGGAGGCCCGGCGGTCGGCCGGGTCCGGGCAGCGGCGGACGTGGCCCGCCTGTTCCAGGCGCTGGAGCATCTTGGTCACGGTGGAGGGGTCCAGGCCCACGGTCTTGATCAGTTCCGACTGCCGGACCGGCCCGTTGTCCCACAGGTGCATCATCAAGAACTCCTGCCCCGGATGCAGGCCCAGTTCCCGCAGCAGCCGCCCCGCGACGATCCGGTGCAGCCGCGCCACCTTGCTCACGGCATGGCTGACCGGCCCGTCCAGCATCGCGCTCGGCGGCCCCGGACAGCGCGGCGCCGCGGCACCCTGCTCCTGCGTGACCCCGTGCGTCGTGGTCGTCATCGTTCGGCTCCCGTCCTCGCGTCGCCCGCCTCCCAGGATCCAGCATCCCGTGCCCCCTGCGGCAGATTTTAACTTGGTCGGCCAATGAATGGGTGTATGGTGGGCTCCGCAGCCAATCATTGGCCGACCAATTAACCTGTGAGGGCAGTCATGACCAGCGCTTTTGACCCGATCCACGTCGGCGGTGCCGAGCTCGCCAACCGCATCGCCATGGCCCCGATGACGCGCAGCCGCGCGGCAGCGGGGGGAGTGCCGACCGAGCTCACCGCCGAGTACTACGCCCAGCGCGCCTCCGCCGGGCTGATCGTCACCGAGGGCATCCAGCCCTCGCCGGTCGGTCAGGGCTACCCCTTCACGCCCGGCCTGCACAGCGCCGAGCAGGTCACCGCCTGGCGCCGGGTCACCGACGCCGTGCACGCCGCCGGCGGCCGGATCTTCGCGCAGCTCATGCACACCGGACGGATCGGCCACCCGTCCCTGCTCCCGGACGGCCTGACGCCGGTCGGCCCCTCCGCGGTCGCCGCCAAGGGCCAGGTCTTCACCCCCGAGGGTCCCCAGGACTTCGTCACCCCGCGGGAGCTGACCGCGGCGGAGGTGCGGCAGACGATCGCCGACTACGCGAGCGCCGCCCGCAACGCGATCGAGGCCGGCTTCGACGGCGTCGAACTGCACGGCGCCAACGGCTACCTGATCCACCAGTTCCTGGCCCCCGGCACCAATCGGCGCACGGACGAGTGGGGCGGCACCGTCGAGAACCGCATCCGCTTCGCCGTCGAGACGGTCAAGGCCGTGGCCGCCGAGATCGGTGCCGAGCGCACCGCCTTGCGGGTCTCGCCCGGCAACCCCTTCAACGACATCGACGAGCCCGACCCGCTCCCGACGTACGAGGCGCTGGTCAAGGAGATCGACCAGCTGGGCCTCGCCTATCTGCACATCATGGAGCCCGCGGGCACCCGCGGGATCACCCTCGCCCTGCGCGAGCAGTTCTCCGGTCGCCTGATCCTCAACCCGGCCACCGACGGTCCCACCGACCACCGCGCCCTCGGCCTGGTCGAGGAGGGCGTGGCGGACGTCGTCGCCTTCGGCAGCCTCTTCCTCGCCAACCCCGACCTGCCGGCCCGGCTGCGCGCCGAGGGGCCGTACAACACCCCGGACCAGGCCACGTTCTACGGCGGCGACGCCCGCGGCTACACCGACTACCCGGCGCTCTAGCGGACCGGGC
Organism: Streptomyces antimicrobicus; assembly: GCF_020532625.1. Classification (GTDB taxonomy): domain Bacteria; phylum Actinomycetota; class Actinomycetes; order Streptomycetales; family Streptomycetaceae; genus Streptomyces; species Streptomyces antimicrobicus. The sequence continues at coordinate 38,645 of NZ_JAJAUY010000044.1, read as the reverse complement.
CGCGCTCCGCCGGCACCGTGCCGGCGGGGCCGGGCCGGCGGCGCCACGCCGGCGGAGCCGTGCGCACGCCGGCTCCGCGCACTAGGTTGGGGGCATGGTGCACGTCCTCGGCAGCCGGGTCCTGCTGCGCCCCACCGATCCCGAACGCTCCCGCGCCTTCTACGGCGAGACCCTCGGCCTCGCCGTCCACCGGGAGTTCGGCACCGGCCCCGACCGGGGCACGGTCTACTTCCTCGGCGGTGGCTTCCTGGAGGTCTCCGGCCGCGCCGACCCGGCCACGGCCACGGCCCCGGGGTTGCGGCTCTGGCTCCAGGTGGCCGACGTACGGGCGGCGTACGAGGAACTGCGCGGGCGCGGGGTGGAGGTCCTGCGCCCGCCGCAGCAGGAGCCGTGGGGGCTGATCGAGATGTGGATCGCCGACCCGGACGGGGTGCGGATCGTCCTGGTCGAGGTGCCGGCCGACCATCCGTTGCGTTACCGGCCGTCCTGATCCGTCCCCCTGCACGGCGGGGCAGCACCCGGAAGTCGCCCACCCCGTAGGGGCGTTGGTTCACTTCCTGGTCGCGAAAAGTTCCTTACCGGCCAGTAGATTCCTGGCCGGTTCTCGCTGATTCTTGGTTGCGTTCATGCCAATGCGAGCGCGTCGCCCGGTCCCCGGTGCGGCGCGCCCCCGTGCCGCCACCGAGGAGCCCCCCACATGCAGATGCCCTCCCGCCCCCGCACCTCCCGTTCGGCCGTCGCCGCGGCCGCGGCGACCGCCGTGCTCACCCTGGTCCCGGCCACCGCCGCCCAGGCCGCCACCGCCCCGGCCCCCGCCCCCGTGGCGGTCGCGCAGGCGTCCGCCCCCGGCGGCAACGCGGCCATCCTCGGCATCGACTACGCGACCTGGCAGCGCGACGTGGCCGCGGTCGTCGACGAGGCCCGCCCGCACATCGAGCAGCGCATCGCGGCGGCGCGGCCGGGCGAGAAGCCGGCCCTGGTCCTCGACATCGACAACTCGTCGCTGGAGACGGACTTCCACTACTTCTGGACCTTCCCGACCCCGGCCATCACCAAGGTCCGGGCCCTCGTGCAGTACGCCCACTCCCGCGGCGTCGCCGTCTTCTTCGTCACCGCCCGCCCGGGCATCATCGAGTCGCTCACCCTGTACAACCTCAAGCAGGTGGGCTACCCGGTGACCGGCCTCTACGTGCGCGACCTGCCCGACCTCTTCCACGAGGTCAGCACGTACAAGACGGCCAAGCGCGCCGAGATCGAGGCCCGCGGCTACACGATCATCGCCAACATCGGCAACAACCACAGCGACCTGGTCGGCGGCCACGCCGAGCGCACGGTGAAGCTGCCGGACTACGACGGCAAGCTGTCGTAGGCCCGCAAGGGCGCATACCCGGCGAACGGCCGGGTACCCGCCCAGCGGGCGCCCGATCCGGCGCCGCTCGACTCCGGAAGGGAGAGGTCATGGACAAGGCGAAGGGCAAGGCCAAGGCCAAGGCGGACCAGGTCAAGGGCAAGGTCAAGGAAACCGTCGGCGACATGACCGACGACGAGAGCATGAAGATGAAGGGCAAGACCGAGAAGATGAAGGGCAAGGTCGAGGACGCCATGTCCGACACCGCCCGGCAGACGGCACGCGACAAGCGCCGCTCGATGTAGGTCCGCCCCCGCTCCACGACCGTAGCGGCCCGCCCCCTCCGGAGCGGGCCGCTACGACGCGTCCCCGCCGGGCCGGGCGGCTGCGGGCCGGGCGGGCGGCGGCTGCCGGCGGCCCCGCTACGGCGCGCTCGGCGCCGCCTTCCCGGACGGGCTCCCGGACGGGCTCGCGGACGGGCTCGCGGACGGGCTCGCGGACGGGTCGGCGGACCCGCTCGCGAACGGGCTCTCCTCCAGCCGGGCCAGCAGCTCCGCCGGATGCGCGTAGACCGCCGAGGCGCCCGCCCGCCTCAGGTCCGGCTCCGGAATGCCCCCGGACAACAGGCCGACGCAGGTCACCCCGGCCCGCACCCCCGCCTCCATGTCCCATACGGAGTCCCCGACGAAGACCCCGCGCTCCGGCCGGACCCCGGCCAGCTCCAGCCCGCGGTGGACCGGCTCGGGATCCGGCTTGCCCCGCGAGACCTCGTCCGCGCTGGTGGTGGCCGCGATGACGGGATCGGCGTCGATGGCCGCGCGCAGCGCCTCCAGCTCGGTGCCGGAGGCCGAGGTCACCAGGACCACGGTCCACCCGAGCCCGTCGAGCCGCCGCAGCAGGTCGCCCGCCCCCTCCAGGGCCGGCAACCGCTCGAACCACGTGGCGTACAGGGCGTCGTGAGCGGCAGTCAGCTGCTCGTCCTGGTCCGGGTCCCGGTCCTCGCCCAGCAGATGGGCCAGCAGGTCCTTCGACGGCAGCCCGACGGCCCGGTGCACGGCCCGCATCGGGACCCTGTGCCCGGCCTGGCGCAGGGCCTCGAACCAGGCCGTCACGTGCAGGTACGTGGTGTCGGTCAGGGTGCCGTCCACGTCGAACAGCGCGGCCCGCTGCATGGTCAGCCTCCCGTCGGGACGGTGGCGATCACGAATCCGCTGCGCGGCCGGGTCGGGATCCGGTGCAGCGGGATCCGCAGGTCCTGCTCCTGGGGCACGTCGAACTCCATCCGTGCCAGCTCCGTGCACAGCGCTCCCACCACCTGCACGGCCACGTCCTCGCCCGGGCAGCGGTGGCCGCCGCGCGCGTCCCCGCCGCCCTGCGGCACCAGCTCGTCGCGACCGGGCGGCCGGCCCAGGAACCGGCGCGGGTCGAAGCGGTACGGCTGCTCCCACAGGGCGGGGTCGTGGTTCTGCCCGTACAGGTCGAGCAGCACCATGCTGTCCTTCGCGATCGGTTCGCCGCCCCAGGTCAGGTCGGTCACGGCCCGCCCGCCGACGAACGGGGCGAAGGGGTAGAAGCGGCGCACCTCGTGCGCGAACGCCGTCTCGAACGAGGGCTCCTGGGCCGCCCGCAGTTCGTCGCGCAGCTCCGGGTGCCGGTGCAGGGCGTGCGCGCCGAAGGTGACGAACCAGGCGAGGGCGACGGTCGGACGGACGATGTTCAGCAGCTCCACCGCCGCCGTGCGCGCGTCCAGCAGCTCGCCGTCGGCGTCGCGCTGCCCGGCCACCCGCTCCAGCACCTTCCCCCGCGCCCCCTGGGCCCGGGCCCGCTCGACCGTCCGGGCGAGGACCCGCTCCTGCCGCGCCCGGGCCCGGCGGGCCCGCCAGTGGCGCGGTCCGGGCGTGGCGAAGCCGTCGACCATCGCCACGCAGTCCCGCGCGAGCCGGGCGGCCGCGCGGCCGGTGTGCGGCAGCCCGGCCCAGGCGCACACGGCCGTCGCCAGGACCACCGCCACCTCGTCGAAGAGGGTCACCCGGGACCGCTCGGACCAGCGCGCCGCGGCTTCCCGCCAGTGCCGTACGACGGTGTCGGTGAGCGTGGCGACGGCCTCGGGGTCCATCAGCAGCTCGGTGAACAGGGCCTTGCGGATCCGGTGGGCGTCCCCGTCGAGCGTGTGGACGGCGCCCTGGCCGAAGAGCGTGTCCAGCACCGGTTCGGGCAGGGCGCCGCCGCGGCGCACGTGGTGCTCGTCGTAGAAGAAACGCACCGCCGCCGGTCCGTGGAGGAAGACCGCGGGCCTGCCCAGCAGCCGGGCGCGCACCAGCCCCCCGCCGTCGTCGCCGGCGCGCCGGCGCTTGGCGGGCAGCCACGCGTAGCCCCGCAGCAGGAGGGGGACCGTGCTGTCGATCACTGGCCTCATGCCGCGCGGTTACCCGCTCCGACCGCGCCCACACTCCGCCGTACGGGTGCGGCCGGATCACGCCAGGGCCGGGCCCGGACCCTGGCGGACGCCGCCGGGCCGCGCTTCACTGCGGGGCCATGACACGAACGAGGATCATGAGCATGCTCGGCGCGCTGCTGCTGGCCGCCGGCGCCCTGACGGCGGCCGGGCCCGCCGCGGCGGCCGGGGGACCGACCCCGCCTGCCGAGTTCGGCAGCGACTGGCACGACCCGCTGACCGCCGACCCGCCGGTCGAACGCCCGTCGACCCGGTCCTGCGAGATCACGGTGGCCGAGGCGCAGTTCCGCGACTTCACCCCGTACACGGGCCGCTACACTCCGCCCGCCGACTGCGCCGGCCCCTGGGCCGAGGTCGTGCTCCGCCTCGACGGCAAGGTCAAGGGCCGCCAGTACGACCGGCTCGGGTACCTCTCCATGGGCGGGGTCGAGATCCTGCGGACCTCCACCCCGCAACCGTCGCCCGACGGGATCCAGTGGTCCGTGGAGAAGGACGTCACCCGCTACGCGCAGACCTTCCGCCGTGCGCAGCCGGTCGAGATGCTCATCGGCAACGTCGTGAACGACACGTACACGGGCGTCATCGACGTCAAGGTGACGCTGACCTTCTACGCCGCCGAGGGCCGCACCCGGCCCGCCGGCCGCGACGAGGTGCCCGACCGGGTCGTCCCGGTCACGGCGGGCACCCCGGTCACCACCCCGCGCAACACCGAACGGCTCCTAGCCGAGGTCTACGCGACGGGGTCGGGCGGCGGCTGCGAGGAGTACTGGTACATGACCACCCCGGACGCGGCCCCGTACTCGTGCAAGGCGGCCGACGGCCCCTACCGCGAGGTGCAGATCCGCGTCGACGGGACCCTCGCCGGGATCGCGGCGCCGTTCCCGACGGTGTGGACCGGCGGCTGGTCGAACCCGTTCCTGTGGTACGTCACGCCCGGGCCGCGCGCCTTCGACGTCCAGCCGGTGGTGTACGACCTCACGCCGTTCGCGGCGCTGCTCAACGACGGCCGGCCGCACGCGGTCGACGTCTCCGTCGCCGGGGTGCCGGCGGGGCAGAGCGGCTGGAGCACGCCGACCAACCTGCTGCTGTGGCAGGACGCCGGCCGCGCGGTCGTGCCCGGCGCGCTGACCCGGCACGAGCAGAGCGATCCGGCCAACTCCTCGCGCTGGACCCCGGGTCCGCAGGAGCACCGCCTGGACACCGAGGGCGGGCACCGCCTCACGGTCGCGGGCTACCTCGACACCTCCCACGGGCGGGTCGTCACCACGGTCGGCCGGTCCGTGCGCACCACCTCGGTGCACCGCTGGACGGAGGGCGAGAACCGGGACGCGCTCCGGGCCACCTGGACCGACGAGGAGACGGTGACCTCCGGCCATGGCACGGTGGTGCGCACGGAGCGCACCTACACGATGGACGGCACGACCACGATCGGCACGGACGCCCGTCTGCGCACGGTCCTCGCCCTGACCGACCGGGCCGACACCCGCACCACCCGCCCGGGTCGCCTCCCGAGCCGGAGCCTGCGCGACCACACCTACGAGGGCGACGCGACGTACACGACGGGCGTCCCGCGGGACCAGCGCCACGCGGTCGGCACCACGACCACCCGCTACCGCCTGCACACCCCGACCACCTGCCACGACCGCACCCTGCGCACCACCCAGGGCACGCTGACGGAGGACCACCTCCGCTGCTGACGATCACGCCGGGCCCACGGGCCGGGCGGTGGCCGCCCGGCCCTGACGGGGGATCGGCGGGCGGTCGGTGGGATCAGTAGGCGCCGAAGACGTTGTCGATGGAGCCGTAGCGGGCGGCCGCGTAGTTGCACGCCGCGGTGATGTTGGCGACCGGGTCGTACGAGTCCAGCGAGGTGCCGGGGACGTGGTACGCCTTGAAGGTCGGGTCGATGACCTGGAGCAGGCCCTTCGAGGGGATGCCGGCCGCGGCGTTGGAGTCCCAGAGGTTGATGGCGCGCGGGTTGCCCGAGGACTCGCGCATCACGTTGCGGTGGATCCCGTGGTAGGTGCCGGGAATTCCGTGCTTGGCCATGACGTCCAGGGACTCGCGGATCCAGCCGTCGAGGTTGTTCGGGTACGACTTCGCCGGCGCAGCGGCGGCCTGGACGACCGCGGGGGCCGCCTTGGCGGGGCCGCCGATCGTCAGCTTCAGACCCGGCCGGATCACCGAGGGGTCGCTGCCGATGAGCGCCTTGTTGTCCGCGTACAGCTGCTGCCAGCCGCCGCTGACGGAATGCTCCTGGGCGATCTCGGAAAGGGTGTCGCCCGTGACCACCGAATAGATCACCGGCTTGGCCGACGCCTTGGCCGGTGCCTTCGCCGGCTGCCCGGCCGCCACGGCCTGCGCGGTCTTCGTCATGGCCATGACCTGCGGCGCCTGCGCGGCGGCCGCCGGCTGCGCCTCGGCGGCGGTGGCGCCGATCAGCGGCATCGCGAGGGCCGCGCCACCGGTACCGGCGACGGCGATCCGACGGGTGATCGCGTTGTTCTTGGGGCGACGGTGCCTGCCTTTGGCGCGCATGGGCGAATTCCTCACATGGGGGGTGCGGGAGGGGAATCGGGGCGACCGTAAGCGAGCCGGAAGCCCGGGAACAACCCTTGAAATTCCCGATGTGATCGATAATGGGGATTAGGCCCTCGAATTACCTCCGCGCAATGATCTCGGGCACACCCAACTCGCCTTTTCCCCCTTGGGTTGCGGGCCCCGGAAAAGAATGATGTTGGGCCGCTCCGAGTGACTGACGTCACCCGGAGCGGCCCATGAACAGCCCCGCTTTCATACCTGGGCAAGTGCTGCTGTTGGGGTCGAGAAGGGCGTTGTTTGCGTTCCCCGGTAAATGCCGATCCGAGTATTGATCCGGTGCAAAATGGACAGATCCGCCGAGGGTGTCAGAATCCCGGTGCCGCCGGCACCGCCTCCACCTCCGCCGGCGCCGCCTCCACCCTTGCCAGCGCCGCCTCCACCCCCGCCACCGACGCCGGCGCCGCCGGCAGCAGCGGCAGCCGGACGTCCGGCGTCGGGATCCGCCCCTGGGCGTGCAGCACGGCCTTGACCACCACGGGATTGGGCTCGGCGAACGCGGCCGCCGAGAACCTCGCCAGCGCGTGCCCGAGCGCCCGCGCCCGGGCCGTGTCCCCGGCCTCCCAGGCCGCGGCCAGTTCCACGAACCGCGCCGTCGCCAGGTGGGCGGAGGAGAGGATGCCGCCCGTCGCGCCGAGCGCCAGCATGGGGGAGAGGTACACGTCGTCCCCGGCCAGCACCGAGAACCCGGCCGGCGGATCGGCGAGCAGCGCCACCGTCTCCTGGTCGATGCCGCCGCCCGCGTACTTCACACCCACCACCCCCGGCAGCTCCCCGAGCGTGCGCAGGGTCGCCGCGTCCAGCGGCAGCCCCGTCCGGTACGGGATGTGGTAGACGATCAACGGCACGGGGCTGACCGCGGCCAGCCGGGCGAAGTGGGCCACCACGCCCGCCGGTGACGGCCGTACGAACGCGGGCACGGTCACCAGCGCCGCCCGCGCCTGCGGCCACCGCGCCAGGGCGCCCAGCGCGGCCTCGCCGGCCCTGGTGTCGGAGCTGCCGACGCCGACGGTCAGCACCGCGCCCCGCTCGGCGCACACCCGGGCGCACACCTCGGTCACCAGCGCCCGCTCCGCCGGGTCCAGCGCGGCCGCCTCCGCCGTGGTGCCGAGCGCGACGACACCGGCCGCACCCGCGTCCAGCACCTCGTGCGCGAGCCCCTCCAGGGCGTCCGCCGCCACCTCCCCGGAGGCCGAGAAGGGGGTGACGAGGGGAACGTGGATGCCGCCCGGCGGCGCGATGTCGATCATGTCCTGTGCCATGCACAGGAGAATCGTGCGCACCGAGCCTCAGGTCCAGTTCGCTTTTCTTACCTGAAGCGTAAGCTGAGCCGATGCTCGACGTCAGACGCCTGCGCCTGCTGCGCGAACTCGCCCGCCGCGGCACCATCGCGGCCGTCGCCGAAGCCCTGTCGTTCAGCCCTTCGGCGGTGTCCCAGCAACTGAGCGTCCTCGAACGCGAAGCGGGCCTGCCGCTGCTCGAACGCACCGGCCGCCGGGTCCGGCTCACCCCCGCCGGCCGGCACCTCGTGGGCCACGCCGAGGCCGTCCTCGAACGCCTCGAACAGGCCGACGCCGATCTCGCCGAGGCCCGCCAGGGCCTGGCCGGCGCCCTGCGGATCGGCGCCTTCCCCACCGCCACCCGGGCCATCGTCCCGGCCGCCCTGGTCACCCTCGCCCGCCGCCACCCCCGGCTGGAACCCATGGTCTGCGAGACCGACCCGGCGGCCGTCGCCCACGCCCTGCGCGGCGGGGACCTGGACGTGGCCCTCGTCCACGAGTACGACTTCGTACCCGCCCCGCCCGAACCGGGCCTGGAGACCGAACCCCTCTACAGCGAGTCCATGTACCTCGCGTCCCCCGCCGGGGCCGGTCCCGACCCCGCCGACACCCCCGGGCCCGACCAGGGCGCCGTGCTCCGCGCGCACCGGGACAGGCCGTGGATCACCGCCACTCCAGGCACCCTCTGCCACGCCATGACCGTGCGGGCCTGCCAGGCGGCCGGGTTCGGCCCGCGGGTGCGCCACCAGGTCGACGAGTTCCCGACCGTGCTGGCGCTCGTGGCCGCGGGCCAGGGCGTGGCCGTCGTACCGCAGCTGGGTGTCGACCGGTCCGCCGGCTGCGAGGGGTCCGGGGTCAGCCTCACCCGGTTGCCGATGCAGCGCCGTACGAAGATCGCCTTCCGCAGCGGCGCCGGCGGTCACCCCGCCGTGGCCGCCTTCGCCGCCGCCGTCCGCGAGGCCGTACCGCCGGAGCTCGCGTCCCCGGGCCGGTGAGGCCAACTGCCGTACGGGGTCCCGGCCGTGTACGTTCGTTCACCGGGCCGATCAACGGAAGAAGGGGTACGACGTGACGCATCGCGTACGAGGTGTCATCGCGCGGAGCAAGGGCGCACCGGTGGAGACGACCACGGTGCTCGTCCCCGATCCGGGCCCCGGCGAGGCCCTCGTCCAGGTCCAGGCCTGCGGGGTGTGCCACACCGACCTGCACTACCGCGAGGGCGGCATCAACGACGAGTTCCCCTTCCTGCTCGGCCACGAGGCGGCCGGGGTGGTCGAGGCCGTCGGGCCGGACGTCACCGGCGTCGCCCCCGGGGACTTCGTCGTGCTCAACTGGCGCGCGGTCTGCGGCACCTGCCGGGCCTGCAAGCGGGGCCGCCCCTGGTACTGCTTCGCCACCCACAACGCCGCGCAGCCCATGACCCTGGAGGACGGCACCCGGCTGTCCCCGGCGCTGGGCATCGGCGCCTTCGCCGAGAAGACGCTGGTGGCCGCCGGCCAGTGCACCAAGGTCGACCCGGCGGCCTCGCCGGCCGTCGCCGGACTGCTGGGCTGCGGGGTGATGGCGGGCCTGGGCGCCGCGCTGAACACCGGCAACGTCGGGCGCGGCGACTCCGTCGCCGTCATCGGCTGCGGGGGAGTGGGCAACGCCGCCGTGGCCGGCGCCCGGCTGGCCGGCGCGGCGAAGATCATCGCGGTGGACCTCGACGACCGCAAGCTCCGGTGGGCCCGGCAGCTGGGCGCCACCCACACCGTCAACGGCCGCACCGAGGACGTGGTCAAGGCGATCCAGGAGCTGACCGGCGGGCACGGCGCGGACGTGGTGATCGAGGCCGTCGGCCGCCCCGAGACCTACCAGCAGGCCTTCTACGCCCGCGACCTGGCCGGCACGGTCGTCCTGGTGGGCGTCCCCACCCCCGAGATGAAGCTGGAGCTGCCGCTGCTCGACGTGTTCGGCCGCGGCGGCGCGCTGAAGTCCTCCTGGTACGGCGACTGCCTGCCCGAGCGCGACTTCCCGATGCTGATCGACCTCTACCTCCAGGGCCGCCTGGACCTCGGCGCGTTCGTCTCCGAGACCGTCCCGCTCGACGGGGTGGAGGAGGCCTTCACCCGCATGGAACGCGGCGAGGTGCTCCGCTCGGTCGTCACGTTCTGACCACGCCGGCCCGGCAGCGCGGCTCCGTGAGGTGGGGGCGGCGGCCGGGTCGGGTCCCGTGGGTCCGGCAACGCCGCTCCGCGGCCCGGGCGTTGCGTCCGGCCGCCTCTCGGCGATCTTTGGCCTAGGGTGCACAGTATGACCGAGTCCATGGATCAGTTGCAGCCCATGCCCACCGACTGGCAGCGCGCCCTCGCGGTGGTCGCGCACCCCGACGACCTGGAGTACGGCTGCGCGGCGGCCGTCGCGGACTGGACCGACGGCGGACGCGAGGTCGTCTACCTGCTCGCCACCCGCGGCGAGGCCGGTATCGACACCCTGGCCCCGGCCGAGTGCGCCTCGGTGCGCGAGGCCGAGCAACGCGCCAGCGCGGCCGTCGTCGGCGTCTCGACGGTGGAGTTCCTCGACCACCGGGACGGCGTCGTCGAGTACGGCCCGGACCTGCGCCGCGACATCGCGGCGGCGATCCGCCGGCACCGCCCGGAGCTGGTGATCACGCTCAACCATCGTGACATCTGGGGCCAGGGTCCCGGCGGCTTGTGGAACACCCCCGACCACCGCGCCGTCGGCCGGGCGACCCTGGACGCCGCCGGGGACGCCGGCAACCGCTGGATCTTCCCGGAGCTGATCAGCGAACAGGGCCTGGAACCCTGGAACGGCGTGCGCTGGGTCGCGGTCGCCGGCTCCAGCACGCCCACCCACGCGGCCGACGCGCGGCCCGGTCTGGAACGTTCGGTGAAGTCCCTGATGGAGCACCGCGCCTACATCGAGGCGCTCACGGACGAGGACTGCGAGACCTACGCCCGGGGCTTCCTGACCCGCAACGCCGAGCAGACCGGCGCCCGGTTCGGCGGTCGGCCGGCGGTGGCGTTCGAGGTCTTCCCGAGGTGAGGGAGCACCCCGTAATCTGACGACTCGTCAGGTAGGGGAGGGGGGCGGAGCCGTGATCGACACCGTGACCACGCGGATCGAGGAGGGCGAGGAACGCATCCGTCTGGAGGTGGGCGACGACGGCATCGCGGTCCTCACCCTCTGCCGCCCCGCCACCCTCAACGGCTGGAGCTGGGAGTCCAGCCGCCAGCTCGGCCTGCTCGCCGACCGCATCCGCTTCGACGAGACCGTCCGGGCCGTCCTGCTGCGCGCCGAGGGGCGGGCCTTCTGCGCCGGCATCGACGTCACCGCCCCCGGCGGGGCGATCACCGGCGACTCGCCGGCCCGGCGCACCCGCAACTACTACGAGGGCGTCCGCTGGGTCCACGAGCGCTTCGCGGTCCTTACCCGGCTCCCGCAGCCGGTGGTCGCCGCGGTGCAGGGCCACTGCCTCGGCTTCGGCTTCGAGCTGGCGCTCATGGCCGACATCCGGATCGCCGCGGACGACGCCGTGTTCGCCCTGCCCGAGGCCCGGCTCGGCGTGGCCGTGGACGCGGGGGGCGACCTGCGGATCGCCCGGGAGGCCGGCGCCGGCTGGGCCAAGCTGCTGGCGCTGACCGGCCGCCGGATCGACGCGGCCACGGCCGAACGCCTGGGCCTCGTCCAGCAGGTGGTCGCCCCCGACGCGCTCGACGCCACCGCCCGGGCGCTGGTGGCGGAGATCGCCGCCAACGCGCCGCTCGCCGTCCAGGGCATCAAGCGCGCGGTGGACGCGTACGCCGACGCCGCGCTGGCCGCGGCCCTGGACCGGGTGGCCCTGACCGCGGCCCTGACCCTGACCTCGCAGGACTGCCGGGAGGGCTACGCGGCCCGGGCCGCCCGCCGCCCGCCCCGCTTCACGGGCGACTGACGGGCCCCCCGCTCTCCGCCGGCCCGGTCCCCGCCGCCCCGCCCGCCGCCCGTCCGGCGCCGGTGAACGGCCCGCGCCCGAGCTGCTCGCGCACCGGGACCACCGGCGGGTTCACCAGCGCCCGCCGCTGCCAGTTCGCCCCGTCCACGACCAGGGTGTGCCCGGTGACGAACCGGGCGTACGGCGAGGCGAGGAAGGTGGCCGCCCAGCCCAGTTCGCGCGGCAGTCCGACCCGCAGGGCCGGCTGCCGGTCGTCGTGCCCGGTCTCCTCGGGCGCCGCGCGGTCCAGCCCCTGCCTGATGTCCGCGGTCATGTCCGCGTGCGGGAACAGCCCCGGCACCAGCCCGTTGACCTGGATCCCGTACGGCCCCCACTCCACGGCCAGGGTCTCCACCAGGTTCTTCACCCCCGCCTTGGCCGCCGCGCCGGGCGCGAAGCCCGGGCCGCCGGTCCAGGCGTAGGAGGCGCCGACGTTGATGATCGATCCCGGGGTGCCCGCGGCCAGGTGCCGGCGGCCGAACTCCCGGGTCATGAACCAGGTCCCCGTCAGCGTGGTGTCGAGCACCGCCCGCCAGGCCCGGGGCGAGAGGTCCTCGGCCGGGCAGGGGAAGTTGGCCGCCGCGTTGTTGACCAGCACGTCCGGCAGGCCCACCGTGGCGTCGGCCGCCGCGAACAGCTCCGCCACCCGCTCCGGATCGCGGATGTCGCAGACGGCGGACGTCACCCGGCCCGCGCCGGGGACGGCCGCCAGTTCCCGGGCCGCGTCGCCGAGCCGCTCCGCCCGGCGCCCGGTGATCAGCACGTCCGCGCCCAGCCGCGCGAACTCGGCGGCGACCGCCCGGCCCAGCCCGGTGCCGCCGCCGGTGACCAGGACCACCTGCCCTCGGTACGTCCCCGGGGGCAGCGCGGCGGCGCCGTACGGCGGTGGTGGGGGCAGGCCGGGCGGTCCGGGCCGGCCGGGCGCGGTGTTGTCGAGGGGATCCATGGCGCATCGATAGCGCGTGGGCCCGCAGATCACCATGCCCATGCCGCCCCGGACCGCCGCTTCCCGGCCGGGCGGGGAGGGCCGATCAGCCCGTCGAGCCCTTCGACGGACCCCCGGGCAGGAACGCCTGCTTGCTCGCGCAGGTCCAGATCACGGCCGTGACCTTCAGGGTGGAGTTGTCCACCATCTCCCCGCCGACCCGGTCGTCGTCGGAGACGGCGTGGGCCCAGCTGCGCCAGTCGGTGCCCGGTCGCGGCAGGGCGAGCAGCGGGCCGCTGCCCGGCCAGTACAGCGCCTGGGCGTAGTTCTCGTAGCCGTCGACGAACGTGCTCGCCGTGCCGACCGCGACGTTGGTGTTCGGGCTGATCGCCTCCAGCGCCGCCTGCTCCTCGCCGGCCAGCCGGCCCGGGTCGGCGGGCGGCGCGTCGTAGGGCTGCTTCCACACGGCCGGGGTGCGCCGCTGGACGTCGCGGTAGCTCTCCTTCTCGTAGCCGACGACCCGGCCGCGGTTGTCGATGCCGGTCGCCACGGTGCCCACCGTGCGGTCGTCGTCGGTCCACACGGGGAGGCTGTACGGCGGGTAGCCGCCGGCCGGCCAGACCACGGGGTAGCGGCTGCGGTGCAGTTCGTCCGTCTCGGGGTCCACGTAGGTGGAGTACGCCGTGCCGAGGACGTCGCCGCGGCGGTTGACGCCGCTGAGGGAGACGATCTCGGTGCCGGGCCGGGCGTCCGCGGGCAGCGGGAAGGCGCGGGCCACCTCGGTGCCGTTCACCCACTCCTTGACCGCGCCGCGGTCGAGCGCCACGACGCGACCGGCGTCGTTGACGTACGGCGCGCCCGTCCCCGTGGCGGACGCCTCGGTGAGCAGCCGGGCCACGGGCGCCCCGAGCTGGTAGGCGAACACCGCGGTGGCCTGGTCCGAGGTGCGCCGGGCGGTACCGACCAGCAGGCCCTTGGCGTTGACGGCGGTGACCTCGCCCGCCCGGAAGCCGTCCGGCAGCGGTACGGCGTGCACCTCGCCCCCGGTCCAGTACGCGGGGCGGCCGACGCTGGTGCCCACGGCCAGGTCGCCGGAGCCCAAGGCGCGCACGGAGCCGTACGTCCAGCCGCCGGGGTCGGGCAGGGACGGCAGGGTGACCAGGCCCGGGCTGCACGCCGGGGTGGCGGCGGGGACCGCGGCCCCGGCCGGACCGGCGGCGGTGACCAGCCCGGCCAGGGCCACGGCGGCGGCGAGGGTGGACGTGGTCGTTCTCAAGGTGGTGCGCATGTGGTGGTTCCCCCCAGGTGAGACGGGTGAGGCAGGGTCACATCCTGCACAGGATCAGGGCGGATCGACCCGGAATGGTGCATACCACTTTCTGTCGAGCGGCCGGGGGGCCAGGTTCCGCCCGGTTCCCAGGACGGCAAGCGACCGCTTAGTATGCGGACCGGCGTGAACCCTCGACGGCGGCTGGAGGCCCCGATGCAGGCATGGCGAGTCCACACCCACGGCGAACCCCGGGAGGCCATGCGCCTCGACGAGGTACCCGAACCCCGGCCCGGCGAGGGCGAGGTGAAGCTCCGGGTGCTCGCCGCCAACGTCAACTTCCCCGACGCCCTGCTGTGCCGCGGCCAGTACCAGATCCGCCCGCCGCTGCCCTTCACCCCCGGCGTCGAGATCTGCGGCGAGACCGAGGACGGCCGCCGCGTCGTCGCCAACCCGGCCCTGCCCCACGGCGGGTTCGCCGAGTACGTCACCGCGCCCGCCGCGGCCCTGCTCCCGGCGCCCGAGGCGCTCGACGACGCCGAGGCGGCCGCCCTCCACATCGGCTACCAGACCGGCTGGTTCGGCCTGCACCGGCGGGCCCGTCTCCAGGCCGGCGAGACCCTCCTCGTGCACGCCGCCGCAGGAGGCGTCGGCAGCGCCGCCGTCCAGCTCGGCAAGGCCGCCGGAGCCACCGTCATCGGGGTCGTCGGCGGCAAGGCCAAGCTCCGCACGGCCGAGGACCTCGGCTGCGACCTGGTCGTGGACCGCACCTGCGAGGACGTCGTCGCCCGGGTCAAGGAGTTCACCGGCGGCCGGGGTGCCGACGTCGTGTACGACCCGGTCGGCGGGGACGCCTACACCGCCTCCGCCAAGTGCGTGGCCTTCGAGGGCCGGATCCTCGTCGTCGGCTTCGCCGGCGGCACCGTTCCCGCACCCGCCCTCAACCACGCCCTGGTCAAGAACTACGCGATCGTGGGCCTGCACTGGGGCCTGTACGCCACCAAGGACCCGGCCTCGATCCTGGCCTGCCACACCGAGCTCACCCGCCTCGCCGCCGAAGGCGCGATCAAACCGCTGGTCAGCGAGCGCGTCCCGCTCGCCGGGGCCGCCGACGCCGTCCAGCGCGTGGCCGACGGCACCACCACCGGCCGGCTGGTCGTCGTACCCGGGGGAGCCGCCCGATGACCGCCGCGACCACCGCCGAGGACCTCCGCGCCCGCACCCGGGCCCTGCTCGCCGACCGGCCGCCCGCCACCACCGACCGGGCGGACTTCCTGCGGGCCCGCTTCGACGCCGGGCTCGCCTGGGTCCACTACCCCGAAGGCCTCGGCGGCCTCGGCGCGCCCCGCGCCCTGCAGGCCGTCGTCGACGCCGAACTGGAGGCCGCCGGCGCCCCCGACAACGACCCGCGCCGGATCGGCATCGGCCTCGGCATGGCCGCCCCGACGATCCTCGCCCACGGCACCCCCGAGCAGAAGAGCCGGTTCCTGCGGCCGCTGTGGCTGGGGGAGGAGGTCTGGTGCCAGCTCTTCAGCGAGCCCGGCGCCGGCTCCGACCTCGCCGCGCTCGGCACCCGGGCCGTGCGCGACACCGCGGGCGACTGGACCGTCACCGGCCAGAAGGTGTGGACCTCCAGCGCCCACACCGCCCGCTGGGCCATCCTCCTCGCCCGGACCGATCCGGACGTGCCCAAGCACCGCGGCATCACCTACTTCCTGTGCGACATGACCGCCCCCGGCGTCGAGGTCCGGCCGCTGCGCCAGATCACCGGCGAGGCCGAGTTCAACGAGGTCTTCCTCACCGGCGTCCGGATCCCCGACGCGCACCGCCTGGGCGAGGTCGGCCAGGGCTGGGAGGTCGCCCGGACCACCCTGATGAACGAACGCGTCTCCATCGGCGGCATGCGGATGCCCCGCGAGGGCGGCATGATCGGGCCGGTCGCCGCCACCTGGCGGGCCCGCCCCGAGCTGCGCACCCACGACCTGCACCGGCGGCTGCTCGGCCTGTGGGTCGAGGCCGAGGTCGCCCGGCTGACGGCCGACCGGCTGCGCCAGCAACTGGCCGCCGGGCAGCCCGGACCGGAGGGCTCCGGCACGAAGCTGGCCTTCGCCCGGCTGAACCAGCGGATCAGCGCCCTGGAGGTGGAACTGCGCGCCGAGGAGGGCCTGCTGTACGACGACTGGACGATGCGCCGGCCCGAACTGGTCGACTTCACCGGCCGCGACGCCGGCTACCGCTACCTGCGCGCCAAGGGCAACTCGATCGAGGGCGGCACCAGCGAGGTGCTGCTGAACATCGTGGCGCAGCGGGTGCTGGGCCTGCCGGCCGACCCGCGCGACGACAAGGACCTGCCCTGGAAGGACCTGGCCCGATGACCGATCTGCTCTACAGCGACACCGAGGAGGAACTCCGCGCCGCCGTACGGTCGCTGCTCGGGGCCCGGCTCGACCCGGCGGCCGCGCTCGCCCGGGCCGAGGCCGGACGGCCGCACGACCCGGCGCTGTGGCGGACCCTGGCCCGCGACATCGGGGCGGCCGGACTGCTCGTCCCGGTGGAGCTCGGCGGGCAGGGCGCGAGCCACCGCGAGGCGGCGGTGGTGCTGGAGGAACTGGGCCGGGCCGTGGCCCCCCTGCCGTACCTGACCAGCGCGGTGCTCGCCACCGAGACCCTGCTCGGCTGCCCGGGCCCCGCGGCCGAGGCCCTGCTGGGCCCGCTGGCCGCCGGGGAGAGCGTGGGCGTCCTGGCCCTGCCGCTGACGGCCGCGCCGGGAGCGGCGGCGACGCCCACGGTCCGGGACACCGGCGGCGGCCGGCTCACCGGCACGGTCACGGCGGTGGCCGACGCGGCGGCCGCCGACACACTGCTGGTCCTCGCCGACACCGGCCTGCACGCCGTACCGGCCGCCGCGGCCGAACTCACCGCGCAGGTCCCGCTGGACCTGACCCGCCCGCTCGCGCGGGTGCGCCTCACCGGCGCCCCCGGCCGGCTGCTGGCCGGTCCCGGTCCGGCGCGGGCGGCGGTGGACCGCGCCCTGCGGGCCGGCGCCGGTCTGCTGGCCTCCGAGCAGGTGGGCCTGGCCGAGTGGTGCCTGACCACGACGGTCGCCCACGTCAAGACCCGGCACCAGTTCAACCGCCCCCTCGGCTCCTTCCAGGCGCTCGGGCACCGGCTCGCGCAGCTGTGGCTCGACGTGGCCGCCGCCCGGGCCGCCGCCCGCGCCGCCGCCGACGCGCTGGCCACGGCCGCACCCGACGCGCCGCTGCTGACCGCGGTGGCGCAGGCGTACTGCTCCGGCGTCGCCGTCCGCGCCGCCGAGGAGTGCGTCCAGTTGCACGGCGGCCTCGGCATGACCTGGGAACACCCGGCCCACCTCTACCTGAAACGGGCCAAGTCCGCCTCGCTCGCCCTGGGTACCGCGTCCCACCACCACACCCTGATCGCCGCCGAGGCCGACCTCCCGGCCCCGCCCGCCTGACCGGACGGCACCCGCAGGGCCGCCGCTCCGGCGCCCTGCGGCTGCCCCGCCCGCCGCGGGTCCCCCGCTGATCCCTACCCTGGCCGCATGACGCCCGCCACGCCCGCCACCCCGGCCACGCCCGCCACCCCCGCCGTCCCTCCCGCGCCCTCCCCGTCGCCCGCCTCCCCCTCGGCCACCGGCACCACCGGCGCCACCGCCATCACCCGCCTGACCGCCGACGGACTGCGCGCGAGCCGCGCCGAACTGGCCGCGCTCCTCGTGGACACCGTCGAGGCGGGCGCCTCCCTCGGCTTCCTCGCCGGCCTCGACCACCGGGCCGCCGCCGCCTGGTGGGACTCCCTGCTGCCCGGCCTGGAGGACGGCACCCTCGCCCTGTGGGTCTCCCGGACCGACGGCCGCGTCGACGGCACCGTCAGCTGGTGCCGGGAGACCAAGCCCAACGGCCGCCACCGCGCCGAGCTGCGCAAGCTCATGGTGCACCCGGCCGCCCGCGGCCGCGGCACCGCCCGGGCGCTGCTCGCCGAGGCCGAGGCGGGCGCCGCCCGGGCCGGTGTCGTCCTGCTCGTCCTGGACACCGAGACCGGCAGCGGCGCCGAGCACCTCTACCGCCGTGCCGGCTGGACCGAGGCCGGCACCATCCCCGACTACGCCACCGACCCCGAGGGCCGGCTGCGCCCCACGACCTTGTTCCACAAGCACCCCGAGCAGCCGAGGTGACCTCGTCGGCGGCGCCGCGTTAGACCCCGTAGTCGCCGTCCCGCCGAGCCAGGGAGTCCGCATGGACGCAGTCGCCGTACCGCCCACCCGCCGCGCGCTGCTGCGCACGGCCTTCACGGCGGCCGTCCTCGCCGGTACGGCCGCGGCGCTGGCCCCGGTGCTCCGGGCCCGCCGGCCCCGCCCGGTCACCGCCCCCGCGCCGCTCGCCGAGGAGACGTACCGCGGCCGGCACATCGCGGTCCGCAGCCACCAGGTGTGGATCGACGGCCGGCCGCTGCACGTGATGCGCCGGGCCGACGGCAGCTACCTCAGCGGGATCAACCACTTCGAGTCCTTCGCCACGCCGCTGGAGCTCGCCCGCGCCGCCGTCGACGAGCTGGGCACCGAGCGGCTGGCCCTGGCCGCGCCCCACCACGGCTGAGCGGAGTCCGCCCGTGCACACCCGGCAGAACCAGAAGAACCTCACCGGCGCCCAGAAGAAGCGCTTCGTGGCGGCCTTGCTGGAGCTCAAGCGCAACGGCACCTACGACGAGTTCGTCCGCGTCCACGACCGCTGGTTCGTGCCCGACCGGGAGACCAAGCTCCGGGTCGGGCACATGTCGCCGTCGTTCTTCCCCTGGCACCGGCGCTACCTGCTGGAGTTCGAGAACCGGCTGCGCGCCCTCGACCCCGGCCTGTCCATCCCGTACTGGGACTGGACCACCGACAACAGCCCCGTCTCCTCCTTGTGGGCCGACGACTTCCTCGGCGGCACCGGCCGCGAGGGCGACCGCCGGGTGACGACCGGCGCGTTCGCCTACGACCGGGGCAACTGGACCATCAACGTCCGCACCAGCGAGGCCGGCTACCTCACCCGCAACCTCGGCCGCCCGCAGAACCCGATCAAGCTGCCCACCGCCGCCGAGCTGCAATGGGCGCTGGACGCCCCGCTCTACGACTCCGACCCCTGGGACTCCACCGCCCCCGACGGCTTCCGCAACCGGCTGGAGGGCTGGGCCGCGCCGCGCAGCGAGAAGTGGCGCAACCACAACAAGGTGCACCAGTGGATCGGCGGCCACATGACCGGCGGCGCGGCCCCCAACGACCCGGCGTTCTGGCTGCACCACGCGTTCGTGGACCTGCTGTGGGACCGCTGGCAGCAGCGCCACCCCGGGGCCGGCTACCTCCCCGACCGGCCGCTGCCGCTCGGCGACCTCCAGCGCGGCCGGGTGATCTCCCTGGACGAGCCGATGCCGCCGTGGGACGTCACCCCGCGCGAGATGCTCAGCCACCAGGGCCTGTACCGCTACGAGGCCTGATCGTGTAGCGCTACGAGGCCTGATCGACGAAGGGCCCCCGCCGTCCGGCGGGGGCCCTCAGCGCTGCCTGGGTGCCTCGGCGTCAGTGGCCGTAGCCGCCCTCGGTGTGGTGCTCACCGTCGGACTGGTTGATGCAGGTGTTGCCGAACGCCGGGTTCAGGAGGGCGATGACGTTCACGGTGTTGCCGCAGACGTTCACCGGGACGTGGACGGGAACCTGGAGGAGGTTGCCCGAGGCGACACCGGGGGAGCCGACCGCCGCACCGTGCGCTCCGGCGTCGGCGACGGCCAGCCCGGCGCCGGCGGCCAGGGCGCTGCCGGCAGCTGCGGTGACGGCGACTGCCTTCGCGATACGCGACATCAAGATCTCCTTGAGAGACGGGGGGTGCCGCACTGGTGCGGCATTTGACATGGCATACAACGCGGAGAGCGGCCAGGGGTCACGGCCGCTGCGCCTTCCCGGTGATGACGCTCGTCACTCCGTGAAGCGCACCGACGAGAAGAACGGTCCGACGGGCGCGCTGGAGTGCGGCCCGACGACGAGCAGCGCACGGCCCTTGCAGCCCGGCTCCGGGTACAGCGTGGCGGTCCTCCCGGTGTGGTTGACCACCGCGCCGGTCAGGCCCCCGCCCTTGCCCGCGGCGGCGACGCACCCCCGCGGGTCCGTGATCGCGTGCGGCCGGTCGTCCTGGCCCAGGTACTGGAAGTCCGCCCCGGCCGCCTGCGCCGGGCCGGCGGCGGCCGCCGCCAGCAGGAGCGCGGGGACCGCGGCGGCTCGGAAGGTGTCGTTGATACGCATGCCAGGTCCAACCCCGCCCCGCCCCGCAC
Source organism: Streptomyces antimicrobicus (assembly GCF_020532625.1). Classification (GTDB taxonomy): domain Bacteria; phylum Actinomycetota; class Actinomycetes; order Streptomycetales; family Streptomycetaceae; genus Streptomyces; species Streptomyces antimicrobicus. The sequence continues at coordinate 18,478 of NZ_JAJAUY010000044.1, read as the reverse complement.
GGGTCACGGCTTGTCACCCGTAGGAGGCTGTGCCACGGTGGGCCCGGTGAACGCCGAGCACGTACGCCCGAAGGTCAGGACCGGACACGGTGTGGTCGAGGGCCGCACCGAACGGGGGATCGCCGTCTTCCGCGGCATCCCCTACGCCGCACCGCCCGTGGGCCCGGCCGCCTTCGCCGCGCCCGCGCCGCCGGCCCCCTGGGACGGCGTACGGGACGCGGGCGCCTTCGGCCCCACCGCACCCAAGGTGGCGTACGCCGCGCCCTTCGCCACGCTGCTGCCCGACCCCGAGGTGCCCGGCGACGACTGCCTGAACCTCAACGTCTGGACCCCGGACCCGGCCCCCGGCGCCGGGCTGCCGGTCATGGTCTGGCTGCACGGCGGCGCGCTGACCCGCGGCTCCTCCGCCTGCCCCGTCTACGACGGCTCCGCCTTCGCCCGGGACGGCGTCGTCCTGGTCTCCCTCAACTACCGGCTCGGCGTCCTCGGCTACGGGCTCTTCCCCGACGCCCCGGCCAACCGGGGCCTGCTCGACCAGATCGCCGCCCTGGAATGGGTGCGCGACAACATCCGCGCCTTCGGCGGCGACCCCGGCCGGGTCACGGTCTTCGGCGAGTCGGCCGGCGCCATCAGCACCGGCGCCCTGCTGGCCGCCCCGCGTGCCGCCGGGCTGTTCGCCCGGGCCGTGCTGCAGAGCGGCGCCCCCGAGGTGCTGCCGCGCGACCGGGTCCGCACCACGGTGCGCCGGATGGCGTCCCTGCTGAAGGTCCCGGCCACCGCGCGGGCCTTCGCCGACCTGGACCGCGCCACCCTCCTCGCCGCCCAGGCCGCGGTGCTGCGCCGCTCCGGGCCGCTCGGCGGCCCGGCCTTCGGTCTGGTCACCGATCCCGCCGTCCTCCCGGAGGACCCGCTCGACGCCCTCGTGCGCGGCCGGGCCTCGGCCGACGTGCCGCTGATGCTGGGCTGGACCACCGAGGAGTACCGGCTCTGGCTCGCGCCGACCGGCATGCTGCGCCGACTGGACCGGCTCGGCCCGCTGGCCGTCGCCCTGGCCCGGCTGCGCAGCGGCAAGGACCGGGCCGCCGTACGGGCGTTGCGCACCGCGCTGCCGACCGCCGGACCCGCAGACCTCGCCGGGCACCTGCTCACCGACCGGCTGCTGCGCGACCCCCTGCGGGCGCTGGCCGGGGCCCGCCGCCGGGCACCGGTCCACCTCTACGAGTTCCGCTGGCCGTCCGCCGTGCCCGGGCTCGGTGCCTGCCACGCCCTGGAGCTCGGCTTCGTCTTCGACACCCTGGCCGTGCCGGAGAGCTCCTGGCTGGCCGGGCCCGGCGCGCCCCAGGCCCTCGCCGACGAGATGCACGCGGCGTGGGTGGCGTACGGCACCGGTGGCGAGCCGGGTTGGGCGGCGTACGACGGCGGCGCCGGCCGGCCGAAGGAGTTCGGCGGGCCGGCGCTCGCGGCGGACGCCGGGGTCAGTCCGACACCGGTCCTTCCATGACCTTGCTGATGAACTGGATCGGTCCCTCGCCCATGTTGGGGACGTAGGTCTTGGCGTTGTGCTGGCCGCCCTCGATGACCCGCAGGCTGGTGTGGACGGGGCCCTTGCCGTAGGTCGCGATGAACTTCTGCACGTTCGGCAGGGTGTTCTTGTTGCTCTCGTTGGTGCCGACCTGGAAGGCCAGGTAGACGTCCGGGCCCTTCTTGTCGATGAGCTGCTTGGCCAGCACCTCGGGGTTGTTCTCCGCCTTCTCCTTGTCGTAGCCCTTCCACAGGGGCGAGTCCGGGACGATGTCCGGGCCGGAGGCGATCACGGCCTTGAACTTGTCCGGGTGCTTCAGGACGGCCTTCAGGCCCGCGAAGCCGCCGGTGGAGGAGCCCATGAAGGCCCAGCCGTCACGGGACTTGATGGTGCGGAAGTTGGCCTTGGCGAAGTCCGGGACGTCCTCGGTGAGCCAGGTGCCCATCTTGGGCTGGCCGGGGATGTCGGAGCCGTCCCAGTAGATGCCCTTGTCGTCCGGGGCCGGGTTGAGCACCGGCATGACGAGGATGAAGGGCTTGCTCTTGCCCTCGTGGTACCACTTGCTGATGCTGGTCTGGAGGCCGAGGTCGGTGCCCATCCAGTAGTTGTTCGGATACCCGGCGCCGCCCGGCAGGGCTATGAGCACCGGGAAACCGCTCTTGGCGAACTTGGGGTCGCCGTACTCCTTGGGCGCCCACACCCACACCTTGCCCGTGAAGCCGGACTTCTTGCCGGTCACGGTGGTGACGGCGACGTGCGTGCCGTCGCCCAGGGTCATGGAGTTCTTGAAGTCGGCCTGCGGACCCGTCGGCATCAGCACCTTGGAGTTCGCCGACTGCTCGGCACCGCCCGCCTGCCCGCCGCCGGCGCCCGCGCCGCCGCCGAAGGAGACCGGCGAGCCCTTGTCGGTGAACGGCGGGATCTCGAAGTAGGCCATCACACCCGCCGCGACACCGCCGAGGGCCAGCACGCTGACGCCGGCGATGATCCACCGTCGCGCCTTGCGCGGACGGGGCTCGTCCCGGTGGCCGTCGCCGTCCCGCGACTGCGCCCAGCCGTCCTCGTAGCCCTGCCGGTACCCCTCCTGGTACGCCTGCTGATACTGCCCGTCGGGTATGTGCGACATGTGCGTGAGGTCTCCGGCTGCTGCTGCCCCAGGGGGCTCGGATGGTGTCTTCCGTTCGAAGGATGAACGAAACCCCTGCCCAGTTCCTAATTTTTCCTTCTCTTGGGATTCCCTGGGGCTCCTCCTTGCCGGACTCCCGTCGTACGGTGCCCCCCGCGCCGCCACCGACCCCCCACGTACCGGAGGTAACCCGTGCTCGGCCTGTCCCTCCACCGCCGTCTGCTGATCCTGCTCGTGGCCGTCGTCCTGCTGGGCGGGGTCGCCGTCGCCGCCGTCGTACGGGCGGGGGACCGGGCCCACGAGAAGGACCGGGAGCAGGCAGGCGGCCCCCGGGTCGCCCCGGGCCCGGTCTCGCTCGCCGCGGCCGGCGGCGGCCGGCGCCTGGTGTTCCGCAACATGGCCTGGGGACCCCACCGGGACGAGCTCGCCACCGTGCCCGCCGAGGACCCGCGGGCACCCCGGACCGCCTCCGGCGTGAGCTGCCTGCGGCTGCACGCGGCCGCCGGGACCGGGATCTGCCTCCAGTCGGTCAAGGGCGGCGCCGGCGTCCAGGACGGCTACCGCGCCGTGGTCCTCGACGCGTCCCTGCGCGAGCTCGCCGCGCACCCGCTGGCCGGCATCCCGACCCGGGCCCGGGTCTCGCCCGGCGGGCACCTGGCCGCCTGGACCGTGTTCGTCGGCGGCGACAGCTACGCGGGCACGGACTTCTCCACCCGCACCTCGGTGCTCGACCTGCGCACCGGCCGGCTGGAGGCCTCGCTGGAGGACTACGCGATCCGCAAGGACGGCAGGATCCACAAGGCCGTGGACGTGAACTTCTGGGGGGTCACCTTCACCCCCGACGAGCAGGGCTTCTACGCCACCTTGGCCACCGGCGGCACGACCTACCTGGTCCGCGGCGACCTGGCGGCGCGGACGGTGACGACCTTGCGGGAGAACGCGGAGTGCCCCTCCCTGTCCCCGGACGGCACCCGGATCGCCTTCAAGAAGCGGATCCCCGGCCGGCCCGCCGAGGCCCCCTGGCAGCTGCACGTCCTGGACCTGGCCACGGGCGCCGAGACCCCGCTCGCCGAGCAGCGCAGCGTCGACGACCAGGCGGTGTGGCTCGACGACCGGACGGTGGCCTACGCGCTGCCCGGTGACTTCGGCGCCGACCTGTACGCCGTACCGGCCGACGGCAGCGGCGCACCGGCCCGGTTCATGGACGCGGCCCTCGCCCCGGCCCTCCTCGGCTGAGGGGACCGGACCGGGGCCGCGCCGGACGGGCGGGCGGTACCGGGGGCGGCGGCCGTGCCACCGCCCCGCAGGACCGTTACGCCGGAACCAGCGTCTTGCGCCGCCGGCGCGGGCTCCGGGCGGACAGCCGCAGCTCGATGATCGAGCGCACGGCCGGCCACTCCTCGTCGAGGATCGAGTAGAAGGCCGTGCTGCGGACCATGCCGTCCAGGCCCCGCGAATGGGCCCGCCGGACCCCTTCGCACGTGAAGCCCAGCTTCTCCATGGCCGCCCGCGAGCGGGTGTTGCGGGCGTCGGCCCGCAGCGAGATCCGCCGTACGCCCCAGGTCTCGAAGGCGTGGCGGAGCATGAGCAGCTTGGTCTCGGTGTTGATCCCGGTGCCCTGGGCCGCCGGGGACAGCCAGGTGTTGCCGATCTCCGCGGCGTCGGGGACCGCGGTCAGCGGATCGCCGTACGGGACCCCGGGCACGGAAGGCCACACCAGCGGTCCCTGCCAGTAGTCCAGTTCCAGGAACCGAGTGGAACCGACCACGCGCCCGTCCCTCCGCCTGACGATGGCGAAGGGCAGCGAGCGGCCCGCCGCCTGATCGGCGAGGGCGCGGTCGATGTACTCGAGGGCCGCCTCCACACCGTGGGGTACGGGGGTGAAGGCGTAAGTCGTACGATCCTCGGCCCCGGCCACGGCCAGGGCCTCGGTGTGGTGGGGGGCGAGGGGCTCCAGCCGCACGGAGCGGCCGGCGAGGAGTACGGGTACGGGCACGGAGCCTTCGGTCCTTCGGAAGATGGGTGGTGGCACAGTCTGCGCCCCGGACGTCGTTGCGTGGGCAAAACAGGAATGAAGGGCAACGGGCGGTCAGGTGAACGCGACGAGTGGCTCAATGTAGCTCGTTACCGGGATCCGATGAACCCCCTTGAGACGTATGGCGCGACACTGTTTTCCGGCGGCCCCGAGGAGGATCACGGGCCGGGGGTGCTCATCGTTCACGGACCGGCCCGTCCACGCACCTCGCCGACCCCGTCCGCGCCCCCCGCGCAGCCGCCCCGCAGACCTGCTCCCACCCCTCCTGACCTGCGACGACGTGCGAAGATCGGGTATCGTCGGCAGGGGTCGGGAGCAATGGTGAATTGGCCCAACCGGAGCGGCGCCGATTGGACCTGCCCAGCGGGCCACCGTGACTGTTCTCATGGAGCGATGAACTTACGCATCCTGCCCCCGCCCGGAGCACCGCGCCGACTGGCTGCCGCGCAGCTGAGCAACTCCGTCGGTGACGGTGCGTACTACGTGTGTTCGGCCCTGTATTTCACCCGGGTGGTCGGTCTCTCGCCCGCCCAGATCGGCCTGGGGCTGACCGTCGCCTGGGCCGTCGGTTCGGTCGCCGGAGTGCCTCTGGGGGCGCTCGCCGACCGGCGCGGGCCCCGCGGCACCTCCGTGCTGCTGGCGCTCGCCACGGCCGCCGCCGTGGCCTCGTTCCTCGTCATCCGGTCCTTCTGGCCGTTCCTGCTCGCCGCCTGCCTCTACGCCACCGCCCAGTGCGGGCTCGCCGCGGCCCGTCAGGCCCTGCTGGCGGGGCTGGTGGAGCCCCGGGAGCGCACCGGGGTGCTGGCGCACCTGCAGTCCATGCTGAACGCGGGACTGGCCCTGGGCGCCTCGATCGGCGGGCTCGCCCTCAGCGCCGACAGCGCGGGCGCCTACCGGGCCGTGTTCGCCATGGACGCCGTCAGCTTCCTCGTGTGCGCCGCCGTCCTGCTGCGGCTGCCCGCGGTGGCCCCCGTGGAGCGGCGGGCCGCCGGCGAGCCGCGCCTGGCGGTCCTGCGCGACCGGCCGTACGCGCTGGTCACCGCGCTGAACGCGGTCCTGCTGCTGCGGATGCCGCTGCTGAGCCTGGCGATCCCGCTGTGGATCGTGGAGCGCACCCACGCCCCCGGCTGGCTGGTGTCGGCGCTGTTCGTCCTCAACACCGTCGGCGTGATGCTGTTCCAGGTCCGCACGGCCCGCCCGGTGACCGACCTGCGTACGGCCCGGGCCGCCGTCTGGAGCTCCGGGCTGGTCATGGCCGCCTCCTGCGTCGTCTTCGCCCTGTCGGCGCTCCCCGCGGCCGCCTGGGCCGCCGGGGCGGCCCTGGTCGTCGGCGCGGTGCTCCAGCTGTTCGCCGAGATGCGCCAGTCCGCCGGGTCCTGGCAGATCAGCTTCTCGCTGGCCCCGCCCGAGAAGATCGGCCAGTACCAGGGGTTCTTCGGCACCGGGGTGCCCGTCGCCCGGACCCTCGGCCCGCTCCTGCTGACCTCCCTGCTCCTGCTGTGGGGCATCCCGGGCTGGCTGCTCCTGGGGGGCGTGCTGCTGGTGGCGTCCTGGGCGATGGGACCCGCCGTCCGGCGGGCGGAACGGGCCGCGGCGCAGCGCCCGGAGCCCGAGCCGGAACCGGCCGCGGCAGCCGCGGCCGGGGAGCCGGCGGCGGCGCCGGACGCGGCGGGCACCCCGGAGGGCACCCCGGCGGGCACCGCGGTCCCGACCGTACGGGCGGGACGGTAGGGGCCGGTCCGGCCGCCGGCGCGACCTGACATGATCGGCCCATGGATTTCGCAGCGGAACTGGCCCGCTTCGCGGCCACCGGGCGACTGGGGGTCTTCGGCTACGGCGTGCACCTGTACGACGTCGTGGCCGTGCACGGCGAGCCGCAGGCGCAGCAGCGGGTGTCCCCGGGCCGGCGCTGGCCGCACTGGCTCCACTACGGCTCCCTGCAGATCGTGTGGTGCCGCTGCCGGCGGCTCAGCGCGATGCACGTGCCCGCCTGGCACGGCGAGCTGGAGATCCCCGGCCCCGCCGCCGGCGGGAGCACGCTCGTCCCGATGCCGGTGACCGAGTCCCGGCTCACGGCCGCCCTGACCGCCGCCGGGGTGTCCTGGCGGACGGAGGACCGGCCCCAGGACCGGCCCGAGCAGCGGATCCTCACCACCAGGCCCACCCCGTACAGCGCCGTGACGTTCACCTTCGTCGCCCGCCACCGGCCGGACGACGCCCCGGCCGACGACTGGCCGCTGTACCAGGCGAGCACCAGCGGCCGGGACCACGAGGTGTGCCCCGAGCCCGACCGGGCCGTGCCCGACGACGGATACGGGGTCTGAGGTGCGGGAGGTGCTGCGGGAGCTGAGCGGCGTAGGAGGCTTCTTCGACGTGCCCGCCGGGGGCGAGCCACCGGGGCCGGGGTACCGGCCGCTGGCCGAGCTGTACGGGAGCGGGCTCGACGGGTACGTCGCCGAGGTCGGGCGGCGGCTGGGGACCGGGGACCGGCGGGTCGCGGCCTCGACCGCGCACCTCGGGATCGCCTCCCGGATGTGGTCGCTCGCGCTGGGCTGCGCGGCCCTGGCCGCACGCGTGCCCGACCTCGCACCCGACCGGGTGTGGTGGCGGCTGCCGGCGGCCGGGTCGCTCCAGCTGTGGCTGCCGGAGCCGGCCGCCCTGCCGGGCGCGGAGCTCGGGACGGCGGTGCTGGACGGGAACCTGGCCGTGCTCGACGGCGAGGTCCGGGCCCGGTTCGGGGTGTCGCCCCGGATCCTGCGGGGCAACGCGGCGTCCGCCCTCGTGGGGACCCTGCGGGTGCTGCTGGACCGGCTCCCCGCACCGCCTTGCCCGCCGGTGCCCCTGGTCGCGGAGCTGCTCGGCCCGGGCGGCCGCCTGGCCGGCACCGGCGGTTTCGTGCACGAGGAGGGCCTCGGGGTGGCGTTCCGGCGCCGCAGCTGCTGCCTGTACTACCGGGTGCCGGCCGGTGGCGGTCTGTGCGGGGACTGCGTCCTGCACGGCAGGCGGGACCGGCGGGACTGAACGGCAAGGGCCGCCGGGGAGCAGGGGTGCTGCTCCCCGACGGCCCGTCGACCGGTCCGCGGGACGCCTCAGAAGGTGAGGTTCCAGGAGTCGATCCTGCCGGTGTCCGCGCTGGCGTTGTCGTTCACGCGCAGCTTCCAGGTCCCGTTGGCCACCTCGGAGGAGGCGTTGACCGTGTAGGTCTGGAGGATGTTGTCCGTGCTGCCGCCGCTGCGGTTGTGCAGGGTGTAGACGCTGCCGTCGGGCGCGACCAGGTCGACCTTCAGGTCACCGATGTAGGTGTGCTTGATGTCCACGCCCACCTTCAGGGTGGCCGGCGCGTTGCCGGTGACTCCGCTGACCGTGATCGGGCTCTCGACCGTGGCGTTGTCGTTGACGGTGACGTCCGCCGGGTTCTCGAAGTACTTGCCGTCCGGCGGGGTGGACTGGACGGCCTTCAGCGCGTCGACCCGGCCCTCGCCGAAGAAGCTGTTGTTGGCGGTGGTGCCGGTGCAGCGGCTGTCGGACGCGGGGCACGCCAGGTCCGTGGCCTGCTGGGCCAGCTTGGCGCGGATGTCCGCCGGGGTGGACGCCGGGTTGGTGCTGGCGAGCAGCGCGGCCACACCGGCGACGTGCGGCGAGGCCATCGACGTACCGCTCAGCGAGGCGTACTTGCCGCCGGGGACGGTGCTGTAGACCGACTCGCCGGGGGCGGACACCTCGATGATGTCGCGGCCGTAGTTGGAGAAGGAGGCCTTCGAGGTGCCGTTGGTGCCGTTCGCCGCGACGGTGACGACGCCCGGCAGCTCGGCCGGGATGTCCTTGCAGTCGTTGGTGACGGTGCGGGTGACCGGCGTCGAGTCGTTGGGGCTGGAGGAGTCGGTCGTCTTGGCGGCCAGGTTGTAGTTCTCGTTGCCCGCCGCGGCGACCTGGAGCGAACCCTTGCCGTCGGCGTAGGCCTGGGCGCGGCCGACGCCTTCGAGGATGGCGGCCTGGTCCAGGTCGTTCGGGCAGACGAACTGCCAAGGGTCGGTGTAGTAGCTGTTGTTGGTGACCTTGAAGCCGTGGTCACCGGCCCAGACGAGACCGCAGATGGTGTTCTCGGGGAAGAACAGCGTGGTGCCGGGCTCGGCGATGCGCACCGAGGAGATCTTCACGCCAGGGGCCACGCCGATGGCGCCCTTGCCGTTCTTGGCGGCGGCGACCGTACCGGCCACGTGGGTGCCGTGCTGGTCCACGTCGCGCCAGGCACCGGGGCGGGTGTCGGGCTTGCCGTAGGCGCAGGAGACGGAGTCGGCCGCGTTGAAGTTCGGCGCGAGGTCCTGGTGCTGGTCGTCCACGCCGGTGTCCAGGATGCCGACCTTGACCGTCGCCGAGCCGGGGTTGACCCCCCACGCCTGGTCGGCCTTGATCTGGCTCATGTCGGAGCGGACCGGCTCGGTGGTCGGCGGCGCGGCCTGGGCCGGGTTGGCGGGCAGCGCCGGGTTGTAGGCGTCGGCCGGCACGTCCGAGGTGCGGGTGGCGCCCACCTTCTGCACGCCGCTGACGCCGCGCATGGTGGCGGCGAACGTGCTGGAGGTGGAGTGGGCCACGACGACGCCGATGGCGTCGAAGTACGAGAAGACCGAACCGCCGTTGGCGGCCACGGCCGCTCGTACGGCGGAGGTGTCACCGGGAGCGGTGAGCACGAGGTAGGCGCGGGTGCCGGCGGCCCAGGTCGCACTCTGGGAAGCGGCAGCGGCAGCGGCGGTGGTGGCGGGTGCGGCGGCCCGAGGGGGCTGCGCGGAGGGGTTCGTCGGTCCGGCGGTGGCGAACGCCGAAGGAGAGGCGAACGTCAAGGCGGCGCCGAGGGCGGCGGCCGTCACCAGGACACGTCGGGGTCGGCCCGATATGTGGGGTATCAATGCGTCCTCCGAGGCCCCGGTGGTGCTGGTGACACCTACCGGGGCGTACGAAACGAGTGGTGGACGCAAGATGTCAGACACGGACCCGGGGAGGGAAGTACCTTTCGGCGCACGTCGGTTCTCGCTGATGTGGCCGAAAATCGACCATCGGTGTCCGCTCTGCCGGGACCGCCCGCGTCCGCTCCACCGGCCCCCGGGGACGCTGCTGACGGGCCGCCGGTTCCCGTGGGCGGACAGGGAAGGGCCCGGCAGCCGGGAGGGTCGGCCACCGGGCCCGGACCGGCGGGCAGGGCGCCATGGGGGCGCGCCCCGGCCCGCCGGTTCCCGCCGCGCCGCCCCTCGCGAGACGGCGGTGCGGCGGTCTCCGCCGACCGGATGGGTGGGCCGGTCGTCCGGCGGAGGGTCTACGGGGCCTGGGATCAGGCCGGGACGGTGTCCTTGCCGTCCGCCGGCTGGGCCGGCACCGGCGGCGCGGGCGCGTCGCCGTGGCCGTCGTCCAGCAGCGTGCTCTCGTCGAACGGCAGCCGTCCGGCGAGCACCTCGGTGGCCCGCCCCTTGTCGAACTCCTTGGTCCAGGTGCCCACCAGCACGGTGGCCACGGCGTTGCCCGCGAAGTTGGTCAGCGCCCGGGCCTCGCTCATGAACCGGTCGATGCCGACGATCAGGCCCACGCCGTCGACCAGTTCGGGGCGGTGCGACTGGAGCCCGCCGGCCAGCGTGGCGAGTCCGGCGCCGGTGACGCCCGCCGCGCCCTTGGACGCGATGATCATGAACACCAGCAGGGAGGCCTGCTCGCCCAGCGACAGCGGCTTGTCCATCGCCTCGGCCACGAACAGCGAGGCCATCGTCAGATAGATCGCCGTCCCGTCCAGGTTGAAGGAGTACCCGGTCGGCACGGTGATGCCGGTGACCGGCTTGGACACCCCCAGGTGCTCCATCTTCGCGATCAGCCGCGGCAGCGCCGACTCCGAGGAGGAGGTGGACAGGATCAGCAGGAACTCCCGGCCCAGGTAGCGCAGCAGGGCGAAGACGCTGATCCCGGTGCAGATCCGCAGCAGGGTGCCGAGCACGACGAAGACGAACAGCAGGCAGGTGGTGTAGAAGCCGATCATGATCACGGCCAGGGACTTCAGCGCGTCGACGCCGGTCGCCCCGACCACCGCCGCGATCGCCCCGAAGGCGCCCACCGGGGCGACCCACATGATCATCGCGAGCACCCGGAACACGAGCTTCTGCACGTGGCCGATCCCTCGCAGCACCGGCTCGCCCGCCGTGCCCATGGCCTGGAGCGCGAATCCGCACAGCAGCGCCACCAGCAGGGTCTGGAGGACCGCCCCCTCGGTGAAGGCCGACACCAGCGTCTTCGGGATGATCCCCAGCAGGAAGTCGGTGGTGGACTCGGCGCCCCCGGCCTTGGCCTGGGCCGCGCCCGCCTTCGCCGTCGCCTCGGTCAGGTGCAGCCCGCCGCCGGGCTCCAGCAGGTTGCCGACCAGCAGGCCGATCGCGAGGGCGACCGTGGACATGACGAGGAAGTAGCCCAGGGCCAGGCCGCCGACGGCGCCCACCTTGGCGGCCTTGCGGACCGAGCCCACCCCCAGCACGATCGTGCAGAAGATCACGGGCGAGATCATCATCTTGATGAGGTTGACGAAGCCGGTTCCCAGCGGCTTCAGCTCCACGGCGGTCCCGGGAGCGGCGAACCCCGTGATGATGCCGAGCAGCACCGCGGCGATGACCGCGATGTAGAGATAGTGGGTTCGGTCGCGCCTGGCGGCCACGTTGCCTCCCGGGTGGTGAAGTCGTTCCGGGAGACCATGACGCAGGCCTGTGACCCCGGTCACCCTTGCGTTCATTGAGTTCACACACCGGTGCACACTGACCGTCATGTTCCGCTTGCCTCGTCCCCGCAGCCTCGCCGGCCAGCTGTTCGCCATGCAGGTGGTGCTGGTCGCGGTGGTCGTCGCCGGTTGCGCCGTCTTCGCGTACGCGACCGCGCGGCGGCAGGCGGAGGAGGCCGCGCGGCGCCAGGCGGGCGCCGTGGCCCACGCGGTCGCCGGCTCGCCCTCCGTCCGCGACGCCGTGCGCACCGCGGACCCCTCGGCCGTCCTCCAGCCGTACGCCGAACAGGTCCGCCGCGGCTCCGGGGTCGACTTCGTCACGATCATGGACACCGGCGGGCGGCGCTGGACCCACCCCGATCCGCGCCGGATCGGCGAGCACTACATGGGCACCACCGCCCGCGCCCTGCACGGGGAGACCTTCGGCGAGACGTACACCGGCACCCTGGGGCCGTCGATCCGGGTGGTCACCCCGCTGCGCGACACCGACGGCCGGATCGTCGGCCTGGTCAGCGCCGGGATCACCGTGCGCGCGATCAGCGACCGCCTCGCCGGCCAGCTCACCGCCCTGCTCTGGGTCGCCGCCGGCGCCCTGGCGCTCGGCGGCATGGGCACCTACGTCGTCAACGCCCGGCTGCGCCGGCACACCCACGGCATGAACGCCACCGAGCTCAGCCGCATGTACGACTACCACCAGGCGGCCCTGCACGCCGTGCGCGAGGGCCTGCTCATGCTCGACGGCCGCCGCCGCATCACCCTGATCAACGACGCCGGGCGCGAGCTGCTGGGCCTGCCCGCCACGGACGTCCGCGGCACGGGCGTCGTGGACCTCGGCCTGCCCGCGCCGCTGACCGGCGCGCTGCTGGCCGACCGGCCCCGGGTGGACGAGGTGCACCTGACCGCCGACCGGGTGCTCGTGCTCAACAGCGCGCCGGTCGACGGCGGTGGCCGCCGCGGCACCGTGGTCACCTTGCGCGACCACACCGAACTGCAGGCACTCACCGGCGAACTGGACCACGAGCGGGGCTTCACCCAGGCCCTGCGCTCCCAGGCGCACGAGGCCGCGAACCGGCTGCACACCGTGGTCTCCCTGATCGAACTCGGCCGCGCCGACGAGGCGGTGGCCTTCGCCACCGCCGAGCTGGAGCTCGCCCAGACCCTCGCCGACCAGGTCGTGGCGGCCGTCGGCGAACCGGTGCTGGCCGCGCTGCTGCTGGGCAAGGCCGCGCAGGCGCACGAGCGGGGCGTCGAACTCGTCGTCACCCCCGACAGCCGGATCCTGCCCGAGGGCTGCCCGACACCACCGGCCCGGGACCTGGTCACCGTGCTGGGCAACCTCATCGACAACGCCGTGGACGCGCTCACCGGCGTCCCCGGCGCCCGGATCCGGGTGACCGCCCGCCCCGACGGGGAGCACCTGCTGCTGCGGGTCGCCGACAACGGCCCCGGGCTGCCGGCCGGCGCCGACGTGTTCCGCCGCGGCTGGTCGGGCAAGGGGGAGGGGCGCGGCCTCGGTCTGGCCCTGGTCCGCCAGGCCGCCCACCGGCACGGCGGAACCGTGGCCGCGGCCGAGGTCCCCGGCGGCGGCGCGGAGTTCACCGTACGACTGCCGCTGTGCCGGGAGGTGACCGCGTGAGCGCCGGGCCCGAGGTGCGGGTGCTCGTCGTCGAGGACGATCCCGTCGCCGCCGCCGCGCACGCCCTCTACGTGGGCCGGGTACCGGGCTTCCGGGCCGTCGGCGCCGTCCACTCGCTCGGCGAGGCCGCCCGCGTGCTGGACCGCACCGAGGTGGACCTGCTCCTGCTCGACCTCGGCCTGCCCGACGGCAACGGACTGCGCTTCGCCCGCGGCCTGCGGGCCGCCGGGCACCCCGTGGACGTCATCGTGGTGACCTCGGCCCGCGACCTCGCGGTGGTCCGCGAGAGCGTCTCGCTCGGCGTGGTCCAGTACGTCCTGAAGCCCTTCGCCTTCCCCACCCTGCGCGAACGGCTGCTGCGCTACGCCGAGTTCCGCGCCGCGGCGGGGGAGGCGGCGGGCCAGGACGACGTGGACCGGGCGCTGGCGGCGCTGCGCGCGCCCCGGCCCGCGGAGCTGCCCAAGGGGCTCAGCGCCCCCACCCTGGACCGGGTCGCGGCCCTGCTGCGCTCGGCGCCCGAAGGTCTGACGGCGGCCGGCGCCGCGGAGGCGGCCGGGATCTCCCGGATCACCGCCCGCCGCTACCTGGAGCACCTGGTGGACACCGGCCGCGCCGACCGGACCCCGCGCTACGGCCAGGTCGGCCGCCCCGAACTGCACTACCGCTGGCTGGCGGCGGCCGGTCCGGTCCCGACGGCGTAGCACGAGCCGCGGCGCGGGCGCACGGCGCACTCCCCGCCGTGCGGCGGTATGTCACCTATAGTCCGGAACATGCCTCTTCATGAGACGAAGAAAGCGGGCACGGGCGACCTGGACACCGACGTGTTCGCCTCCCCGCTCAGCGGCCAGGTCCTCCCCAAGCTCCGGATGCCCGAGGAGCACTCGCCCGCCGAGGTCGTCTACTCGCTGCTCCACAACGAACTGCTGCTCGACGGCAACGCGGCCCAGAACCTCGCCACCTTCTGCACCACCTGGTCGGAGGACGAGGTCCACCGGCTGATGGACGAGTGCCTCGACAAGAACATGATCGACAAGGACGAGTACCCGCAGACCGCCGAGATCGAGGCCCGCTGCGTCAGCATCCTGGCCGACCTCTGGCACGCCCCGCCCGGCGCCGCCACCGGCTGCTCCACCACCGGCTCCAGCGAGGCCGCCATGCTCGGCGGACTCGCCCTCAAGTGGCGCTGGCGGGCCCGCCGCCGGGCGGAGGGCAAGCCGGCCGACCGGCCCAACCTGGTCTGCGGCCCCGTACAGGTCTGCTGGGAGAAGTTCGCCCGCTACTTCGACGTCGAGCTGCGCCAGGTGCCGCTGGAACCCGGCGCCACGGGCCTGGGCCCCCACCAGCTCGCCGCCCACGTCGACGAGAACACCATCGGCGTGGTCGCCATCCTCGGCGTCACCTACACCTGCGTCTACGAGCCCGTCGCCGAGCTGGCCGCCGCCCTCGACCGGATCCAGGCCGAGCACGGCTGGGACGTCCCGCTGCACGTGGACGCCGCCAGTGGCGGATTCGTCGCCCCCTTCCTGCAGCCCGACGAGGTCTGGGACTTCCGGCTGCCGCGGGTGGTGTCCGTCAACGCCTCCGGCCACAAGTACGGCCTGGCCCCCCTCGGCGTCGGCTGGATCGTCTGGCGCTCCGCCGAACACCTGCCCGAGGAGCTGGTCTTCCGGGTGGACTACCTCGGCGGCGACATGCCGACGTTCGCGCTGAACTTCTCCCGCCCCGGCGGCGAGGTCATCGCCCAGTACTACCTCTTCCTCCGGCTCGGCCGCGCCGGCTACCGGCGGGTCCAGCAGACCTGCGCCGACACCGCCCGCCACCTGGCCGCGCAGATCGCCGGCATGGGCCCCTTCACCCTCCTGCACGACGGCCACGGCGCCCTGCCCGCCGTCTGCTGGACCCTCACCGACCCCGACGGCGCCGGTTTCAGCCTCTACGACCTCTCCGACCGGCTGCGCATGCGCGGCTGGCAGGTCCCCTCGTACCCGCTGCCGCCGGACCGCGCGCAGACCGTCGTCCAGCGGGTGCTGGTCCGGCACGGGGTCACCCGGGACCAGACGGCCCTGCTCGCGGACGACGTGCGCCGGGCGCTGGAGCACTTCAAGGCCGTGCCGGTACCGCCCTCCCCGGTCAGCGCCTCCCGCTCGGGCTTCCACCACTGACGCCCCGGCGGCCGGGCACCGACCAGCGCATGCCGAGGGCGTCCAGGGCGGCACGCCGCTCGGGGGTCAGGGCGGACGCGCGGGCCCGCTGGTTGGCGATCCACGAGCCCAGCCTGACCCGCTCGCCGCCCGCCTCCTCCACGTGCCCGCGCGGCACCCGCAGGTGCCCCTCCCGCTCGTGGAAGGCACGGGCGGCCGCCAGCCCCGCCGCCCAGGCGTCGGCATGGCTGCGCCGGGGCCGCGGCCGCTCGGCCTCGGTGGCCGGGGTCAGCCCGAGCGTGTGCTCCAGCAGCCAGCGCTGGGCCCAGCGCAGCCGGTCCCAGCCCAGCCGCTGGGACCGGATCCAGCCACCCAGGTCCTCCCCCTGCACCACCACCTCGCCCGGCGCGGGCAGCCGGCCGCCGGAGTCCAGGTGCACCCGGGTCAGGTGGAAGGCGCGCTGCCAGGAGACGTCCCACGCCGGGCACCACGACGGGTCGATCTCCTCCAGCGCCTCCCGGCGCTCCTGCGGCAGCGCCCCCGGGCCCTGCCGGCGGGCGGCGGCGCGCTGGTTCTTGACCCAGATCCCCACCGGCGCGCCGTCCCAGGTGGCATCGGCCGGCGGCAGCAGGTGCCCGTGGGCGGCCGCCCAGGCACGGGCCGCGGCCAGTCCGTCCTGGAACGCCACGTCGAAGTGGCTCCACACCATCCCCAGCCCGTCCAGCTGCGCCACGCGCTCCTTGCTCAGCCGGCCCCGCCGGTGCGCGCGCCGGGCGTCGGCGATCCACTGCCCGAGCGGGAACCGCGCCAGGCCCTGCGGCCACGGCCCGCCGCCCGCGGGCACCTTGAACCCGAACGGCACCTTGAGGTCCCCGGCCGTGGCCGCGTAGATCCGGGCCGCCTCCATCCCGCGCCGCCAGTGCGCGGTCTCCGGATCGAGCACCCGCAGCCGGATGAACGCGGCCAGCAGCGCCGGGTCGCGGGGCGTGGAGAAGCGCAGCAGGCCCTGCGCCGCCCCGCTGATCCCGCCGCCGGCTCCCGCGGCGGTCGCGGCCGCCGCCTTCGGCGCCCGGCTCGGCACCTGCGGCTGCGCCAAGGGCTCCACGATCCGGGTGTCGTGCGCCCGCAGCGCTTCCAGCAGCCGGGCCAGCGACCCGTACGCACGGGAGGTGAGCATCGTCTCCGGGGTCTCCCCGGGCCCCAGCAGCACCGGCACCACCAGCGAGGCGACCTTCCCCTCGCCCGGGTGGATCCGCAGTGCGCGGCCCACCGCCTGCACCAGGTCGGGCATCGAACCGCGGACGTCCGCCCAGTAGACGGAGTCGCACTCCTTGGTGTCCACGCCCTCGCCGAGCACCCGTACGCTGCCCAGGAACGCCTTGTCGGCGATCCGGTCGGCCGCGAAGGCCTCCAGCACCCGGCGCCGGTGGGCCGCCGAATGCTGCCCGCACAGCCAGTCCGCCCAGACCGTCCGCGGGTACTCGGGGCGCGGCGCGCGGTGCGCCGCCCGCAGCCGCGCCGCCACCGCCGGCAGCCCGGCGGCGAACGCCTCGGCCTCCTTGGTCAGATGGTGGAACACCAGCGTCCGGGTGAAGCCCTGCTCGGCGGCGGCCTTCACCAGCGCCGCCTGCAGCGCGGCGAGCCGGGCCCCGCGGACCGCCGCCGAGCGGCCGTCGGCGCCCAGCAGCACCGCCGCCTGGAACTCCGGATCGGTCACGTCCACGCACACGACCTGGTACGGCGCGCAGATCCCGCGGTCGATGGCCTCCGACAGGGACAGCGTGTAGCAGCGCGCCCCGAACGGGCCCGCCGGGTCGTCCTCCATGGAGGCCACCAGCCCGCCCTGCCCCTTGCCGGAGCCCTCCGCCCCGCCGGGCGGCGCTCCCTCGGACCCTTCCTCCTCGCCGTCCTGCCACACCCGCGGCGTCGCGGTCATGTAGAGCCGGCGCAGGGCCGGGATCCTCGCGTTGTCGTGCACCACCGCCCACGGCTTGCCGATCCGGCCCGAGGTGCGGTGCGCCTCGTCGACCACGATCAGGTCCCAGCCGGGCAGCCCGGCGCGGTGGGCGCGTTCGAGGGTGCCCAGCCCCAGGGAGGCGTACGTCGCGACGACGGTCACCCGCTCCACCGAGCGGCACCAGCGCACGAGGACGGCCGGGTCGGTGGTCGCGGGCACCCCCGCGTCCTCGCCGCGCAACGAGCAGACGGCGACCGTGCGCCCGGCCCGGCCGCCTTCCCGCCAGGCCGTCACGGTCTGCGTCAGCAGGTCCAGCGAGGGCACCAGGACCAGCACCCGGCCGGCGCGCAGCTCCTCGGCCGAGCGCACCGCCACCAGGGACTTGCCGGACCCGGTGGCCATGATCACCTGGGTCCGCAGCCCCGCCTCCGGCACCCGTCCGCCCGGCGGCAGCTGGAGGGCGCGGACCACCGCGTCGACGGCCTCCCGCTGGTGCGGTCGGAGCTCCTTCTTCCGCATACGCGTCGCTCCACCCACTCTGATCAGCCCGTTTCGGCACCAGCCGCTATCTGCTGCCTATTTTGAAGCATCCGCCGCCGGGCCGTGGATCAGCGCGCCCCGAAGTTCTGCGTCCACCAGGGTCCCCCCGCGCCCTGGTGGACGCCGACGCCGAGGTCCTTGAAGGAGCAGTTGAGGATGTTCGCCCGATGACCGGAGCTGTTCATCCACGAGTTCATCACGGACGCCGCCGTCTGCTGGCCCCGCGCGATGTTCTCGCCGTACGTCGACCAGCGGTAGCCGGCGGCCGTGGTGCGGTCGCCCGGGTCGGCCCCGTCGGGGTTGGTGTGGTCGAAGAAGTTGCGGGCCGCCATGTCGTCCGAGTGCTTCTGGGCGGCCGCGCGCAGCTGCGGGTCCTCCTTGAGCGGGCCGCAACCGGCCGCCGCCCGCTCCTTGTTGACCAGTGCCAGCACCTCGCCGGCCAGGCCCGGCGGCGCGGGCGCCGGGGCCGGCGGCTTGGGGGCGGAGCTGGAGCTGAGGCTCGGGCTCGGCGACTTCGACGGGCTCGCGGAGGCCGACGCGGACGCCGACGGGGAGGGCGACGCCGACGCCGAAGGCGACGGCGAGGCGGAAGGGGAGGGGGAGGCGGACGGGATCGGCGAGCCCGAGGCGTTCAGGGCCGCCACCGGCGAGGCCTGGGCGCCCTTGGCGGCCTGCGCGTCGGGGGCGCCGGGCCGGGTGCCCAGGTAGAGGAGTCCGCCGCCCGCCACGCAGACGGCCACCCCGGCGCCCCCGACCGCGCGCCGCCGGGTCTGCCGCCG
>NZ_JAJAUY010000043.1 GCF_020532625.1 Streptomyces antimicrobicus | reverse complement strand
CGCCCCCCCCCCCCCGGGGGCCGCGGGGGGGGGGGGGGGCGCGGCCCCCCCCCCGCGGGGCCGCGGCGGCCCGGGCGACGGCGGCGTCGACATCGTCCCGTGTGGCGGCCGGGACGAGGGCGACGAGTTCTTCGGTGGCCGGGTTGAGCACTTCCAGCTGGACGGGGTCCGGCTCGACGGGCACGGGGTTCCTCACAGTCGTTCGAAGGAGCGGCGCAGTTCCCAGTCGGTCACCGCGGAGTCGTAGGCGTCGAGTTCGACGCGGGCCATGTTGCGGTAGTGGGCGACCACCTCCGGGCCGAAGGCGGCCTTGGCGATCTCGCTGTTCTCCCAGAGCTCGGCAGCCTCCCGCAGGGTGGTGGGGACGTGCTCGTAGTCGGCGCCGTAGGCGTTGCCGGAACAGGCCTCGGGCAGTTCCAGGCGGTTCTCGACGCCGTACAGGCCGGCGGCGACCAGGGCGGCGACGGCGAGGTAGGGGTTGACGTCGCCGCCGGGCAGGCGGTTCTCGAAGCGCATCGAGCGGCCGTGGCCGACGACGCGCAGGGCGCAGGTGCGGTTGTCCACGCCCCAGGCGACGGCGGTGGGGGCGAAGGAGCCCGGCCGGAATCGCTTGTACGAGTTGATGTTCGGGGCGTAGAGAAGGGAGAAGTCGCGCAGTGCGGCCAGCTGGCCGGCCAGGAAGTGGCGCATGGTGTCGGACATGCCGCCCGGCCCGTCCCCGGCCATCGCGTTGCGGCCGTCGGCGTCGCTCAGGGAGAGGTGGATGTGACAGGAGTTGCCTTCGCGCTCGTCGAACTTGGCCATGAAGGTGAGCGAGACGCCCTCCTGGGCGGCGATCTCCTTGGCCCCGGTCTTGTAGACGGCGTGCTGGTCGCAGGTGACCAGGGCCTCGTCGTAGCGGAAGGCGATCTCGTGCTGGCCGAGGTTGCACTCGCCCTTGGCGGACTCCACGGTCAGCCCGGCGGCCTGCATCTCGTTGCGGATGCGGCGCAGCAGGGGCTCGATCCGGCCGGTGCCGAGGACCGAGTAGTCGATGTTGTACTGGTTGGCGGGGGTCAGGCCGCGGTAGCCGGCGTCCCAGGCCTGCTCGTAGGTGTCCTTGAAGACCATGAACTCCAGCTCGGTGCCGACCTGGGCGGTGAGCCCGAGCTCGGCGAGGCGCTCCAGCTGGCGGCGCAGGATCTGGCGGGGGGCGGCGACGACGGGGCTGCCGTCGTGCCAGGCGAGGTCGGCCAGGAGCATCGCGGTGCCCGCGTTCCACGGGACGCGGCGCAGGGTGGCCGGGTCGGGGTGCATCGCGAAGTCGCCGTAGCCGCGGTCCCAGGAGGACATCTCGTAGCCGTCGACGGTGTTCATGTCGGTGTCGACGGCGAGGAGGTAGTTGCAGCCCTCCGTGCCGTGGGACAGGACCTCGTCCAGGAAGAACGGTGCGGCGAACCGCTTGCCCTGGAGCCGTCCCTGCATGTCGGGGAAGGCCAGGACGACTGTGTCGATCTCACCGCTGGCGACGAGGGCCCGGAGCTCCTCGACGGCGAGCGGCGGCGTGCGGTCTACCACGGGATTCTCTCCTTCGGTGCGCCGAGTAGGCCTAAGGTATTGAAAAGAACCATTGCTTGGGAAGGGGAAGGGCCGAGATGACGAACACGGCCGGCGAGGGCGGCACGGGCCTGGGGGCGCCGCCCGGCTGGGGCGGGCTCAATCCGGTGCTGCGCCAGGTGCGGGCGGGCAACGGCTTCGAGGAGGCCCTGGAGCAGATCCTCCAGGTGGTCCGGCTGGGCCTGGTGCCCGCCGGCGAACGCCTGCCCCCGGAGCGGGAGTTGGCCGAGCGGATGGGCATCAGCCGGGTGACGTTGCGCGAGGTGCTCAAGGTCCTCCAGGACCAGGGCCTGGTGGAGTCCCGGCGGGGCCGGTACGGCGGGACGTTCGTGCTGCCCCGGCCCGACACCCCGGCCGTGGGCGCCGAGGAGGAGCTGCGCCGCCGGGTCGCCGCGGTGGACATAGAGGACGTGCTGCGCTTCCGCGAGGTCCTGGAGGTGGGCGCGGCCGGGCTGTGCGCCTCCCAGGGGCTCACCGGACCCGGGCGGGCCCGGCTGCGGGCGGCGCTGGCCGCCACCCACGACGCGCCGCTGGCCGACTACCGCCGCCAGGACACCCTCTTCCACCTGGCCCTGTGCGAACTGGCCGGTTCCGCCACGCTGACCGCGCAGTACGCCGCCGTCCGGGCCACCGTCAACGACCTGCTGGACTGCATCCCGCTGCTGGTGCGCAACCTCGAGCACTCCCAGCAGCAGCACACCGTCCTGGTGGACGCCGTACTGGACCGGGACGCGGAGGCCGCCCGCGCGGTGATGCGCGAGCACTGCTGCGGCACGGCCGCCCTGCTGCGCGGGTTCCTGGCGTGACGGGCGGGCGCACGGCACCGCAGGGGCCGGGCGCGCCGGGCGTAACGGGGGTTTAACGCAAGGGTCTTGCGCGCTCCCCACTCGACAGGCAAAGGTACGCGGCAAAACCATTGCCTTGAGGCAGGAGCGCACATGGCCGACGACATCGAGGCGCGCATCGCCGCCGCGCCCGGACCCCCGCCGTCCCCCGAGGGCGACGACGGCTACCTCGAACGCCGCACCCTGCGCCGCGGCTCCGCGGGCTGGCTGCTGCTGACCGGGCTCGGCGTGGCCTACGTCGTCTCCGGCGACTTCTCCGGCTGGAACGCGGGCCTGAAGGAGGGCGGCTTCGGCGGGCTGGCCGTCGCCACCGTCCTGATGGGCGTCATGTACGCCTGCCTGGTCTTCTCCCTCGCCGAGCTGTCCGCGATCCTGCCCACGGCCGGCGGCGGCTACGGCTTCGCCCGGCGGGCGCTCGGGCCCTGGGGCGGCTTCCTGACCGGCACGGCGATCCTCATCGAGTACGTCCTCGCGCCCGCCGCGATCGTGGTCTTCATCGGTAAGTACGTCGAATCCCTCGGTCTGTTCGGGCTCACCTCCGGCTGGCCCGTCTACCTCGCCTGCTTCGCGCTCTTCATCGGCGTCCACCTCTGGGGCGTCGGCGAGGCCCTGCGCTTCTCGCTCGCCGTCACCGCCGTCGCCGTCGCCGCCCTGCTGATCTTCGCGGTCGGAGCCTTCACCGAATTCGACCCCGGCAAACTCCACGACGTGCCCGTGGACCCCACCGCCTTCGGCGCCGGCTCCTGGCTGCCGCTCGGCGTCCTCGGCATCTGGGCGGCGTTCCCGTTCGGCATGTGGTTCTTCCTCGGCGTGGAGGGCGTCCCGCTCGCCGCCGAGGAGGCCAAGGACCCGGTGCGCTCCATGCCCCGCGCCCTCACCCTGTCCATGGGCGTCCTGGCCCTGCTCGCCCTGCTGACCTTCCTCGCCTCGACCGGCGCGCGCGGTGCCGACGCCATCAAGGAGGCCGGGGACCCGCTGCTGGTCGCCCTGGACGGCAACCACCGCCTGGCGTGGCTGCGGACCTTCGTCAACTACGCGGGCCTGGCGGGCCTCGTGGCCTCCTTCTTCTCGCTCATCTACGCCGGCTCGCGCCAGCTGTTCGCCCTCTCCCGGGCCGGCTACCTCCCCCGGTTCCTGTCCCTGACCTCCCGGCGCAAGGCCCCCTACCTGGGGCTGCTGATCCCCGGCGCCCTCGGGTTCGCGCTCGCCGCCGCCACCGGGGACGGCCAGCGGCTGCTCAACATCGCGGTGTTCGGGGCGGCCATCTCCTACGCCCTGATGGCCCTGTCGCACATCGTGCTGCGCCGCCGGGAGCCGCACCTGCCCCGGCCGTACCGCACTCCGGGCGGCGCGGCCACCTCGACGGTGGCCTTCGTACTGGCCCTGGCGGCCCTGGTGGCCACCTTCCTGGTGGACAAGGACGCCGCATTCATCGCACTGGCCGTGTACGCGGCCGCGCTGGGCTACTTCGCGATCTACAGTCGGCACCGGCTGGTCGCCACCGCGCCCGAGGAGGAGTTCGCGGCGCTGGCGGCGGCCGAGGCCGAGCTGAACCGCGACTGACCGCCCCGTCCCCCTCCCCTCCCGACCCCTCGTCACCCGTTGGAGGTACCCCCCGTGCCCAGGCCGCTCATCGGCATCACCACCTACGTGGAGTCGTCCACCCGCTTCGGCGTGTGGGACCGCGTCCCCACGGTCCTCACCCCGACCGGGTACCACCGGCTGGTCCAGGCGGCGGGCGGCGCGGCCGTGCTGCTCCCGCCCGACGAACCGGCGTCGGCGGCGGAGGTGCTGAGCCGGGTGGACGGCCTGGTCGTGGCAGGCGGCCCGGACGTGGACCCGGCCCGCTACGGCGCCGAGCGCGACCCCCGTACCGGGGCGCCGGCCACCGAGCGGGACGCCTGGGAGCTGGCCCTGATCGGGGCGGCGTTGGAGGCCGGGATGCCGGTGCTGGGCATCTGCCGGGGCATGCAGGCGCTGAACGTGGCGCTGGGCGGCACCTTGATCCAGCACCTCGACGGGCACGTGGAGGCGCCGGGCGTGATGTCCTGGCACCCCGTCACCCCGGTGGCGGGCACCCGGTACGCCGCGCTGGTGCCGGAGGAAGCCGAGGTTCCGACGTACCACCACCAGGCCGTCGACCGGCTCGGCCGGGGCCTGGTGGTCTCGGCGCACGCGGCGGACGGCACGGTGGAGGCCGTCGAGCTCCCGGACCCGGACCGCTGGGTGATGGGGGTGCAGTGGCACCCGGAGCGGGACAAGGACACCCGGGTGATGGGCGCCCTGGTCGAGGCGGCCCTGGCCCGCACGGCGGTCGCCGCGGTCTGAGCCCTCCGGCCCGGCCCCGCCGCCCTCCGGCCCGCCCCGCCGCCCTCCGGCGCCCCGCCGCGGGCCCGGGCCGCAGTCAGCGCGCCGGTGCCCGGGTCAAGGACAGCAGGTCGCGGGCCGGCCCCGCGGGCCGGGTACCGGTGGGCCAGACCGCGCGCAGCGCGCGCCCGAGCACCGCGTCGGCGACCGGGACCTCGATCAGCCGGCGCCCGGCCAGCTCGTCCACCACGGCCAGTTCCGACAGCACGCAGGGACCGGCCCCGCTGACCGCCGCCGCCTTGACCGCGGTGGTCGAGGCCAGTTCCAGCAGGGGCGCGGCGAGCCCGCCGTGCGCGGCCAGGGCCGCGTCCAGGACCTGCCGGGTGCCCGAGCCGCGTTCGCGCAGCACCAGCGGGGTCCGCGCGAGTTCGGCCGCCGGGACCGGGCTCCTGCGGCGGGCCCACGGATGGCCGGGGGCGACCGCGACGACCAGCCGGTCCTGCGCGATCACCGTCGAGGACAGCCCGTCGGGCGCGCTCACGCCCTCGACGAAGCCCAGGTCCGCCTCGTGCTCCAGCACCCGGCGGGCGACCAGCGCCGAGTTGCCGGCCTGGAGCGAGACCGCCGTGCCCGGCCACTGCGCCCGCAGGGCGATGAGCCAGCCCGGCAGCAGGTACTCGGCGATGGTCATGCTGGCCGCCACCCGCAGCCGCGAGTCCCGCCGGCCGCGCAGCGCCTGGGCGCCCGCGTCGAAGGCCTCGGCCGCCTCCACGACCCGCCGCGCCCAGTCCGTGACCAGCACACCCTCGGCCGTGAGCGTCGAGCCGCGCGGGGAGCGGTCGACGAGCGCCACGCCCAGTGTGGTCTCCATGGCCCGGATCCGGCTGCTGGCCGCGGGCTGGGTGATGCCCAGCTCCCGGGCGGCCGCGCCGAGGCTGCCGAGCCTGGCGACCGCCAGCAGCAGTTCCAGGGCGCCGAGATCGGGCACCCGGTGGGCCAGCGGCACGTTCCTCCTGCTCATAAATTCAGTTTATGGCCTCATAGGAAGACGCCCTCTACGCCGGCCGCCGGGCCGGGACCAGGCTGGAGCCATGGCCACCGTCGCCGAGATCCGGCATCCGCAACCAGCTGCCCAGCACCACCAGCCCTCGCCCCACCCCGTGGCGTCCCCGGGTCCGCGCCGCCTACCGGCACTGCGCCACCTCGGCCCGAACTGGTACGCCTGCGTCATGGGCACCGCCGTCATCGCCACCGCCGGCGCGTCCTTCCCGTACGACGTCCCGGGGCTGCGCACCGCCTGCACCGCCGTCTGGGCCCTGTCCGCCCTCGCGCTCGCCGTGGTCCTCACCGCCCGCGCCGGGCACTGGCTGCACCATCGCGACCAGGCCCGCGCCCACCTGCTCGACCCGGCCGTCGCCCCCTTCTACGGCTGCCTGGCCATGGCCCTGCTGGCGGTGGGCGCCGCCACGCTGCTGGTCGGCGAGGACGTCCTCGGTGCGGGCGCCGCCGTCGCCGTGGACGCCGTCCTGTTCACCGCCGGCACCGCGATCGGCCTGGTCGCGGCCGTCGCCGTCCCGTACCTGATGGTCGTGCGGCACGAGGTCGAGCCCTCCCAGGCGACCCCGGTGTGGCTGCTGCCGCTGGTGGCCCCCATGGTCTCGGCGGCCGTCGGCCCCCTGCTCATCCCGCACCTGCCCGCCGGTCAGGCCCGCGCGACGCTGCTGCTGGGCTGCTACGCCCTGTTCGGCATCAGCCTGCTGGCCACCTTGACGCTGCTGCCGCTGATCCTCGGCCGCCTGATCGTGGCAGGGCCGCTGCCGCTCGCGCTGACCCCGACCCTGTTCCTGGTGCTCGGCCCCCTGGGCCAGTCCGTCACCGCCGTCAACCAGCTCGCCGACCAGGCCGCCCTGGGCGACCTGGGCAGCCCCTACACCGGGGGCCTGACCGCCTTCGCCGTGGTCTACGGCGTCCCGGTGATCGGCTTCGCCCTGCTGTGGCTGGCGCTGGCCCTGGCGCTGGTGGTGCGGGCGGCACGCGCCGGGATGCCCTTCGCGATGACCTGGTGGGCCTTCACCTTCCCCGTCGGCACCTGTGTCACCGGCGCCGAGGGCCTGGCCCGGCACACCGGGCTGGTGGCCTTCGAATGGCTCGCGGCCGGGCTGTTCACCTTCCTGGTCGTCGCCTGGGCGGCCGCCGCCGCGCACACCCTGCGCGGGCTGGCCACCGGCCGGCTGCTGGCCGCACCCCGCTGACCGGCCCGCCGCACGCCGCTCAGCGCGCCGCGTCCAGCGCCCGGGCCAGCACCGCCGGGGCCTCCACCAGCGAGGGCCCGTACCAGGTCAGGTGCCGCCCGCTGACCAGGGCGGCGGGGATCCGGGGGAAGGCCTCCGGGCCGTCGTCGCCGGTGAAGCGGTAGGGCTCGTCCGGCAGCACGACCAGGTCGCAGCCGGAGGCCGCCAGCTCCTCGGCCGGCACCTTCGGGTAGCGCTCGGGGTGGGCGCCGTAGGCGTTGACCACCCCCAGCCGGGCCAGCAGGTCCCCGGCGAAGGTGTCGCGGCCCAGCACCATCCACGGCCGCCGCCACACCGGTACGAACGCCCGCCGGGTGCCGACCGCCTCCACGCCCGCCCAGGCCTTCTCCGCGTCGGTCAGCCAGCCGGGCCGGGCCAGCCCCAGCGCGCCGGTCAGCAGCCGGTCCAGCTCGGTGAAGGCCTGCGGCAGGCTGCGCACGACGGTCACCAGGACCGGGATCCCGGCGGCCTCCAGCGCGGCGAGGTCCGGGGCCCGGTTCTCCTCCTCGTTGGCGATCACCAGGTCGGGGCGCAGCGCGGTGATCGCGGCCACGTCCGGGTTCTTCGTCCCGCCGATCCGCGCCGCGTCCAGGTCCCCCGGGTGGGTGCACCAGTCGGTGACGCCCACGAGCAGCCCGGGCGGCCCGCTGAGGGCCACGGCCTCGGTCAGCGACGGGACGAGGGAGACCGCCCGGAGGCGGGCGCGCGGGCCGGTCATCGCGGTCAGTGCCGGGGGGAGGGGGGTTCGGGGGTCGCGTGGATGTGGTCGCCCACCGCGACCACGAGGATCCGGGTGTCCTCGGTGACCGAGCGCCAGCGGTGGCGCACCCCGCCCGACAGGAACAGCGAGTCGCCGCACTCCAGCCGGTAGGCCCGGCCCTCCGCCTCCACCTGGCAGGCACCGGAGACCACGTACATCAGCTCGTCGTTGCGGTGCTGGTACTCGCGCCCGGCGTCCTGGTCGCCGGTGAACTCCATCGCGTGCAGCTGGTGGTGCCCGCGCACCAGCGGACGCACGCCCGGCACCGGTTCCAGCCCGGACCCGTCGGCCGCGCGGACCAGGTCCACGGTGCGCGCGGTGTCGGACGCGGCGAGCAGCTCGACGGCCGTGGTCCCGAGCGCGTCGGCGACCCGCTCCAGGGACCGCATGCTGGGCCGGGCCCGTTCGTTCTCTATCTGGCTGAGGAAGGGCACCGAGAGGCCGCTGCGCGCCGAGACGGCGGCGAGGGTGAGCTGGAGCGCCCGGCGCCGCTTGCGCACGGCCACTCCGACCCTGAGCGGTTCCTTGACGTCCTTTTCCTTTTCCTTGTCGTCCATGGCGGGGCTGCCCTCCCCTTGTCCGGCGCACATGGATGTGCTGTAAGCACCTTACGCAGCATCGGCCCCTGGTTTCGCGTGCACGGGCGGACCGGGTCTCAGCCGCCGGTGAACACCCGTGACGCTCCGGTCACCGTCCGTGGCGTGCGGCATGATCGGGGCGTGACCCGACGCCTGATGCTTCTCGACACCGCTTCCCTGTATTTCCGCGCCTACTTCGGCGTGCCCGACTCGGTACGGGCCCCCGACGGCACCCCGGTCAACGCCGTGCGCGGGCTGCTGGACTTCATCGCCCGACTGGTCCAGGACCATCGGCCGGACGACCTGGTGGCCTGCATGGACGCCGACTGGCGGCCGCACTGGCGGGTGGAGCTGATCCCGTCGTACAAGGCCCACCGGGTGGCCGAGGAGGTGCCGGCCGGCCCGGACGAGGAGGAGGTGCCCGACACGCTCGCACCGCAGGTGCCGATCATCGAGGCCGCGCTGGACGCGTTCGGGATCGCCCGGGTGGGCGTCGCGGGGTACGAGGCGGACGACGTCATCGGCACCCTGACGGCGCGGGCCGCCGGCCCGGTGGACATCGTCACCGGCGACCGGGACCTGTACCAGCTGGTCGACGACGCCCGGCGGCGGCGGGTGCTGTACCCGCTGAAGGGGGTGGGCACGCTCCAGGTGACCGACGAGGCGCTGCTGCGCGAGAAGTACGGGGTGGACGGCCCCGGCTACGCCGACCTGGCGCTGCTGCGCGGCGACCCGAGCGACGGCCTGCCGGGCGTGCCGGGGATCGGCGAGAAGACGGCGGCGAAGCTGCTGGCGACGTACGGGGACCTGGCCGGGATCATGGCGGCCGTCGCCGATCCGGCGTCCGGGCTCACTCCGACGCAGCGCAGGCGACTGGATGAATCCCGGCCGTACATCGAGGTCGCGCCGAAGGTGGTCAAGGTCGCCTCCGACGTCCCCCTGCCCCCGTTCGACCCGGCGGTTCCGGCGGTTCCGGCGCATCCTGAAGTGGTGGAGGCACTGGCCCGAAGGTGGGGTCTGGGCGGCGCCGTGGCCCGGTTGACTGCCGCACTCCGCCCCGACGTGCTAGCTTAGGCTAACCTAAGTTCCAGGGGAGTCAGGGGAGACGCCGTGGCTGAAGGACGCGCTCGCACAGTCGGCACCGCAGTCGTCGTACGCACCGAGCGACTCACGCCGCACATGGTGCGCGTCGTCCTGGGCGGTGACGGCTTGCGCGGGTTCGCCGCCGGCGAGTTCACCGACCACTACGTCAAGCTGCTGTTCGCCCCCGAGGGCGTCTCCTACCCCGAGCCGTGGGACCTGGAGCAGATCCGGACCCACTTCCCCCGGGCGCAGTGGCCCCGGCAGCGGGCGTACACCGTCCGGTTGTGGGACCGCGCCCACCTGGAGCTGACCATCGACTTCGTCGTCCACGGCGACGAGGGCCTGGCCGGCCCGTGGGCCGCCCGGGTGCGCCCCGGCGAGCCGGTCCGCTTCCTCGGCCCGGGCGGCGCGTACGCCCCCGACCCGGAGGCCGGCTGGCACCTGCTGGCGGGCGACGAGTCGGCCCTGCCGGCGATCGCCGCGACGATGGAGGCGATGCCGCCGGGTGCCGAGGTGTTCGCCTTCGTCGAGGTCGACGGACCCGACGACGAACAGAAGATCGCCACGCCGGACGGGATCACGCCCGTCTGGGTCCATCGCGGGGCCCGCCCGGTGGGCGAGGCCCTGGTCGACGCGGTCACCTCCCTGGACTTCCCCTCCCCCGACGTGCAGGCGTTCGTCCACGGCGAGGCCGGCTTCGTCAAGCAGCTGCGGCACTACCTGCGCGTCGAGCGCCGGGTCCCGCGCGAACGGCTGTCGATCTCCGGCTACTGGCGGCTCGGCGAGACCGACGAGGGCTGGCGCGCCATCAAGCGCGACTGGAACGCCCAGGTCGAGGCCGAGCAGGAGGCGTAGGCCCGCCGCCCGCGTGCGGGCCCGCCCCGGCGGCGCGAGAATGTGCCCATGCGTACGGCGCGGATGCTCGGTGCCGCCGGGCTCGTCGTGGCGCTGGCCGCCGGCCCCGCGACCGCCGCGCCCAGCCCGCCCCCCGCGCCGCGCCCGCAGATCGGCGAGGACCGGCTGCGCACCGCGCTGGACCGCCTCGACGGGTACGTCCTCGACGGCATGAAGCGCACCGGCGTCCCCGGGGTCGCCGTGGCCGTCGTGCACCGCGACAAGGTGGTCCACGTCAAGGGCTTCGGGGTCCGGCAGGCCGGCCGGCCCGAGAAGGTGGACCCGGACACGGTGTTCCAGGTCGCCTCCCTCTCCAAGCCGCTCGCCTCCACGGTCGTCGCCGGCGCCCTCGACCGGCCGGAGGACTGGGACCGCCACCGGGACCTGCCGGGCTTCGCCCTCAAGGACCCGTGGGTCAGCTCCCACGTGACCACCGCCGACCTCTTCGCCCACCGCAGCGGCCTGCCCGACCACGCCGGCGACCTGCTGGAGGACCTGGGCTACGACCAGGCGTACATCCTCGACCGGCTGCGCCTGGAGCCCCTGACCCCGTTCCGCGACAGCTACGCGTACACCAACTTCGGGCTCACGGCCGCCGCCGAGTCGGTGGCCCGGGCCAAGGGCACCAGCTGGGCGGAGCTCAGCGAGGCCGAGCTGTTCGGGCCGGCCGGCATGACGCGCACGGGGACGACGTACGAGGACTTCACGCGCCGGCCGGACCGCGCGGTCCTGCACGTGAAGGCGGCGGACGGCAGCTGGAAGCCGTCCCCCGGCCGCGACCCCGACGCCCAGGCCCCGGCCGGAGGAGCCAGCTCCACGGTGAACGACCTGGCCCGCTGGATGCGGCTCCAGCTCGGCGAGGGCGTGCTCGACGGCAAACGCGTGATCGCCGCCGCGCCCCTGGAACGCACCCATGTACCGGCGGTCGTCTCCCAGCCGCCGGCCACCGCGACCGCCCGCACCGGCTTCTACGGGCTCGGCTGGAACGTGAGCTACGACGACGCCGGCCGGCTGCGCCTGAGCCACTCCGGCGCCTTCGCCCTCGGCGCCAACACCAACGTCACGCTGCTCCCGCTGGAGGAGCTCGGCATCGTCGTCCTGACCAACGCCGCGCCCGTCGGCCTGGCCGACGCCATCGCCCTGGACTTCTTCGACACCGCCGAGCACGGCAGGCCCACCGCCGACTGGCTGGACCTGGCCGCCTCCCTCTACGCCCAGCAGGAGCAGGCCGAACGCTCCCCCACCGACTACGCCCACCCCCCGGCCGGAGCCCGGCCGGCCCGCGCCGACGACGCGTACACGGGCACGTACACCAACCCGTACTACGGCCGCCTCACGGTGGCGCGCGGCCCCTCCGGCGGCCTGACCCTCTCCCTCGGGCCGAAGCCGATGACGTTCCCGCTGACCCACTACGACGGCGACACGTTCAGCTTCGAGACCGCGGGCGAGAACGCGGTGGGCCGCACGGGCGTGGTCTTCGGCCGGGACGGCACGGTCCGCGTGGAGTACCTGGACACCGACGGCCTGGGCACGTTCACGCGCGTCTAGGCTTGACCGGATGAGACGCCGTACGCCCGCTCCCCCGTCGCCCCTGCCGCAGCGCGCCGGCATCGACGCCGTCCGGCTGCGCATGCCGGCCGACGGCGGGCACGCGACCGTGGGCGCCTTCCTGGCGGACCACTACGCCGGCGGCGCGGGTGCGGCGGCGGTGGCGCGGCTGCTGGCCACCGGGCAGGTGGTCGCCGCCGACGGCCGGGCCGTGCGGGCCGGGGATGCGTACGAGCCGGGCGCGTACCTGTGGTTCCACCGGGAGCTGCCGCCGGAGCCGCCGGTGCCGTTCCCCATCCGGGTGGTCCACCGCGACGCGCACCTGCTGGTCGTGGACAAGCCGCACTTCCTGGCCACCACCCCGCGCGGCGGGCACATCACCCAGACCGCCCTGGCCCGGCTCCGCCACGAGCTGGGGCTGCCCGCGCTCAGTCCGGCGCACCGCCTGGACCGGCTGACCGCCGGACTGGTGATGTTCAGCGTCCGCCCCGAGGACCGCGGCGCCTACCAGCACCTCTTCCAGGGCCGCCTGGTCCACAAGGAGTACGAGGCAGTGGCCGCGTACGACCCGTCGCTGTCCTTCCCCCGCACGGTCCGCAGCCACATCGACAAGACCCGCGGCGTGATCGCGGCGACCGAGGTCCCCGGCGCCGCCCCCAACGCCGAGACGGAGGTGGAGCTGCTCGCGCACACCGCCACCCTGGGCCGCTACCGGCTGGTGCCCCGCACCGGCCGCACCCACCAGCTGCGCGTCCACATGAACAGCCTCGGGCTGCCCCTGCTCGGCGACCCGGTCTACCCGGTCCTGACCGACCCGGCCCCGACCGACTACCGCCGGCCCCTGCAACTGCTCGCCCGGACCCTGGCCTTCACCGACCCCGTCACCTCCCGGGTCCACCGCTTCGAGACGGGACTGACCCTCCAGGCCTGGGAGGACTACGCCGGCTGGTCGGCCGGCGCGACGGCGTGAGGGCCCGCGGGCCCCTGCGTCACCGCGGTCACGTCCGTCACCACCGTCACCGCCGTATCCCCGCGATCCGCAGCGCCGCGTCCGCCGTGGCCTCGGCGAAGGTCTCCAGCGGCCGGTGCGGGTTCGAGCGGTGGATCAGGATGACGCCCTCGATCAGGCCGAACACCAGGTCGTTGCGCAGCGCCAAGGCCTGGGCGTCACCGCCGAGTTCGGCAGCGGCGCCGGTGGCGCCGAGCAACGCGCGGTAGCTGTCCTTGAGTTCGCCGCGCATCCGGCGAAAGCGGAGGAAGCGCTCGCCGCGGACCTCCGGCAACAGGTAGAGGGCGCCCAGGTTGTACGGGCCGCCGCACAGCTGCAGGACGTCCGCGCGGCACAGCTCCCACAGCCGGTCCTCGGCGGGGCGCTCGGCCTCGGCCAGGATCCGGCGGGCCGCCCGCAGCGAGGGGGCGACCGTGGACTCCAGCAGTTCGACGAGGAGTTGCTCCTTGCCGGTGAAGTAGTGGTACATCGTGGCCTGGCGCAGACCCGCCCGTTCGGCCACCGCCCGGGTGGTGGTGGATCCGTACCCGCGGACGGTGAACAACTCGGCGGCCGCGCACAGGATCTCGTCACGCGGTGGACGCCCGCTGTCCGGTCTCAGCCGGTCGGCGCGCGGGCGTCCCACCCGTCTACCTGGCCCGTTCATGGCCTCGATCGTCGCACAGCACGACGAAATCCGTTCATGGCAAGAGATCACATCCGGCCATGACCCACTTCGGAGGAAGGCCCAAAAGGGCCTATCCGACGGAGCTGTAGGCCACTACACCCCGCAGCAGCGCATCGACGGCCTTCCGGGCGTTTCGCGCCACCGTGGAGCCCTCGGCGGGAGCCGCGGCCGCGATCTGGCCGAGGACGTCGATGACCTGCTTGCACCAGCGCACGAAGTCACCGGCCGGCATCTCCGCCTCGCGCAGCACCTCGTCCAGGCTCTTGTCCGAGGCCCACTGGTACGCCGCCCAGGCGAAGCCGAGGTCCGGCTCGCGCTGGCCCACGCCCTCGGTCTGGTTGATGCGGTACTCCTCCTCCAGCGCGTCGAGCCGGCCCCAGATGCGGACCATCTCGCCCAGCGCCGCCTTGGCGGCCCCGCCGGGCACCTTCGGTGCCACCGCGTCGTCGGCCTGGCGCGCCTCGAAGACCAGGGCCGAGACGCAGGCGGCGAGCTCCGCCGGGTTCAGGCCCTCCCAGATCCCGGCGCGCAGGCACTCGGAGGCCAGCAGGTCCAGTTCGCCGTAGAGCCGGGCCAGCCGCCGGCCGTGCTCGGTGACCTCGTCCTCGCGCAGGTAGTCGAGCTCGGTCAGCAGGGCGTGGATCCGGTCGAAGGTCCGCGCGATGGTGTTGGTCCGGCCCTCGATGCGCCGCTCCAGCTGCTTGGTGTCGCGCAGCAGCCGGTGGTACCGCTCGGCCCAGCGGGCGTGGTCCTCCCGCTCGTCGCAGCCGTGGCAGGGGTGCGCGCGCAGCGCGGCCCGCAGCCGGGCGATCTCGCGGTCGTCGGCCGCCGCCGCCCGGCCGCGCCGCTGCCGGTCGGGCGTGATGTGCCCGGCCTTGGTGCGCAGCGCGGACGCGAGGTCGCGGCGCGACTGCGGGGAGCGGGGGTTGAAGGAGCGGGGGATGCGCATCCGCTCGATGGGCTCCACCGGGACCGGGAAGTCGATCGCGGCCAGCCGCTTGACCTGCCGTTCGGCGGTGAGCACCAGCGGGCGCGGGCCCTCGTGGTAGTCCTGCCCGCGGTGCCGGTCGACCCGGCCGGCCGGCACACCCGGGTCCAGGACCAGGGCGAGCCCGGCGAACTTGCCGGTGGGCACGTGGATGACGTCGCCCGGCTTGAGCCGCTCCAGCGCCTGGGCGGCCTGCGCCCGGCGCTGGGCCGCGCCCTGCTTGGCCAGCTCCGTCTCACGGTCCTTCAGCTCGCGGCGCAGCCGCGCGTACTCCTCGAAGTCACCGAGGTGGCAGGTCATGCCCTCGCGGTAGCCGGTCAGGCCCTCCTCGTTGCGCTGGACCTGCCGGGAGATCCCGACGACCGAGCGGTCCGCCTGGAACTGGGCGAAGGAGGTCTCCAGCAGCTCGCGCGAGCGGTGCCGGCCGAACTGCTGCACCAGGTTGACGGCCATGTTGTACGAGGGCTTGAAGCTGGAGCGCAGCGGGTACGTGCGCGTGCCGGCCAGTCCCGCGAGCGCGACCGGGTCCATGCCGCGCTGCCACAGCACCACCGCGTGGCCCTCGACGTCGATGCCCCGGCGGCCGGCCCGGCCGGTGAGCTGGGTGTACTCGCCGGGGGTGATGTCGGCGTGCTGCTCGCCGTTCCACTTGACCAGCTTCTCCAGGATCACCGTGCGCGCGGGCATGTTGATGCCCAGCGCCAGGGTCTCGGTGGCGAAGACGGCCTTGACCAGGCCGCGGACGAACAGCTCCTCGACGACCTCCTTGAAGGTCGGCAGCATGCCCGCGTGGTGGGCGGCGATGCCCCGCTCCAGCCCCTCCAGCCACTCGTAGTAGCCGAGGACGTGGAGGTCCTCCGCCGGGATGGCGGCCGTGCGTTCCTCGACGATGCCGCGGACGGTGAGCCGGGCCTCCTCGTTGTTCAGCCGCAGCCCGGCGTAGAGGCACTGCTGGACGGCGGCCTCGCAGCCGGCCCGGCTGAAGATGAAGGTGATGGCCGGGAGCAGGCCCTCGTTGTCGAGGCGCTCGATGACCTCCGGGCGGCCCGGGGTCCAGATCCGGCCGCGGGAGCGCCGCTCGCGCTCGCGGTCGGCCTCGCGGACCATCTTGCCGCGCCGCCGGTCGCGCGGGTTGTACGTGCGGCTGTTCTCCTCGCGGGCCATCCGCAGCAGGTCGGGGTTGACCTCGCGGCGGGCGGAGCCGCGGCCGCCGTGGTCGCTCTCCTCCTCGAAGAGGTCGTAGATGCGCCGGCCGGCCATGACGTGCTGCCACAGCGGTACGGGCCGCTCCTCGGAGACGATCACCTCGGTGTCGCCGCGTACGGTGTCCAGCCAGTCGCCGAACTCCTCGGCGTTGGAGACCGTCGCCGACAGGGACACCAGGGTCACCGACTCGGGGAGGTGGATGATCACTTCCTCCCAGACGGCCCCGCGGAACCGGTCGGAGAGGTAGTGCACCTCGTCCATCACGACGTAGCCGAGGCCCAGCAGCGACTGGGAGCCCGCGTAGAGCATGTTGCGGAGCACCTCGGTGGTCATGACCACGATCGGCGCCTCGGAGTTGACGCTGTTGTCACCGGTGAGCAGGCCGACCTTCTCGGCGCCGTAGCGCTTGACGAGGTCGGCGTACTTCTGGTTCGACAGCGCCTTGATGGGCGTGGTGTAGAAGCACTTGCGGCCCTGCCGCAGCGCCAGGTGGACGGCGAACTCGCCGACGATGGTCTTGCCCGAGCCGGTGGGGGCGGCGACCAGCACGCCCTTTCCGGCCTCCAGAGCCTTGCAGGCTTCGATCTGGAACGGGTCGAGCCCGAACGCGTACATCTCGCGGAAGGGGGCCAGGGCGGTGGCTTCCTCCGCGGCGCGGACACGGGCGGCGGCGTAGCGCTCGGCGGGTGAGAGGTCCTCGGTCATCTTGGGATCGAGCCTACCCGCCACCCCTGACAACAGTCGCGATCTTTACCGGAGCCTGGGACGGCGCAGCGGGCAGGCACGGCGTCCGTGCCTGCCCGCCGCGACGCGGGTGTCACCGTCAGGTGGCGTCGTCGTACCCGTTGATCCGCTGCCGGCCGCCGTCGGCCTGCTCGGGCAGGGCGGCCGGGCCACCGACCGGCTCCACCTCGCCGAGCGCCGCAGGGGTGAGGTCCAGCTCGGAGGCCTGGTCGGCGTCGAGTCCGGCGTCCGGGTCGTTGCGTCGCCGCCTGCGGTCGTTGACCAGGCAGATCCCCAGCGCGACGAAGTAGAGGGCGACGATCGGCAGGGCCAGCGCCAGCATGGTCGGCGGGTCACCGGTGGGCGTGGCGAAGGCCGAGAAGACCGTGATGCCGAGGACGAAGCCGCGCCACCAGCCCGCCAGCCGCTTCGCGGAGAGCACCCCGGTGAAGTTCAGCAGGATCAGCAGCAGCGGCAGCTCGAACGCCAGACCGAAGACCACGACCATGCGGGTGACCAGGTCGAGGTAGTCGTCGACCGGGAGCAGGTTGCGGGCGTGGTCGGGGGTGAAGTCGAGCAGGATCGTCGCGGTCTGCGGGAGGATGTTGTACGCGAGGACCGCGCCGCCCAGGAACAGCGGGGCACCGGCCGCGACGAAGCTCATCGCGTACTTCTTCTCGTGGCTGTGCAGGCCGGGGGCGGTGAAGGCCCACAGCTGGTAGAGCCACACCGGCGCGGAGAGCACCACACCGGCCGTCAGCGACACCTTCAAAGCGATCGAGAACGGCGCGATGAGGCCGTTCACGGTCATGTCGGCGCAGGGGCGGCCGTTGCGCTGGGTGACCACTCCGTCGGTGCAGCCGACGGAGTCCAGCATCGGCTTCAGCATGAAGTCGATGAGGTTCTTGTAGAAGAAGGCCGCGACCACCGTGATGACGAGGATCGCCAGGACCGACTTCAGCAGGCGGTTGCGCAGCTCACGCAGGTGCTCGACCAGCGGCATCCGCCCCTCGGCGTCCTTGGTCGGCTTCGCTGGCTTCCCCTGCTTGCGGGCAGACTTGAGCAACCCACGTCCCTTGTCTCGTTACGGCTGACGACTGGCGGGAACCTCCCGCGATCAGCCCTGGGCGGTGCGGTTCGGCTCGGTCACCGGGCGGGAGCTGGTCACGTCGCCGGGCGCGGCCTGGATGGTGCGCGGGGCGGTGGCCTGCTGCGGGGCGGCGGCGTCGGCGGCCGGGGCGGCGTCGGCCGCACCGTCGTTCTTCATGGCCTTGGCCTCGCTCTTGAGGATGCGGGCCGACTTGCCGAGGGAGCGGGCCATCTCGGGCAGCTTCTTGGCGCCGAAGAGCAGGACGATCACGGCGATGATCAGGAGGATCTCAAGAGGCTTCAGGTTGCCGATCATGTGTGACTTCCTTCTCACCGAAGCGGCTGGTTGTGGTGGCTCGGCATTCCGGGCCTTATCCGCCCGGAATGCGTTCTGGCAAGGATCGTAACCCCCAGGGGTTAACGCCCGGCAATCCCCCGGGGTACCCCCGCTTGCGCGGCCAGATCCACTGCGGCCTGCTCCAGTTCGCCGGAGGCGGCCGCGATCCGGTGGCCGGCGCGGGCGACCTCCCGGCCCAGCCGCCGTGCCTCGATCCCGACCCGTACGGCCAGCACCCCGAGCACGGCCACACCTACGAACCCCAGGGCAATCGCGAGCATCGGCCACAGCATGAGCCGAGCCTAGCGCGTGCGACGCGGTACCGGAGCAGCAGGTCGGACGCGCCTTCAGAGGCTGCGCAGGGTGCTGACGCCGCCGCCGGTGAGCAGTTCGACGATGCGGTCGCCGGCGGGTTTGCGCACCGACCGGCCGCACTCGGGGCAGACGAAGGAGTAGAACGTGGTCCGCCGGGTGCCGCCGATGGCCAGGCGCAGCGCGCCCGCGGCCAGCTCGAAGCGGGCTCGGCAGTCGGGACAGGCCGCCTTGAAGGTGACCGGACCCACGGCAGCCGACAGACCAGACAAGCCAGACGTTCCAGACATCGCCCCGCGCTCCCCCTCAGTCCTGTTCCCCGTACCCCGCGAGTGCTTCACGAGCGGCCTGCCGGGCACTCTCCGCCAGCTCTCCAGGCGCCACGATCCGCCCGTCCCGCCCCAGCCGCAGCGCCAGGCGCCGCAGCGAGGCCGGGTCCGGCGTGCGCAGCGTGATGCGCAGCCCGCCGTCGGGCAGCTCGCGCGCGCTGTCGTGCGGGTAGTACTCCGCCACCCAGCGCCCGCCCGGACCCACCTCGACGACCACCTCCGGGTCCTCGGCGGCCGGCTGGACCAGGCCCTCGGACAGGTCCCGGGGCTCGATGGCCGGCGGCTCGGCCCGCTCGTCCAGCAGCCGGATCTCGGCCACCCGGTCCAGGCGGAAGGTGCGCCGGGCCTCGGACAGGTGGCACCAGCCCTCCAGGTAGGTGTGCCCCACCGCGAACAGCCGGATCGGGTCGACCGTGCGCTCGGTCAGCTCGTCCCGGGCCGGCGAGTAGTACCGCAGCCAGATCCGGCGCCGCTCCGAGATGGCCCGGTCGACGTCCGCGAAGACCCCGCCCTCGGACTCGAAGGTCACCGACAGCCGCGCGCTGGCCAGCGCCGCCTCGCCCGCCGCCGCCTCCAGCTTGGCCGTGGCCCGCAGCAGCGCGTCCCGGTCGCTCTCGCGCAGCCCCGGCAGCGTGGCCACCGCCCGGGCGGCCACCAGCAGCGCGGTGGCCTCGTCGGCGGCCAGCCGCAGCGGCTCCGCCGTGGACTCCCCCGACGCGTCCGGGTTGCGCCACCAGATGCGCTCGCCGTCGGTGTCGATGTCGAGCAGGTCCCCGCCCCGGAAGCTGGTCCCGCACATGGGCAGCACGTCCAGGTCCGAGATCAGCTCGTCCTCGGTGATCCCGAAGGCGCGGGCGACGTCGGCGACGTGCGCCCCGGGGCGCTCGCGCAGATACGTCACCAGCGACAACATCCGGCGGGTCTGGTCAATGGCGTTCGCGGCCATGCGGTTGCGTACTCCCCCTCAGGGCGTGTCTGTCACGATCGGTGGACGGTTCCCGGGCACCTCCCGGGGCCGGGCTCAGCCCCTGGCCACGGCGCGCAGCCGGTCCAGCACGTCGGCGCGCAGGTCCTCGGGGCCCGTGACGACCACGTCCGGCCCGAACTCCACGAGCCAGGCGTCCAGCCCGTGCCCGTACGGGATCTCCAGCTCGTCCCAGCCCTCGGCGACGCCCTCGCGCACGGCGGTCGCCCGGGCCCGCAGCGGGTACCCGGCCCCCGCCCGCAGCCGGATCACGGCCGTGCGGTCGGCACTCTCCCCCGCCCAGCTCGCCACGGTCTCCCGTACGGTCACCACGTCGGGCACCTCGGCCGTGTACTTCCCGGCCCGCGAGCGCACCTTCCCGCAGATCCGGGACAGCCGGAACACCCGCTCCGCCCCCCGGTCCCGGTCGAAGCCGGCCAGGTACCAGTGGCCGCGCCAGCACTCCAGCGCCCAGGGCTCCACCTGGCGGGGCTCGGGCCGGGCCGCGTTGGACTTGCGGTAGTCGAAGGTGACCGGGCGCCGGTCGCGGCAGGCCAGCATCAGCGGCTCGAACGCCGCCTCGTGCACCGGGATGCGCGGCTCGATCACGCTCTGCTGGCCGCCGTAGGCGTCACCGGCCTCCGGCATGCCGCCCGCGCGCAGCTTCTGCAGCGCGCCGCTGGCCGCGCCGGCGAGGCGGGCCTGCTGCCAGACCTTGGCGGCCAGGCCCAGCGCCGCGGCCTCCTCGGCGTCCAGCGAGATCGGGGGCAGGGTGTTGCTGTCGCGGCGGGCCAGGTAGCCGGTCTCGCCCTCCAGGTTCTCCACCGTCTCGATGACCAGACCCAGTTCGCGCAGGTCGTCCTTGTCCCGCTCGAACATGCGGTTGAAGGACTCGTCGTTGCCGGCCTCCATGTAGGCCTCGATGGAACCCCGCAGCTCGCGCTTGCTGAGCGGCCGGCGGGTCCCCAGCAGGCACAGCGCCAGGTTCATCAGCCGCTCGGCCTTGGCAATCGCCATCGACGCCCTTCCGCCCTTCTGAACGCACTCCACGCACACGTCGTCTGACACGTACACACTCGTGACCGCGACCGTACCGTCCCGGCGGGCCCGGGCAAAAGCGAGGGGCCCCAGCCGAAACGGCTGGGGCCCCTCAGCGGTCAGGACCGGACGGATCAGACGCCCATCAGGTCGCAGACGAAGATCAGGGTTTCGCCCGGGGCGATCACACCGCCGCCGGCGCCGCGGTCGCCGTAGGCGAGGTGGGCCGGGATGGTCAGCTTGCGGCGGCCGCCGACCTTCATGCCCTGGATGCCCCGGTCCCAGCCCGCGATGACCTGGCCGGCCCCCAGCTGGAACTGCAGCGCGGAGCCGCGGTTCCAGGACGCGTCGAACTCCTCACCGGTGGAGAAGGCCACGCCCACGTAGTGGACCTTGACGGTGTTGCCGGCCTTGGCCTCCGGGCCGTCGCCCAGCCAGATGTCCTCGATCACGAGGTCGCTGGGGGCCGGGCCCTCGGGGAAGTCGATCTCGGGCTTCTCGAGCTTGTCGCTCACGGAACTGCTCCTCAGAAATGTCACACGTAGCGGCCCCGACCGGCACAGGCCGGGGACCAACCCGGACAGTCTTACATCACGGCCAGGATGTCGAGGCTGAACACCAGCGTCGAGTTCGCCGGGATCGTGCCCTGGTCCTTGTCGCCGAAGCCCTGGTCCGGCGGGATGACCAGCAGGATGCGGCTGCCGGCCTTCTTGCCGAGCAGACCCTCCTTGAGGCCCTTGACCGACAGCTGCGCCATCGGCCACGTCACCGTCTGGTCGGTGGCGTACGTGCTCTCGAAGGTCTTGTCGTCCTTCCACGTCTTGCCGTTGAACTTCACCACGACGTTGTCGGTGTCCTTCACCGGGGCGCCGTCGCCCTCCAGGACGTAGTTCGACACCAGCTTCGCGGGCGGGTTCACGTCCTTGGGCACGGAGACGGACACTTCCTTGCCGTCCGTGTTCGTGCCGATCTTCGGCAGGTCCTTGTTGTCCTGCGCGACCTCCTTGCCCTTGGCCGAGGCCGGGATGGTGGCGCCCTTGACGATGTCGACGACGAAGACCAGCGTGGCGTTCGGCTTGATCTTCTCGCCCGAACCCTGCGCGCCGTACCCGAGGTCCGGCGGGATCACCAGCTCGACGCGGCTGCCGACCTTCTGGCCCTCCAGGCCCTGGTCCCAGCCCTTGATGACCATGCCCGCGCCCACGGTCACGTCGAAGGGCTGGCCGCGGTCGAAGCTGGTGTCGAACGGCTTGTCGCCGTCCCACACCTGACCGTAGTAGTTCACCTGGGCCACGTCGCCCTTCTTCAGCGCGGGCCCGTCGCCCTCGCTGAGGACCTGCACCTTGAGGTCCTTGGGCGGCTCGCCCTTGCCCTTGGACAGGGTGGGCTTCTCCCCGAACTTGGCACCCTTGGTGACGGCGGGCACCCCGTTCTTCATCTGGGCGGAGTCGGAGCCGCTGTCGTCGCCGCAGGCCGCTGTCGACAGCAGCAGAAGGGGTACGACAAGCAGGCCGGCAAGTCGGCGCACGTGTTCCTCAGATCTCAGACGGCAAATGGTCGCCGCCACTCTAAGCCGTACGGGGCCCCGTACGAGAGACGTACGGGGCCCCGTGGCTGATCACACAGCCGCTCACATGCCCGCGATGAGCTTCTCCACCCGGTCGTCGACCGACCGGAACGGGTCCTTGCACAGCACCGTGCGCTGCGCCTGGTCGTTCAGCTTCAGGTGGACCCAGTCCACCGTGAAGTCCCGCCGCTGCTCCTGCGCCCGGCGGATGAAGTCCCCGCGCAGCCGGGCCCGGGTGGTCTGCGGCGGCACCGACTTGCCCTCGAAGATCTTCAGGTCGTTGCAGACCCGCGCGGCCTGCCCCTTGCGCTCCAGCAGGTAGTACAGCCCCCGCCGGCGGTGGATGTCGTGGTAGGCGAGGTCTATCTGCGCCACCCGCGGGTTCGACATGGTCATGTTGTTCTTGGCCCGGTACCGCTCGATGAGGTGGTACTTCATCACCCAGTCGATCTCGGTCTCGATCCGGTCGAGCTCCTGCTGCTCGATCGCGTCGAGGGTCCGGCCCCACAGCTCCAGGACCTGCTCCACCGTGCCCGTGCGGATGCCCCGGCGCTCGGCGAAGTCGGCGGCCTTGTCGAAGTACTCCCGCTGGATCTCCAGCGCCGACGCCTCCCGGCCGCTGGCCAGGCGCACCTTGCGCTGGCCCGTGATGTCGTGGCTGACCTCCCGGATCGCCCGGATCGGGTTCTCCAGCGTCAGGTCGCGCATCACCGTGCCCGCCTCGATCATGCGCAGCACCAGGTCGGTGGCCCCGACCTTCAGCAGCATGGTCGTCTCGGACATGTTCGAGTCGCCGACGATCACGTGCAGGCGCCGGTAGCGCTCGGCGTCCGCGTGCGGCTCGTCCCGCGTGTTGATGATCGGACGGGAACGCGTCGTCGCGGAGCTGACGCCCTCCCAGATGTGCTCCGCCCGCTGGCTGACGCAGTACACCGCGCCCCGAGGGGTCTGCAGCACCTTCCCCGCGCCGCAGATCAGCTGCCGGGTGACCAGGAACGGAATGAGAATGTCCGCCAGGCGCGAGAATTCTCCGTGCCGGGCCACCAGGTAGTTCTCGTGGCAGCCGTAGGAGTTGCCCGCCGAGTCGGTGTTGTTCTTGAAGAGATAGACGTCGCCGGCGATTCCCTCCTCGTGCAGACGGCGTTCTGCGTCGACGAGCAGGCCTTCGAGAATGCGCTCGCCCGCTTTGTCGTGGGTGACCAACTCGGTCACGTTGTCACATTCGGGAGTTGCATATTCCGGATGCGAACCCACGTCGAGATACAGGCGGGCGCCGTTCCGCAGGAAGACATTGCTGCTGCGGCCCCATGACACGACACGGCGGAAGAGGTAGCGCGCCACTTCGTCAGGAGACAGTCGGCGCTGTCCCCTGAACGTGCACGTGACGCCGTACTCGTTCTCCAGCCCGAAAATGCGGCGGTCCATGACTGAACATTACGCCTTCCACCGTGTTCTGAAACCGGGTTCGGGAGTCCGATTCGATCAGTTCTCGACCAGCACGCCCGCCGCGCCCGCCGCACCCGCCGCCGCACCGCCCGCCGCGGGGGCCGCGAGCGCCCGCTGAGTGGCCATCAGCACCAGCAGC
The DNA here is from genome assembly GCF_020532625.1 of Streptomyces antimicrobicus. GTDB lineage: Bacteria > Actinomycetota > Actinomycetes > Streptomycetales > Streptomycetaceae > Streptomyces > Streptomyces antimicrobicus. The sequence goes on along the minus strand of NZ_JAJAUY010000043.1, from coordinate 19,577 downwards.
GCCGCCGCACCGCCCGCCACGGCCACCCCGAAGCCCGCCGGGGCACCGCCCACTTCCACGGCCGGACCCGCCAGCGCCGTGCCGATGGCGCTGCCCACCCCGAAGAAGGTCACCAGCCACGAGAAGGCCTCGGTCACCGTGCCCACCGGCGCGTGCCGGTCCACCACGATGAACGCGCACGCGATGGAGGGCGCCAGGAACACCCCCGCCAGCGCCGCCAGCGCCGTCATCGCCACCGGCCCGGGCGTCAGCAGCAGCGGTACGTAGCACACGGCCAGCAGCGCCACCAGCAGCCGCAGCCGCCGCTCCGGCGCACCCCGCCACTGCCGGGCGCCGTAGCAGACGCCGCCGACCAGCGCACCGAGACCCAGCGCCGCCATCAGCCAGCCGTACACCGCGTCACTGCCGTGGTCGTCGGCGTACGCCACCCCGGCCACCGTGATGGAGCCCAGCGCCACCCCGACGAAGAAGAACGAGCCCAGCAGGGCCAGCAGCCCGCCCGAGCGCAGGGCCCCCAGCCAGTGCGCCTCCCGGGGCGCCGAGCGCCAGGTCCGCGACGGCTCACTGACCACCACCGACAGCGCGCCCAGCACCCCGAGCGCATTGATCACCAGCAGCGCCGCCGCCGGGTCCACCAACGCGGCCAGCGTGGTCACCAGCAGCGGGCCCACCGTGAACATGACCTCCTGGGCCACCGCGTCCATCGCGTACGCCGCGTGCACCTGCTCCTCACGCCCGCCCAGCACGCTCGGCCACAGCGCCCGCAGACCGCCCTCCAGCGGCGGGGTGAACAGGCCGGCGACCACCGCGGCGGCGTACGCCCCCGCCACCGGTTCGGTCCCGGCCAGGGCCAGCCAGAGCATGCCCAGGGCCGAGACCACCGCCGCCGGGAGCTGGACCCGCGGCTGGCCGTGGAGGTCCACCGCCCGGCCCAGCAGCGGCTGGCCGACCGCGTTGGCCACGCCGTACACCGCCGCCAGCGCCCCGGCCAGGCTGTAACTGCCGCCCTCCGCCCGCACGAACAGCACGATCGCGATCGGCGCCGTGGCATTGGGCAGCCGTCCTATGAGCGTGCCGATCAGCAGCCGCGCCGCGTGCCGCGTGCGCAGCAGCTGCGCGTATCCGGCGGCCATATGTGCCCCTTTCGCCCTGAACCTCACCGAGGATCGCAGGTAATACGTATAACGTGTCCCGTCATACGTACCATGGCCCCAGCCCGCCGGTCCACCACGCCCGCCCGGCCACCGCCCGACCCACCACCCGACCACCGCCCTGACCTCGTACGACAGGAGCCCAGCGTGACGCGACCCACCAGCCGCGACGTCGCTCGCGCCGCCGGGGTCTCCCAGGCCACCGTCTCCCTCGTCCTCGGCGGCAAATGGCACGGCCGCGTCTCCGAACGCACCGCCGGCCTCGTCCGCGACGCCGCCGACACCCTCGGCTACCGGCCCAACCTCGCCGCCCGCAACCTCCGCCTCGGCAGCACCCGCACCGCCCTGCTCGTCGTCCCCGCCCTCACCAACGAGTTCTTCGCCCGCGTCCACACCGGCGCCGCCCGCGTCGCCGCCGCCCACGGCTTCGGCGTCGTCCTCTACCCCTCCCCCGACGGCACCGGCCCCGCCCGCGACCCCTTCGCCTCCGCCCGCGCCGCCCTCGACGGCGTCATCGCCTCCTCGATGGCCGCCGACGCCCTCGAAGCCATCGGCGGGGACACCCTCCCCCTGGTCATGCTCGACAGCGACCCGGCCGCGGGCGGCTCCGCCCACGTCAACCTCGCCATCGCCGACGGCATGCACCAGGTCACCGGGCACCTGCTCGGCCTCGGACACCGGAACTTCCTGCACCTGGCCTCCGCCGTCGACACCTGGACGTTCCACGTCCGGGCCGCCGCCCTCGCCGCCGCCCTGGGCCCGCACGCCCGGCTGCGCACCGTGCGCTCCCCGCTCGCCGTACAGGCCGCCCGCGCCGCCCTGGAAGAGGCCCTGGCCGCCCCCGGCGACCGCCCCACCGCCGTCGTCTGCGACGACGACATCCTCGCCGCCGGCGCCTGCAAGGCCGCCCGCCGCCTGGGCCTGCGCGTCCCCGAGGACCTCTCGGTGACCGGCTTCGACGACCTGGCCCTGGCCACCGCCGTGGAACCGGAGCTCACCACCGTCCACCTGCCCGCCGAGCAGGTCGGCGAACAGGGCATGACCGCCCTGCTGGCCGTCCTGGACGGCCGGCCCTGGACCGCCCCCGACCTCCCCGTCGAGCTCGTCGTCCGGGACTCCACCGCACCCCCGCCGGCGCCCTGAGCAGCGGCCCCCGGGCACGGCGGCGGGCCGCCCGGCCCCGGACACGCCGGAGCCCCGGCCCGCCAGGACGGCGGAACCGGGGCTCCCGGAACGTACGCGGCTCGCCTACTCGGCGTCGTCCTCCGGCACCTCGTCGTTGGACACGGCGTCCGCCTGGGCGTCCGCCGACGGCACCGGCTCCAGCAGCCGCGCGAGCTGCCGGCCCCGGATCCGCTTGAACTTGCGCTGCTGCGACCGCGTGCGGTCGAGCACCGCGACCTCCAGCCGCTCGGCCGGGATCTCCCGGTCCGAGCCGTTGGCCTGGCTCGACAGCGCCTGCACCGCGAGCTTGAGCGCCTCCGGCAGGGTCATCCCGTCCCGGTGCCGCTGGTCCAGGTAGCTGCTGATCTGCTCGGCATTGCCACCGACCGCCACCGAGCCGTGCTCGTCCACGATCGACCCGTCGTGCGGGAGCCGGTAGATCTGGTCGCCCGCGGCCGTGGTGCCGACCTCCGCCACCACCAGCTCCACCTCGTACGGCTTCTCACCGGCCGAGGAGAAGATGGTGCCGAGGGTCTGCGCGTACACGTTCGCCAGCCCACGGGCCGTCACGTCGTCACGGTCGTAGGTGTACCCCCGCAGATCGGCGTAACGGACGCCACCGATGCGCAGGTTCTCGTACTCGTTGTACTTGCCGGCGGCGGCGAAGCCGATCCGGTCGTAGATCTCGCTGAACTTGTGCAGGGCGCGGGACGGGTTCTCGCCGACGAACACGATGCCGTCGGCGTACTGCAGCACGACCAGGCTGCGGCCGCGCGCGATGCCCTTGCGGGCGTACTCGGCGCGGTCGGCCATGGCCTGCTGGGGGGAGACGTAGAACGGAGTCGACACCGGCTGTCCGTCCCTTTCTTCTGGGCTTCTACAGAGCGACGAGGGGTCAGAGCAGGGCGGCGCGCGGCCCGTCGGGCTGCTCCAGGCGACGGTCGGTGACCTTGCGGGCGAGCTCCGACGACTCCGCCTCGGACAGCCGGCGGAAGCCCTCGTCGGTGATGACGGTGACGATCGGGAAGATCCGGCGGGCCAGGTCCGGGCCACCGGTCGCCGAGTCGTCGTCGGCCGCGTCGTAGAGGGCCTGCACGACCAGCGTCGTGGCCTGCTCCTCCGTCAGGTCCTCGCGGTAGAGCTTCTTCATCGAGCCCCGGGCGAAGATCGAACCGGAACCGGTGGCGGCGTAGCCGTGCTCCTCGGAGCGGCCGCCGGTGACGTCGTAGGAGAAGATGCGGCCCTTCTCCTTGGCCTCGTCCCAGCCGGCGAACAGCGGGACGACCGCCAGGCCCTGCATGGCCATGCCCAGATTGCTCCGGATCATGGTCGAGAGCCGGTTGGCCTTGCCCTCCAGCGAGAGCGTGGCGCCCTCCACCTTCTCGAAGTGCTCGAGCTCCAGCTGGAACAGCTTGACCATCTCCACGGCGAGGCCGGCCGTGCCGGCGATGCCGACCGCGGAGTACTCGTCGGCCGGGAACACCTTCTCGATGTCCCGCTGCGCGATCATGTTCCCCATGGTGGCCCGCCGGTCACCGGCGAGCACGACCCCGCCGGGGAAGGTCGCCGCGACGATGGTCGTCCCGTGCGGCGCCTCGACGATCCCCTCGGGCAGCTTCCGGTTCCCCGGCAGCAGCTCGGGCGAGTGCGCCGACAGGAAGTCCATGAAGGAGGACGATCCCGGCGTCAGGAAGGCTGCCGGTAGACGCCCTGTGCTACGAGTGTTGGCTTCCACAGGTTTCCTTCCACGTAAGCGGCTGCACGCCTCATGACGTCCGGCCGATCCTTGAACTTGCCCAGAGCGGAGTTGCAGGCGAAGCACAGTACGCCCCGAACCCTACCCGTCTGATGATCGTGATCCACGTGCTCTGCGGGCCCCTTTCTGCAGATCACGCACACCCCGCCCTGAGCGGCGACCATCTCGTCGCGCTCCGCCTCGGTCATTCCGTACGAACGCTTGAGGTGACCTGCCCGGCCCTGAGCTACCCGGCACGCCTTGCAGCGCGTGGACAGACCATCAGAGGCACTTGAGTTCTTGTGCCATTCACTGTGCGGCTTGACCTCACCGCACCGCCGGCAGAGCTTCCACCCGGCGGGCACCTCCACGTGCTCTCTGACGACCTTGCCCTTGGCTGCCTGACGGCGCCGGTAGCGCTCGGCGCTGTACGCGGCGACGCACTCCCGGCACCTCGGCTGCAGGCCGTCCCCTCGGTTTCGATCTGCTGCGAAGCCGCTCAGTGGTATGTCACGGTTACACCCACGACACCACTTTGATCCGTCTGACATGGATCACACATTGGCGGCCACGCCTTGGATTCGAAGGCTACTCGCCGCCTTTTTGTACGAAGCTCCGAACGAAATCCTCGGCGTTCTCCTCGAGCACATCATCGATTTCGTCGAGGACGGAGTCGACGTCGTCCGACAGCTTCTCCTGCCGTTCCTTGAGGTCGGAGCTCGCTTCGGCGGTCTGCTCCTCGACCTCCTCGGTCGAGCGCGTCGCCTTCTGCTGTCCGCCGCCGGTGTCCTTGGTCGCCATGTCTACCTCACCCCGCTCGGTTCGCACGCTCTCATGACGAGGGATCCCCGGATCGGGATCCCTCAAGATCAGACCCTACGCCGGACCCTACAAGGAGGGTCCGGCATTCGTCCCCGTACTTTCATAACGTCCGGGTACTTTCATGATTCCCGGTCGCGCTGCCTTTCAGCCGTCCCTCAGCCCCCGGAAAGCACCCGGACGAGGTCCTCGGCCGTGCGGCAGCGGTCCAGGAGCTCCTTGACGTGCTTGCGGGTCCCGCGCAGCGGCTCCAGCGTGGGCACGCGCTGCAGCGAGTCCCGGCCCGGCAGGTCGAAGATCACCGAGTCCCAGGAGGCCGCGGCCACGTCGTCGGCGTACTGCTCCAGGCAGCGGCCGCGGAAGTAGGCCCGGGTGTCCTCCGGCGGCTTGCTCTCGGCCCGCTCGACCTCGTCCTCGGTCAGCAGCCGCTTCATCTTGCCGCGGGCCACCAGGCGGTTGTACAGGCCCTTGTCGGGCCGTACGTCCGCGTACTGCAGGTCCACCAGGTGCAGGCGGGCCGCGTCCCAGTCCAGGCCGTCGCGGCGCCGGTAGCCCTCCAGGAGCTCCCGCTTGGCGACCCAGTCCAGCTCGCCGGACAGGCTCATCGGGTCGCTCTCCAGGCGGCCCAGCACGTCCTCCCACCTCGACAGGACGTCCTTGGTCTGCTCGTCCGCGTCGACGCCGAAACGCTCCTCCACGTACTTCCTGGCCAGCTCGAAGTACTCCATCTGAAGCTGTACGGCGGTCAGGGTGCGGCCGCTGCGCAGCGTGATCAGGTGGCGCAGGTCGGGGTCGTGGGAGATCTGGTGCAGGGTGCGCACCGGCTGGTCCACGGCCAGGTCCACGGTGATGAACCCGTCCTCGATCATGGACAGGACCAGGGAGGTCGTGCCGAGCTTGAGGTAGGTGGAGATCTCGGAGAGGTTCGCGTCGCCGATGATCACGTGGAGGCGGCGGTACTTCTCCGCGTCCGAGTGCGGCTCGTCGCGGGTGTTGATGATCGGCCGCTTGAGGGTGGTCTCCAGGCCCACCTCGACCTCGAAGTAGTCGGCCCGCTGGCTGATCTGGAAGCCGTGCTCCCGGCCGTCCTGGCCGATGCCGACCCGGCCGGCCCCGGTGATCACCTGGCGGCTGACGAAGAAGGGCGTCAGGTGGCGCACGATGTCCGAGAAGGGCGTCTCCCGCTTCATCAGGTAGTTCTCGTGCGTGCCGTAGGAGGCGCCCTTGTTGTCGGTGTTGTTCTTGTAGAGCAGGATCGGCTGGGCGCCGGGCAGCTGGGCCGCGCGTTCGGCGGCCTCGGCCATGATCCGCTCGCCGGCCTTGTCCCACAGGACGGCGTCGCGGGGGTTGGTGATCTCCGGCGAGCTGTACTCGGGGTGCGCGTGGTCGACGTAGAGCCGCGCGCCGTTGGTGAGGATCACGTTGGCCAGGCCGATGTCCTCGTCGGTGAGCTGGCTGGCGTCGGCGGCCTCGCGGGCGAGGTCGAAGCCGCGGGCGTCCCGCAGCGGGTTCTCCTCCTCGAAGTCCCAGCGGGCGCGTCGCGCCCGGTGCATCGCCGCCGCGTACGCGTTGACGATCTGGGACGAGGTGAGCATGGCATTGGCGTTCGGGTGACCGGGGACGGAGATCCCGTACTCCGTCTCGATCCCCATTACTCGCCGTACGGTCATGCGGCCCTCCTTGCCCGGCGGCGCTCCCCTCCGTGGGAGCGGCGCTCAAGTACCGCTGGTGCTCCGGTGCGTGTGCGGTGCCCGTCCCCGCACTGCGGATGAGGCGGTACGGAAGAGCCTAGAGCGGCCCCGCGCTGTTGTGGGGAGATCATTTCAGTCATAGAACGGATGCCCGCTCCGGCTGGAAAACAGTCGGCTGCGGATGCCCCGGAAGGGGCATCCGCAGCCGCCCCGATGGATCAGAGGTACTGACCGGTGTTGGCCACCGTGTCGATGGAGCGTCCGGTGTCCGCGCCCTGCTTTCCGGTGACGAGGGTGCGGATGAAGACGATCCGCTCGCCCTTCTTTCCGGAGATCCGGGCCCAGTCGTCCGGGTTGGTGGTGTTGGGCAGGTCCTCGTTCTCCTTGAACTCGTCCACGCAGGCCTGGAGGAGGTGGGAGACCCGCAGGCCCTTCTGGTTGTGCTCCAGGAAGGCCTTGATCGCCATCTTCTTGGCCCGGTCGACGATGTTCTGGATCATCGCTCCGGAGTTGAAGTCCTTGAAGTAGAGGACTTCCTTGTCGCCGTTGGCGTACGTGACCTCGAGGAAGCGGTTCTCCTCGGACTCGGCGTACATCTGCTCGACGACGGTCTGGATCATGCTGTGGACGGCGACCTCCGGCGAGCCCTGGTGCTCGGCCAGGTCGTCGGCGTGCAGGGGCAGCGAGGCCTTGAGGTACTTCGCGAAGATGTCCTTCGCCGCCTCGGCGTCGGGGCGCTCGATCTTGATCTTCACGTCGAGCCGGCCGGGGCGCAGGATGGCCGGGTCGATCATGTCCTCGCGGTTGGAGGCGCCGATGACGATGACGTTCTCCAGGCCCTCCACGCCGTCGATCTCGGCGAGCAGCTGCGGGACGATGGTGTTCTCCACGTCCGAGCTGACGCCGGAGCCGCGGGTGCGGAAGAGGGACTCCATCTCGTCGAAGAAGACGATGACGGGGGTCCCCTCGCTCGCCTTCTCGCGGGCGCGCTGGAAGACGAGGCGGATGTGCCGCTCGGTCTCGCCGACGTACTTGTTGAGGAGCTCGGGGCCCTTGATGTTCAGGAAGTAGGACTTCCCGGCGGGCTGGCCGGTCACCTCGGCGACCTTCTTGGCAAGTGAGTTGGCGACCGCCTTGGCGATCAGCGTCTTGCCGCATCCGGGCGGGCCGTAGAGCAGGATGCCCTTCGGCGGCCGCAGTTCGTGCTCCTTGAAGAGGTCGGGGTAGAGGTAGGGCAGCTCGACCGCGTCGCGGATCAGCTCGATCTGGTCGCCCAGGCCGCCGATCTTGTCGTAGTCGATGTCCGGGACCTCTTCGAGGACGAGCTCCTCGACCTCGCTCTTGGGCACGACCTCGTAGACGTAGCCGGAGCGGGGTTCCAGCAGGAGGGCGTCACCGGGGCGGATGGTGGTGGTGAGCAGCGGCTCTGCGAGCCGCACCACGCGCTCCTCGTCGGTGTGCCCGATGACCAGGGCGCGCTCGCCGTCCTCGAGGATCTCCTTGAGGGTGACGATGTCCCCGGCCCGCTCGAACTCCATGGCCTCGACCACGTTGAGCGCCTCGTTGAGCATGACCTCCTGGCCACGCCGGAGCTCGTCGGGGTCGACGCTGGGGCTGACGTTCACGCGGAGCTTGCGGCCCCCCGTGAAGATGTCCACGGTGCCGTCCTCGTTGGACTGGAGGAAGACTCCGAAGCCGGCCGGCGGCTGTGCGAGCCGGTCGACCTCCTCCTTGAGGGCCACGATCTGGTCGCGTGCCTCACGGAGGGTATTTGCCAGTCGTTCGTTTTGTGCGGAGACGCCGGCCAGGTTTGTCTGCAGCTCGACGATCCGCTCTTCGAGAATCCTCGTGTGTCGCGGAGAGTCGGCGAGCTTACGTCGCAGGACGGCGATTTCCTGCTCGAGATAGGCAACCTGACCGGCGGGGTCGTCGGACCCCCGCCCCGGCCGGATGCCGCGGTTGATGTCGTCGTCGTGGGCTGCCACGGTCCTCACCTCCTCCAAGGGGAGCTGGACGCTTCCTGACCCTACCTGGGCTGGTGGTGATTGAAACCCCTAGATCACAAAGACGGTAGAGGTCTGTCCGATCTTCACCCTTGCGCACTCCCTCACGCCAAGGAAATACCCACCCGTCACCATCTGAAAGCGGCCGGTTGTAAGGTCGAAGTGTTCAACACCCGTCAGGGCTCGCGCGACTTGCTGCGACTTGTGACTGGGACGGTTCACGGAGCGCAGGGAACGGCAGGAGACATGACCGTGCAGCACGAGGCCCCCACGGCCGCCGGTGGAGATTCCGGTGAGGCGTTGGAGGTCTGGATCGACCAGGACCTCTGCACCGGGGACGGGATCTGCGCGCAGTACGCGCCGGAGGTGTTCGAGCTGGACATCGACGGTCTGGCGTACGTCAAGAGCGCGGACGACGAGCTGCTGCAGGACCCGGGGGCGACCACTCCGGTTCCCCTCCCCTTGCTGCAGGACGTGATCGACTCGGCGAAGGAGTGCCCGGGCGACTGCATCCACGTGCGGCGGGCCGCGGACGGCGTCGAGGTCTACGGCCCGGACGCTGAGTAATCGTTCAGGCACGCGCGGAGCTGAGCTCTGTCAGCTCCTGGCTGAATTTTCCGCCGGTCCAGCGCCAACTGGCCACGCGGTGGCGGTCGGGGCAGCAGCGGGGCACCGAGGGTGTCGAGTAGCCGTGGAGGGTGGCGGTGACCACGTGGCCACGGACGGCGAGCTCGGTGGCGGTCTGCCGCTCGGCGGCGTCGAGGAGGGTGGCGACCACGCGCGGCGCGGCCCCGGCCGCCGGGTCCTGCACGAGGACGTAGACGGCGTGGGGCGGGGTGCCGGAGGCCGCGTCGCAGCGTACGGCGACGACGCTCTCGGGGCGCCGGTCGCCGTCGAGGTCGCCCTCGGCCGAGGCGGTGACGGTGGCGGGGGTGCCGTGGCAGTCCAGCGGGTACTGCGCGGCGGCGGGGTCCGGGGCGGCGGCCCGCGGGGCCGGGCCCTTGGCGTCGGCGCCGGTGGCCGGGGCGGGCTGGAGCAGGCCGGCGACCGCGATGGCGGCGGCCATCGCCGCCGCGGTGGCGACCCAGTGCACCGGCCGGGTGTGGGTGTGGGCCAGGTCCAGGACGGCGGGGTTGTGCGGCACGCGAGCGGTCTCCTGTTGGACGACTGACGGCGAACCAGCATCGTGTCACATCCCACATCGGGGTGGAACGGCCGGGTCCACGATGTGCGCGACAGCGCCCGGGCAACGCGAAGGCGCCGGGACGCAGTTCCCCTGTGACGGAGTGAACTGCGTCCCGGCGCCTGCCGTTTGGAGTGTCGGCCGGCCCTCCGGAGGGAGGCGGCCTGCCGTGCGGCCGGGTCAGCCGCGGCCGGAGCCGCCCGAGCCCGAGCCGGGGCCCTCGTAGTCCTCGCCGTACGCGCCCTTGGCGGGGCGGCGGCGGCGCAGCGGGGGCTCGACGCCGTCGGCGAGCCGGCGGGCGGTGACGAGGAAGCCGGTGTGGCCGATCATCCGGTGGTCCGGACGGACGGCGAGGCCCTCGACGTGCCAGTTGCGGATCATCGACTCCCACGGCTGCGGCTCGGCGAAGCAGCCGATCTCGCGGATGGACTCGACGGTCTTGGACAGCTGGGTGGTGGTGGCCACGTAGCAGCACAGGATGCCGCCGGGCACCAGCGCCTTGGAGACGGCCTCCAGGCACTCCCAGGGGGCCAGCATGTCGAGGATCACGCGGTCGACGTCGGTGTCGGACAGGTTGTCCTGGAGGTCACCGACGGTCAGCTGCCACGCGGGGTGCGGGCCGCCGAAGTAGCGCTCGACGTTGTCCTTGGCGATCTCGGCGAAGTCCGCCCGGCGCTCGTAGCTGTGGAGCATGCCCTGGTCGCCGATGGCGCGCAGCAGGAAGCTGCTCAGTGAGCCGGAGCCCACGCCCGCCTCCACGACGCGCGCGCCGGGGAAGATGTCGGCGAAGGCCAGGATCTGGCCCGCGTCCTTGGGGTAGACCACGGCGGCGCCGCGGGGCATGGACAGGACGTAGTCGGGGAGCAGGGGACGCAGCGCGAGGTACGCGACGTTCCCGGTGGTACGGACAACACTGCCCTCGGGAGCGCCGATCAGCTCGTCGTGCGGGAAGGAACCCTTGTGGGTGTGGAAGTTCTTCCCGGCTTCGAGCGTGAACGTGTAGTGGCGTCCCTTGGGGTCGGTGAGCTGGACCTGGTCCCCGACCTTGAAGGGCCCGCGACGGCGGGCGGCACCGGTCGGTTCGGACATGTGACCAGTGTATGGGCTATCCGGAGTGCGGCCGTGCCATGGCCTTCACGAAGGCCCGCTCGACGTCCTGGGTGGACAGCACGCCGTAGACGGCGCCGTCCTCCTCGACCACCAGGTACTCGGTGGCGGGGGTGGCCTGGAGGTGTTCGAGGAGGTCCTGGCCGGCGAGGTCGGAGGAAACCTTCATGCCGTCGGTGAGGTCCTGCGCCAGGGCGCTGACGACGACCCAGGGGCGGCGGTGCTCGGGGACGGAGGCGATGGCGCTCTCGCGGACGATGCCGGTGGGCTCGCCCTGGGGGTCGACGACGACGAGGGCGCGGGCCCCGGCCTCGTTGGCGCGGCGCAGGGCCTCGGAGAGCGGGGTGGCGGACTCCACCGGCACGGCGCGGCGGGTCAGGCCGCGGGCGCGCAGGGCGGGGAGGTTCTCCCGGAGCCGGGCCATGCGCAGGCTGTTGCCGGCGCCGGTCCACATGATCGCGGCGAGGATGGCGGCGAGCAGCGCGTTCATGACGGTGTCCATGCCGCCGCTCTCGCCGTCGCCGACCCGGAGGTAGCCGGTCTCGGTGAGCAGGGGCAGGCCCAGCAGGACCGCCAGGGCGATGGCGCGGCCGACCCAGGCGGCGGCGACGGTGCCGGTCATGGCCTTGCCGGTGACGGCCCAGACGACGGCGCGGAGCATCCGGCCGCCGTCCAGGGGCAGGCCGGGCAGCAGGTTGAAGACGGCGACGATCAGGTTGGCGATCATCAGGCCGGCCAGCAGGACGCCGGGGACGGTACGCGCGTCGACGGCGGTCATGCCGAGGTAGAAGAGGCCGGCGAGGACGAGGGAGAGCAGCGGTCCGACGAAGGCGAGGACGAACTCGCGGCCGGGCGTGCCGGCCTCCTCGACCTGGGTGGCCCCGCCGACGAACTGGAGCTGGATGCGGCGCACGCCGAGCTTGAAGCGCAGGCCGGCGACCGCGTGGGCGAGTTCGTGGACGAGCACGGAGGCGTAGAGGGCCACGGCGAAGAACAGGGCGACGAGGTAGCGGGCGAGGCCGAGGCCGGGCAGCACGGTGTCGAGCTGGTTGCCGAAGATCCAGGTGATCAGGGCCGCGACCAGGAACCAGCTGGGCGAGACGTAGACGGGGACGCCGAAGGGGCGGCCCATGAGGAACCCGCCGCCCGGTTCGGAGCGCCCGCTTCCGCGCTCGCCGGTCTCGTCGGTGTCTGCCACGGCTGTCCTTCGTTCGGTGCTGTCCTGCCGGTCGCGCCGTCGCGCGGTGTGATGCTTCGATCATGCAGTGCGAGGGGGTCCGCAGTCGATGGTATGCGCGTGGCTGTCGGTGGCGGGCCGTAGGGTGATGTGTCATGACGACGAGCTCCCCCGGTCCGGACGCGGCTTCCGCCCCGCCCACGTCGCTGTCCCCGTCGCGGGCGAGCGATTTCATGCAGTGCCCGCTGCTGTACCGGTTCCGGGTGATCGACCGGCTGCCGGAGAAGCCGAGCGCGGCCGCCACCCGCGGCACGCTGGTGCACGCGGTGCTGGAGCGGCTCTTCGACCATCCGGCCGACGAGCGTACGGCGCCGCGCGCGAAGGAGCTGCTGCCGGGGCAGTGGGGCCGGCTGCTGGAGGCCCGGCCGGAGCTGGGCGAGCTGTTCCCGTCCGACGACGGCGGGGCGGAGCTGGCCCGCTGGATGTCCGAGGCCGAGGCGCTGGTGGAGCGCTGGTTCACCCTGGAGGACCCGACCCGGCTGGAGCCGGTGGAGCGGGAGTTCTTCGTGGAGGCGGAGCTGGAGTCGGGGCTGCGGCTGCGCGGGATCATCGACCGGGTGGACGTCGCGCCGACGGGCGAGGTGCGGATCGTCGACTACAAGACGGGCAAGGCGCCGCGGCCGGAGTACGCCGAGGGCGCGCTGTTCCAGATGAAGTTCTACGCGCTGGTGGTGTGGCGGCTCAAGCAGGTCGTGCCGCGCCGGCTGCAGCTGGTGTACCTGGGCAGCGGGGACGTGCTGACGTACGACCCGGTGCTCGCCGACCTGGAGCGGGTGGAGCGCAAGCTGCTCGCCCTGTGGGAGGCGATCAAGGAGGCGACGGAGACGGGTGACTGGCGGCCGCGGCCGACGAAGCTGTGCGGCTGGTGCGACCACCAGGCGGTCTGTCCGGAATTCGGTGGCACCCCGCCCCCGTATCCGCTGATGATCAGGCCCCGGGCGGAGCTCGCGCTCCCGGAGGGCAGAATTGAGCCCGGCCCCTGAAACCGCCGAGACGAAGAGGTACTCCGTGGCGATCCGCGTCCTACTGGTCGACGACCAGCCTCTGCTGCGCACCGGGTTCCGGATGATCCTGGAGGCGGAGTCGGACCTGGCGGTGGTCGGGGAGGCCGGTGACGGTCTGCAGGCGCTGGACCAGGTCCGGGCGCTGCAGCCCGACGTGGTGCTGATGGACATCCGGATGCCGCGGATGGACGGGGTCGAGGCGACCCGGCAGATCACCGGTCCGGGCCGGGACGGGCCGGCGAAGGTGCTGGTGCTGACGACGTTCGACCTGGACGAGTACGTGGTCGAGGCGCTGCGCGCCGGTGCGAGCGGTTTCCTGCTCAAGGACGCCCCGGCTAACGAGCTGGTGCAGGCGATCCGGGTGGTGGCGGCGGGCGAGGCGATGCTCGCGCCGAGCATCACGCGCCGCCTGCTGGACAAGTACGCCGGTCATCTGCCGTCGGGCGAGGAGCCGGTGCCGGACGCCCTGGGCACGCTGACCGAGCGTGAGGTGGAGGTCCTGAAGCTGGTGGCGCGGGGGCTGTCGAACGCGGAGATCGCGGCGGATCTGTTCGTGAGCGAGACGACGGTGAAGACCCATGTGGGTCACGTCCTGACGAAGCTGGGGCTGCGCGACCGGGTGCAGGCGGCGGTCTACGCGTACGAGAGCGGGCTGGTGCGCCCGGGCGCCCAGTAGGCGCCGGCGCCCCGCCGGACCGGGAACGGGCGACGCCCGGGCCGCCTCGCGGGAGGCGGCCCGGGCGTCTGCGTACCCGGTGGGGTTGGGCCCTGGCGGGCGTCAGCCCTTGCTGATCTCCCAGAAGCGGAAGATCGTGGACGGGTCGAGCGACCACTGCAGGCCCTGGACGTTGGGCCGGGCCACGGCGTACTGCTTGCTCTGCCACAGCGGCAGGACGGGGACCTCGTCGGCGACGATGTCCTGCAGTCGCGTGTACTCCGCGTTGGCGGCGGTGCGGTCGGACTTGGTGTTGGTCGCCGGGATGATGGTCCCGGTGATCTCCTTGTTGTCGTAGTTGTTGCGCAGGACGTTGCCCGGGCCGAAGAACGGCTGGGTGAAGTTGTCCGCGTCGGGGTAGTCGGGCACCCAGCCGATGACGTAGACGCCGTATTTGCCGGCCTCGATGTCCTTCTCGTACTGGTCGAACTCCGTCAGCTTGACGTCGGCTTCGAAGAGCTGGCTGTCGTTGAGCTGCTTGGCGATGACCTGGAGCTGGGCCTCGGTGGAGGGGCCGTAGCGGGAGGGCGTGCCGTACAGGGTCACCTTCACCTTGCCGGTGATGTTGGCGGCCTTCAGGACGGCCTTGGCCTTCTCGGGCTGGGGGCTGCCGCCGTAGCGGTCGAAGAAGGCGGTGTTGTGGGAGCCGATGCCGGCGGGGATGATCGAGTACAGCGGCGTGGCGGTGCCCTCGTAGACGTCCTTGACCAGGGCGTCGCGGTCCACCAGGTAGGCCATGGCCTTGCGGATGGGGAGCTTGCCGGCCACCGGGTCGTTGACGTTGAAGACCAGGTGGGTGACCTCGGCGCCGGTGCCCTGGACGACCTCGACCTTGCCGGGGCCGCTCTTGGAGGCGATGCCCGCGATGTCCTTGGCGGCGAGGCCGCGGAAGGCGAAGTCGACGTCGCCGCTCTCCAGGGTGGACTTCAGGCCCGCCTGGTCGCCGTCGAAGAACTTCAGCGTGACGCCGGTGTTCTTGACCTTGGCCTTGCCCTTGTAGGAGTCGTTGACCGAGAAGTTGGCGGCCTTGCTGGTGAAGGAGTCCAGCTTGTAGACGCCGGAGCCGACCGCCTTGTTGTCCGTGCGGAGCTTGTCCGCCGGGTACTCGCGGCTGTCGACGATGGCGCCCGCACCCGAGGCGATCTTGCTCGGGAAGGTGGCGTCGGAGGTCCTCAGGCGGAAGACGACGGTCCTGTCGTCCGGGGTGTCGATGCCGGCGATCGACGAGAGCAGCACCGCGGGGCCGGCCTCGTCCTTGATCCGCAGGGTGCGCTCGAAGGAGAACTTGACGTCCTTCGAGGTCAGCGCGTTGCCGTTGCTGAACTTCAGGTCGGGGCGGAGCACGCACTTGTACACCTTGCTGTCGCTGCCCTCGAAGGCGCAGCTCTGCGCGGCGTCGGGCTCGGGCGTGGTGCCGCCCTTGGGGAAGCTCAGCAGGGACTGGAAGACGTTGTTGAACAGCAACCAGGAGCCGGGGTCGTAACCCGAGGCCGGGTCCACCGACTTCACCTTGTCCGATATGCCCATCACGACGCCCTTGCCGTCGCCGGCCGCGCTGCCGTCCTGCGAACCGCAGCCGCTGAGCAGCGCGGCTGCGGTGGCGGCGCCGAGCGGGGCTGCCAGCCACTGGTTACGTCTCATGACGAACGTCCTTCTCAGTCTCTCTGGATCGAAGCTTCCGGCCCGCGCGGTCCGCATGCCGGCGGTGTGTGGCTCAGCCGCTGACGCCTCGGCCGAGTTCCCACAGCTGGAGGTCGGAGATGGCGTTGACGGACCACTCCACTCCGGTGATGCCGTCGCGGGCGGCGACGTACTGCTTGCCCTGCCACAGCGGCAGGACCGGCACGTCGTCGGCGACGATGTCCTGCATCTCCCCGATGGCGGGCGCGGCGACGTTGCGGTCGACGGCACGCCGGGACTCGGGGATCAGCCTGGTGCGCACCGCGTTGTTCGCGTACGGCGTGCCCAGGAAGTTGTCCTGCTCCAGGAACGGGGCGAGGAAGTTGTCGGCGTCCGGGAAGTCGGGGAACCAGCCCAGGCCGTAGGCCGGGAACTCGCCCTGCTTCTGCGAGGGCCGGAAGCTGGCCCACTCGCTGCCCTGGACGGTGATGTCGAAGAGCCCGGTGCTGTTGAGCTGGGTCTTGAGCGCCTCGAACTCGGCGGCGGTGCCGTCGCCGTAGTGGTCGGTGGTGTAGGTCAGGGTCAGCTTGACCGGGGTCTGGACCTTGGCGGCGCTCAGCAGGGCGGCGGCCTTCTGGGTGTTGGCCTCGCCGTACTTGTTGAAGAACGAGTTCACGTGGCCGTTGACGTTGGTGGGGACCAGCGAGTACAGCGGCTGCGCGGACTTGCCGTAGACCTTGGAGATGAGGTTGTTGCGGTCGACGGCGGCGGCCAGGGCCTGGCGCACGGCCTTGTTGCCGACGACGGGGGCATCGGTGTTGAAGCCGATGTATCGGATCTCCAGGCCGGGCATCGGGACCAGCTTGACGCCCTTGGGCGGCTTGGCGGAGAAGTCCTTGATCTGGGCGGGCGACAGGGTGCGCGAGACCATGTGGACGTCGCCGGCGGCCAGGGCCTTGCCGACGGCGTCGGAGTCCTCGAAGGTGCGCAGCTCGACCTTGTCGTTCTGCAGCTTGATGTCGCCCTTGTAGTTCGGGTTCTTGGTGAAGACGGCCCGGACCAGGCGGTTGTCCTTGACGTCGGCCTTCATCGTGTACGGGCCCGAGCCGTCGACGGCGAAGCCGGTGCGCAGCTTCTTGCCGTCGTACATCTTCTGGTTGACGATGCCGGCGGCGGGCGTGGACAGCTTGTAGGGGAAGGTCGCGTCCGGGGTGCGCAGGTGGAAGACGACGGTGTCGGCGCTCTTGACCTCGACGGTGTCCAGGGTGCTGAGCAGCCCCGAGGGGCCGTTCTCGTCCTTGATGGCGAGGACCCGGTCGATGGAGAACTTGACGTCCTTGGCGGTGAGGGGGTCGCCGTTGGCGAACTTCAGCCCGGGGCGCAGGGTGCAGCGGTAGCTCTCGTTGCCGGCGTCGGTGAAGCGGCAGTCGGAGGCGGCCTCCGGGACGGGCTGGCCACCGCCGCGCGGGGTGTGCATCAGCGTCTGGACGGTCTGGCGGAGGATGTTCCAGGCGCCGGCGTCGTAGGCGTAGGCGGGGTCGAACGGGGCGGGGGCGTAGTCGGCGGCTTCGAACCGGTCGGTGGTCCCGACGACGATCGCCCCGGAGCCCGCTTCCCCTCCGGTCGCGCTGCCGCAGCCGGCGAGCGCGGGGGTGAGCAGAGCGGCCGTGGCCGTCAGCACCATGGTCTTGCGGTTCATCCTGGAAGTACTCCCTCAACCGGCACTTGGTTCACAGCTCGTGCAGAGGGCACCGCGCCACGCTCGCCCGTTCAGGGCGGAACGATCGGGCCGGTGTTGTGACGATCGGTCCACGGCTGTCCCGGCACGTGGGTGTGCGACCGGAACGGCTGGGATGCGGCGTAGTGCCCGCGATGACCTTAGTGGGCCGGGACGCTATGGCTGGAACCGGACGAACGGGCATGGTCAGCGCACCGTGATGGGCGCGAACTGCGCGCACATGCCCGACTGTCAGATGATTCGGTCAGGAGCTGATCAATCCGGACACAAGGTAAGGCCGGGGGGTGCTTCAGACCCCCGAAATGGGTCCGCCCGGGTGATGAAGCTCACCCGGGCGGAGTGCGGAATGAGAGTGGAATTTCAGCCTCCGCAGGGCTGGGGCGAAAGATCCTCAGTTCATCGGGGCGATGAGCGAGCGGAGGAAGGGCAGGTCCACGTCCTCCAGCGAGCCGACGACGGTCCGGCCCGGGGCCGGCGCGATCAGCCCGACCGAGGGGACCGCCACCACCCGGCAGCCGGCGGCCTCCGCGGCGGCCACCCCGGTCGCGGTGTCCTCGACCACGGCGCAGCGCGACGGGTGCGCGCCGAGCGCCTTGGCGGCCAGCAGGTACGGATCCGGGTGCGGCTTGGTGCGGGGCACCTCGTCCCCGGCCACGGTGAGCATGAAGCGCTCGGGGCCGAGGGAGGCCAGGACCTTGTCGATGACCCGGCGGTGCGAGGCGGACACCAGCGCGGTGGGCACGTTGTGCCGGGCCAGCTCGGTCAGCAGCCGCTCGGCGCCGGGCATCAGCGGCACCTGGTCGGCGATCCGGGCCTCGAAGCGCTCGTTGAGCAGCACGCTCAGCTCGCCGACGCTGATGGCGGCGCCGGTGGCCTCGATCAGGAAGCGGGCGCTGCGGCTCATGGGCCCGCCGACGACCACGTCCCGCCAGGACTCCTCCAGTCGGTGTCCGAGCTCCCCGAAGACGGACACCTCGGCCTCCCACCAGAAGCCTTCGGTGTCGACCAGCGTCCCGTCCATGTCCAGCAGCACCGCCTGCAGGGCCGAACCGTCGGCCGTCAGGGGTAGGGGAACGGGAACGGTGCTGGTCATGGCGGTGACACCTCTCTGAGGGACGACAAGGCCGGCCGCCGTCTCCCCACGGGCGTGCCCCGGGGAACAGGCGACCGGCCTGTGTGGGACCGACAAGTGTACGTCGATCCGCCTCAGCGTGCGTTGAAATACTTCGCTTCGGGGTGGTGGATCACGATCGCGTCGGTGGACTGCTCCGGGTGGAGCTGGAACTCCTCCGACAGGTGGACCCCGATCCGCTCCGGCTGGAGCAGCTCGGCGATCTTGGCGCGGTCCTCCAGGTCGGGGCAGGCCCCGTAGCCGAGGGAGAAGCGGGCGCCGCGGTACTTGAGGTCGAACATGTCCTGGACGTCGCTCGGGTCCTCGCCCGCGAAGCCGAGCTCGGCGCGGACGCGGGCGTGCCAGTACTCGGCGAGGGCCTCGGCCAGCTGGACGGAGAGGCCGTGCAGCTCCAGGTACTCGCGGTAGGAGTCGGCGGCGAACAGCTTGGCGGTGGCCTCACCGATCTTCGAGCCGACGGTCACCACCTGCAGGCCGACGACGTCGGTCTCGCCGGACTCCTCCGGGCGGAAGAAGTCCGCCAGGCACAGCCGGCGGCCGCGGCGCTGGCGCGGGAAGGTGAACCGGGTCCGCTCGTTGCCCCGCTCGTCCAGCAGGATGAGGTCGTCACCCTTGGAGACGCAGGGGAAGTAGCCGTAGACGACGGCCGCCTCCAGCAGGTTCTCGGTGTGCAGCTTCTCCAGCAGGCCGCGCAGCCGGGGCCGGCCCTCGGACTCGACCAGCTCCTCGTACGTCGGACCGCCCGCGCGGGCCTGCTTCAGGCCCCACTGGCCCTTGAACAGGGCGCCCTCGTCCAGCCAGGAGGCGTAGTCCTTGAGCGGGATGCCCTTGATGACCCGGGTGCCCCAGAACGGGGGCGCGGGCACCGGGTTGTCCACGGCCACGTCGGAGCGCACGCCCTCCTCCGGCCGCTCCGGCTCGGCGACGACGGCCGCCGCGCCGGCGGGCCGGGCGGGCACGCGCCGCTGCTTGAGCTCGGGCAGGGCGGCGCCCGGCACCCCGCGCTTGACCGCGACGAGGGCGTCCATCAGGCGCAGGCCCTCGAAGGCGTCCCGGGCGTAGCGGACCTCGCCCTCGTAGATCTCGTGCAGGTCCTGCTCGACGTAGGCGCGGGTCAGGGCGGCGCCCCCGAGGATGACGGGGAAGTTCGCGGCCAGCTTGCGCTGGTTGAGCTCCTCCAGGTTCTCCTTCATGATCACCGTGGACTTCACCAGCAGACCCGACATGCCGATGACGTCGGCCTTGTGCTCCTGCGCGGCCTCCACGATCGCCGACACC
>NZ_JAJAUY010000042.1 GCF_020532625.1 Streptomyces antimicrobicus | reverse complement strand
GACACCGCGGGCGAGGCCGAGTGCGAACTGGCCGGAGCCCTGCTCCGGCTGTGGCGCCTGCAACGCGACCCGGACCTGTTGACCGAGGCCGAGCGGGCGGCGCGGGTGGCGGCGGCGGGCGGGACCGGGGGCGTGGGGCCGGCCGGGCCGGGGGGCGGGCCGGGGGCCGGATCCGGTGCAGGGGGGACTGAGCGGGGGGTCTCGGCGGAGCCGGGTGCGGGTGCGGGCGCGGGTACGGACGCGGGTGCGGGGCGGGGGGCTGCGGCGGGGCCGGGGCCTGGGCTCGGGCCGGGGCCAGCGCCTGGGCTCGGGCCGGGGTCGGGGGCGCTGCCCGATGCCGGGACGTTGCCCGATGCCGGGGCGCTGCCGGGCTCGCCGCCGGTGCCCGCGGCCGTGCCCGGGGCGAGGCCGCGGGGACCCGCGGCAGGAGCGGACCGCGCGGCGGCGCCCGGACCCGGGACGGGCACCGGCCCCGACCGGAACCCCTCGCCCGCGAACGGTGCGTCGCCGGGAACCTCACCAGGGGTGGTCCGCGGCCGGGCGATGCTGGGCCGGGTGCTGTACGAACGGGCCTCGGCGGACGTGGCCCCGGCGGAGGCGGAGTCCTTGCTGATGGCCGCCGCCGAGGAGTTCGCGGCCGTGGCCGCCGTACCCGACCTGGACCGCGACTTCCGCCTGGACTGCGCGGTCCGCCGCGCCCGGACCCTGACCCGCCTGTCGCACCTGCGCCGCGACCCGGCCCCGCTGCGCGAGGCCCTGGCGGCACTGGAGCACACGGCGGGCACGGACCCCGTACGGCCGGACGACGCGCTCCCCCTGTCCCCGGCCACGTCCGCGGCGCTCCCGCTGGCCCTGGGCCGCGTCCTGCTGGCCCTCCTGGACCACACGACGGACACCCAGGAACGACTCCGCCTCGCGGAACGGGCAGTGACAGAACTGACGACGGGCCTGTCCCTCCTCCAACCCCCGCCCACCCCACCACCCGACCGCCCCGACGACGACGGCAGCGGGCCGGACGTCCGCCGGGGTGGCGGCGGCGGACCGGGCGGTGGGGCCGGGGGCGGTGACGTCCGGCCCGGCGCAGACGGTACGGCCGTCCGGCCCGGCGGTGGCGGTCCCGGCGGCGGTCGTCCCGGCGGTGGCGCCGCCCGAGCCGGTGAGCGGGGCCCGGCGGGGGAGGGCGCGGCGGCGGTCCACGGCATGGTGCGGCGGGAGCGGTTGGCCGTGGCGCGGGCCCGGCTGGATCTGGCCGGGGCGCTCCGGTTCCTGCCCGGGCGGTTGGACGAGGCTCCGGCGCAGCTCGCCGCCGCGCTGGACGAGGCCGCGACCGACCCCGAGCTCCGGCTCGCCGGGCTGGTCTGCCTGGCCCGGGTGCACCGGGCCCGGTTCGTGCGCGACGGCGACCCGGCCGCCCTGGAGGCGGCCGCCGAGGCCTACGCCCGCGCCCGCCGGCTGGTCCCCCGCGACGACGCCGCGTACGGCGACCTCCTCGCCGAATGGGGCGAGGTCCTGCTGGAGCGGGCCCGCGCCGAGGAGGGCCGCCGCTTCACCTCGACGGCGGTACGGGTGCTGCGCGAGAGCCGCGCGGCGGTCCCCCAGTCCGACCCCCGCTCCGGCCCCCGCCTGCTCCGCCTGGCGGCGGGCCTGCGCCTGCGGCACACGTACGAGGGCGACCTCGTCGACCTCCGCGAGGCGGAGTACCTCCTCGAACTCGCCGTCCGGCACAGCCCGGACCCCCTCGACCGCGCCCGGGCCTGGCGCGACCACGGCGACGTCCAGCAGGAGATCCACGCCCACACCTACGCCCACACCCACGCCCTGGACCGCCTCGACCGGGCGGCCGACTCCTACCGGCGCGCCTGGCGGGCCGCCCTGGAACCGGACGACGCCACCTCGGACCCCGCCGCCCTGCGCCTCGCCGCCCTCGCCCAGCAACTGCGCGGCGAGGTCCTCGAACGCCTCTCCCGCCCCCGCGCGGCCCTGGACGCCTACCGCACGTCCCTCACCCTCCTCACCCGCCTCCCCGCCCCCGGCACGGACATCGACACCGGTACCGACGGGGGCGCGGGCCCGGCGGTCCTGCGCACACGCATCCGGGCGTTGGAGGCCGTGCTGTGAGACGCAGACCCTGGCACCGGGAGCGGCCGTCTCCTCACCGAAGGGAGACGGCCGCTCCACCGCGGCGGCGCCGTCAGGTCACGCGGCGGGCCGCGGATCCGGCACCGGCAGCGGGGCCGTGGCCAGGGCCGGGACGGTCCACCGCTGCGCATCGGTGCCGTTGCAGCTCCAGAGCCACAGCTGGGTCCCGCTGTCCGTCCGCGCCCCGCTCAGGTCGAGGCAACGGCCCGAGACGGGGTTGTGGATGCTGCCGTCGGCCCGGGGGTGGAACTGCTGGGCCGGGTTGCCCTTGCAGGTGGCGAGCTGGATGAGGGTCCCGTCGGTGGTTCCGCCGTTGAGGGCGTCGAGGCACTTGCCCTGTACGCGGATGGATCCGTCGGCGCGGACCTCGAAGGTCTGGGGGCCGGTGCCGTTGCAGTCCCAGAGCTGGATCTTGTTGCCGTCGGCCGTGCCGCCCTGGTCATTGTCGATGCACTTGTTGCCGAGCGCGGTCAGCGTGACGGGGCCGGTGGCTCCCGGGGCGACGGGGGCGGCGGCGTACGGGTAGACGGCGAGGTTGCTGACGCCACCGGTGAAACCGCCGTAGGTGTCGGGCTGCCCGTTGACCTTGTACCGGCCGAGGACGAGCGGGCCGACCGGTGCCGGGCTGTCGGAGGCGCGGTGGTGTCCGCTGGCGGCGAGGACCCCGTTGACGTACAGCCCCATGCGCCCGGTCCCGGAGTCGTAGACGGCGGTCAGCCGGGTCCACTCGCCCTTGGTGACGCGGGCGGCGGAATTGCCGCCGGGGGAGGTCCAGTCGTACGCCGGGCCGGTGGTGTCCCCCTTGGCCAGGGCGAAGTTCCATACGCCTTCGGTGCTGGCGTAGAGCGTGAACGCGCTGCTGGTCGTGCCGTCCTGGCTCAGCACGAGGCCGCCGGCGCTGTCGACCTTGGCCATGGTGGAGACGGTGAAGCTCTTGCGGGTGTCGACGACCTTGTCGGCCCCGGTCCCGGCGGTGATGGACGAGCCCGCGCCGCTGAAGGCCGCGTAGGCAGTGGTGCGGCCGTCGACGGTCCCGGTGGGCCAGGTGATGCCGGTGGGCGTGGCGGGGTTGTTGCCGATCTTGCTGGGGGTCGTGCTGCCGTTCTGGCCGGTCAGCAGCCACTGGAAGCGAGGCGTGTTGAGGTTGCCGAGGGGCACGACGGCCGGCTCGATGCCGGTGACGGCCGGGTACGGGGACGCCGAGCCGAGGCCGGTGAACGAGACGAGCTGCTGGTCGGTGCCCACGGCCCACAGGTCGGGCACGCCGTCACCGGTGAGGTCGCCGTCGGAGCCGACGCGAGGGTAGGCCTTCGGGTCGACCTTGCCGGTGAGCAGGCCGGCGGCCGGGTCGGTGAACCCGGTGAGGTCGGGCGCCTGCGGCGTTCCCTTGACGGTGAAGGCGTGGAGCGATCCGTCGGCCTTGGAGCGGGCCCACAGGGTCGGGAAGTCGGTGCCCTGGGCGCGGCCGGGCGTGATGAGGTCGTAGCCGTCCCAGCGCTGGTCGTTCGCGGACAGGAGGACGGCATGTGTGTCCAGCTGGTCGGGCTCACCGGCCGCGCTCAACCAGAGGCGGCCGTTCTCGACGAACAGCAGCGACGTGCGCGGCAGCGTGCCGGGAGCGGCACCGGTGTCGCCGCTGAGGGAACCGAGGGCGGCGATCTGGGTGACCTTCGACCAGTCCCGGCCGTAGCCGTGGGAAGCGCAGTCGATGGCGACGTGGCCGGGTGTGACGCAGCTCGTCGGCTTGACGACGTCGATCGACTCCTGGGTGTCGAACCGGCCCGCGCCGCCGTTGTGCGTGTAGAGGTACAGGTAGAGGTTCGGATGATCCGGCGCGTGGGCGAAGAGGTCGTCGACCGTCTTGTACCCGGGGCTGCCACGGTGGGTGATCTGGACGCCGGTCCAGGTCTTGGACGCGCTCGGTGACGATCCCTGGACGGCGCTCAGCGCGGCAGCGGGGTCGCCGCCGCCGACGAACTGGCGGAGGTCGCCGGCGCCGTCCGGCAGCAGGACGTCCGCCTTCCGGTCGCCGGTGAAGTCTCCGAAGATCGGCGCGGGCGCCTGGGGGTCGGAGGGCGCGTAGTAGCTGTAGGCGACCGGCTGGGAGAGGTTGCCCGCGACGTCCTGGGTCTGGAAGTAGACGAAGTTGGTGCCCCAGCGGGGCGGGGTGACCTTGATGTCGGTCCTGCCGTTCGTCAGCTTGACGATGCCGGGGGTGGTGTCCGTGCACTTCCAGCTGGTGTTCGCGGCCTTGACCGGGTCGGTGGTCCAGCGGCCGCAGGCCAGACCCGAGAAGCGGCCGCCGCCGAGCGGGGCCGGGTCGGCGCCCGAGAGGGTGAACGTTCCCTCCTCGCCGGCCTTCTTGGGGTGCGCGCCGATGGAGCCGGAGGCCGGGAAGTCGGTGGAGGTGACGGCGGCCGTGGGAGGTGTCCGGTCCACCCGGAAGTAGCAAAGATCCGTGTTCGCGCTGGTCAGCGTGCCGTCCGTGGTGCTGGCGAGCCAGCCGTACTGATGGCCGTCGATGCCCTTGCCGACGTTGACGGTCACGTCCCCGTAGCTGCTGTTCCAGCCCGTGGGCCAGTAGTTCGCCGCTTGGCCCGCGTCGTCGTCCCACGTCTTGAACGTGGTGTGGAGCTGCTGGTTGGTGGGTGACCAGGTGGAGACCTTCAGCATGATGTCGGTGTTGGCACCCACCCAGCCGGGGTTCGCCCACGGGGTGGCCGCCCCGGGCGTCGAGCAGTCGTGCGAGGAAGCGGTATCGGCGAAGCCGGGGGCCGGGCTGGTGCGCGGCCACCAGATCGTGGGCGTGATGTCGTACGTGACGACGATGTGCGGGGTGTTGCTGAAGCGCTGACGGAAGTACTTGTTGTACTCGTCGTCCGGTGCGAGGCCGAAGGTGAAGTTGCTCCACTTCTCCCGGGCGGCCGCCTTCATCTGGGTGACGACGTCGAAGGAGATCTCTCCCGAGCCGGACATCCACGTGCTGCCGATCTTCGCGCAGCCGGCCATGCGGGAGGCCTCGCCGCAGGGCTGGTGGTCCCAGCTGGTCGGGTTGCCGATCGGCGGCGTGTGGTACAGGCCCATCGGCGTGCTGGTGGACGGGCTGGAGGAGGAGACGACCGTGGCGTGCAGGCGGGCTTCGAGGACCTCGGCGCCGTGGATCGCGGAGTTGATGCCGACCTGGAAGTAGGCGCGGGTGCGGCCGATTCCGGTGCAGGGCGGGTTGCCCACGTCGTAGCCGCAGTAGCCGGTCGCCGGCCGGTCCTGCCCGTCGGTGGTGCCGTTGTACTCGTTGGTGGACCGGTACGCCTCCTGGACCTGGGCCCAGGCCTGGGTGGTGTTGTCGGCCGTCGGGTTCAGGCCCGGGTCGATGAACCAGGGGCCGGTGCCCCGGCTCAGCAGCGTCGCGTCCGGGACGAGCTGGATGCCTTTCGCGTCGGCCGAGATGCCGATCCGGGCGACGGCGGCTCCGGAGCCGGGGCCCTCCGTGGTGGACGGCGTGGCCGGCTCGCTGTCGGCCGGGGCGGCCGCCTGGGTGCGGGTGGCGCCTGACAGCTTCGATGCGCCCTGAGGACTGCCGGTGGTGGACGAGTCCCACATGATCGGCGTGGGTGCGGAGAAGCGGGTACGTCCCTGCGCATCGGCGGCCTTGAGGTTGCCGGCGCTGTCGGCCGACACCGTGAGACCCTCCGTCTCGACGCCGAGGTGCAGCTTCTTGACCACCGGATCGGCCGCGGCCTCGGGGGTGCGGACGATGAGGATCTGGCGCCAGCCTCCGAGGGTGGTCGCGCTCAGTTCGAGGTCCACGTCCGGCAGGACCCCCCGGTAGAGGGCGCTGTCGCCGTTGAGGGTCGGCTTGGGGAGTGCGAACGGGGCCTTGAGCGCGAGCCTCTTGCCGTCGGCGGTGGTCATGGTGGCCATGGGGCCGGTTCCGCCGCCGGAGAAGCTGAGCCGGGAGGGCACCGCGGTCGGGGCGATCGAGCCGTCCGCCTGGACGCGGAGGGTGGCGTCGATTCCGCGCCAGTTGCCCGCGGCGTCCTTGACGCGCTGCGGAACGGGCGTGGTGTCGGTGGTGAGCGTGCCGTCGGGGTTGGCGAAGGTCTGGGAGCTCTCGGTCGTCAGACGGTCGACGGCGGTGGGCCTGCCGCTGGCCTTGGCCTGGGCGCGCGCGGCGTCCAGCGCCCTTTCCGCTTCTGTGGGCGCGGGCTTCGGCGGCGGAGCCGGCCAGGCGGTGGAACCGGCGGGGCCTTGACCTGGGCCGGCTGCGGCTTGGGCGGGCGGGGCGGCGAGCACGCCGGCACCGAGCGCGAGTACGGCGGCGAGGGGAAGCGCGAGGGCGCCCGACGCAGCCCGCCGACTGCGTAGGGCCCCGGATCGCCAGGGAGAGCGGGAAGGAAGTTTCGGCCTCAAGGCAGAGGTCCTCGCTGTGAGCGGTCTGTGGACAGAGATCAGCCGCACGGTTCCTTCCTGTCTGCAAATCTGTCAACACTTTTTCAAGTGCGGAAGTCCGCTTCATGGCAACGAGGACCGGCTTGTCCCCTGCGTGACATAGATCATGCGGCGAGGAATCGAAAATTCCGTGGGCGTGTCGAAGTCGCGTTCTCTAGGGTGCGTTCGATCCGGGCTCCGTCAGTCCGGTGTCGTCATGTTCCTGTGTCCTGTGGGGGGATTCAGTTGTCTCGTCGGGGTGGATCCGCCGTTCGCTCGAAACACGGGCGAGCGCGGATCGCGGTGCTGGCCGCGCTCGCGGTCGTCTTCTCCGGGCTCGGTCTTCCTGCGGTCCAGGCGGCGGACAAGCCGCCGAAGGTGTGGGTTCCGCCGAACACGCCCCTGCCGGACACCAAGCCGGTGAAGGGCTCGCATGCGAAGCCGGCCGGAAATGAGACAGTCACCGGCCGGAAATGGTCGGCCCCCAAGGATGTGAATAAGCCATCCGGTGCGGCGGACGTGAATCTCTCGTCCGGAGAGAAAAGTCGGTCGGTGAACGGCCCCGCCCCGGTGCGTGCGGGTGAATTACCCGTATGGGTCACTCCCCGCGGTGGCGCAAACAAAACGCTGTCGCTGGCGCAAAGTGTGCTGGGATCGGGAATCGGTGACAGCTCCGCTCTGCGCGTCGAGGTCAAGAACGACGCCCAGACCCGCGCCGCGGGCGTCAACGGCGCCCTGGTCGCCCTCACCGACACCGCCACCGCCGCCGGCACCGCCCCGGCCGGCACGGTGCAGGTCGGTCTCGACGTCTCGGCCTGGGCGAAGTCGGCCGGTGCCAACTGGGCGGACCGGGCCCGTCTGGTCCAGCTCCCCGCGTGTGCCCTGACCACGCCCGGAGCGCAGGGCTGCACCCGGCGGACTCCCGTCGAGACCCGCCGCGACGCCTCCGGGCGCCTGGTCGCCGAGGTCGACGTACCCAAGAGCCCGGCCATGACGGGCGTGCTGAAGGCCCCGGCGACCGGGAACTCCGCCCCCGCCTCGGCTCCGCAGGTCCTCGCCCCGCAGTCCGTGGCCCTCGCCGTCGAGCCGGGTCCCTCGGGTGCCAGCGGTGACTTCACCGCGACCCCGCTGCTGCCCTCCGCTTCCTGGCAGGCCGGTTCGAACGCCGCGAACTTCACCTACGGCTACACCGTCGAGCTGCCCTCCACCATCGCCGGCCCGGCACCGAGCCTGGGCCTGGGCTACGACTCCTCGTCCATCGACGGCCGGACCGCCTCCACGAACGCCCAGTCCGGCATCTTCGGCGAGGGCTGGGACTGGCACCCGGGATCGATCTCACGCACGTACAAGTCCTGCAAGGACGCCGGCATCAAGGACTCGGGCGACGAGTGCTGGGCCGGAGACATCCTGTCCCTGAACCTGGCCGGCCACGCCGGCCAGATCGTCCGCGACGACGCGACGTGCGTCTACCGCCTCCAGGGCGAGGACGGCACGAAGATCGAGCGCCTGACCGGGCAGCGCAACGCCGCCTGGAAGGGCGAGGGCTTCAAGGTCACCACGACCGACGGCACCCAGTACTACTTCGGCGCCAACCGCCTGCCCGGCGGCGACGGCACCGACCCCGAGGCCAAGTCCGTCTCGACCGTCCCCGTCTACTTCACCAGCGGCCAGGACAAGTGCCTGGGCGCCGAGACCCCCGCCAACGGCTCGTGGGTGCAGATGGGCTGGCAGTGGAACCTCGACTTCGTCGTGGACCCGCACCAGAACCTGCTCCAGTACCGCTACGAGCAGGAGGGCAACTTCTACGGGCGCGGCGGCGGCCAGAACGACGGCAACGGGACCCTCACCGCATACCAGCGCGGCTCCTACCCGACCTGGATCGGCTACGGCCAGCGCCTCCCGGACCAGATCACCGCCAAGGGCGCTGCCAAGCCCGCCGCGCAGGCGTGGCTGCGTACCGCCGAGCGCTGCTTCGCGTCCGGCGCCATCACCTGCGACCCGTCCCAGCGCACCAAGGCCAACGCCAAGTCCTGGCCCGACACCCCCGTCGACCAGGAGTGCGCCGCCACCGGCCAGTGCCTGAACCTGTCGCCGACGTACTTCACCACCCGGCGCGTCACCAAGATCGACACCGAGGTCCTGGACGGCACGGCGTACCGCACGGTCGACTCCTACGCCCTGAACCAGTCCTTCCAGGACCCGGGCGACGGCACCTCCCCGACCCTGTGGCTGGACTCCGTCCAGCGCACCGGCTCCAACGGCCGGACGCCGCTGACCCTCCCGGCCGTCTCCTTCCAGCCGCTGCAGATTCCCAACCGCGTCGACGGCGTCGTCAAGCGCCCGGACGGGACCGAGGCCTCCGCGCCGTCGTACCGCCGGCCGCGCATCCAGTCGATCACCACCGAGACCGGCGGCCGCATCAACGTCGTCTACAAGGCGCCCGAATGCTCCCGGCTGCGCGGCACCATGCCGGCGTCCGAGGACACCAACACCATGGCCTGCATGCCGGTGAAGTGGTACCTGCCCGGCCAGTCCTACCCGGACCCGGTGAACGACTGGTTCCACAAGGTCGTCGTCCAGTCCGTCACCCACCAGGACCTGGTCGCCGGCCAGGTCTCCACGGTCACCGAGTACGAGTACGGCGGCGGCATCGCCTGGCACCGCAACGACTCCGAGTTCACCGACCCCAAGACCCGCACCTGGGACCAGTTCCGCGGCTTCGCCACCGTCACCACCCGGGGCGGCACCGGCAGCGACGGCCCGCGCACCAAGTCCGTCGCCACCTTCCTGCGCGGCATGGACGGCGACGTCCTGGCCAACGGCACCAAGCGCACCGTGAACGTCACCGACACCCACGGCGGCACCATCAAGGACGAGGAAGTGCTCTCCGGCTTCGTCCGCCAGACCCAGACCTACGACGGTGACGGCGGGAACGTCGTCGCCGACGAGGTCTCCACCCCCTGGCTCGGGCCGATCACCGCGACCCGCGCCCAGTCCGGCGGCATGCCGCCGATCACCGCCCGTGCCATGAACACCGCCAAGGTGACCAGCCGCGCCAAGCTCGCGAACGGCAGCTGGCGCACCGGCGAGCGCACGTCCACCTACGACACCACCCTCGCCACCCGGCCGCTGCAGGTCGACGACTGGGCCGACACCTCGCGCCCGGACCAGCGCCTGTGCACCACCTTCGAGTACGCCACCGCCCCCGGCGGCGTCCCCACCCCGCTGGCCTCGCGCACCCTGGTTCTCTCGGGCCCCTGCGGCCAGACGCCCAACCGCAACAACACGGTCGGCGACACCCGCACCTACTTCGACAACCTCCCCCTCGGCCAGACCGGCACCACCGCCGAGCAGACCGGCACGGAGGTCCTGGAGCGCTACGACGGCTTCAACGCCCCGGTCTACCGTCTGAACGCCACCTCGACGTACGACGCGTACGGCCGCGTCACCAGCACCACCAACCACACCCGCAAGGACGCGGCCCATCCGGGCGGCGCCGTCACCAGGACCGAGTACACCCCGGCCACCGGCGCCCTGCCGACCCAGGTCACCCACACCAACCCCCTGGGCTGGAAGTCCGTCAACACCCTCGACCCCGGCCGCTCCCTGCCGCTCAAGACCACCGACGAGAACAACCACGTCGCCGAACGCGAGTACGACGCCTTCGGCCGCATCGTCAACGTCTGGCAGCCCGGCCAGGAACGCTCCAAGGGCTTCAAGCCGGTCCGCACGTTCTCGTACGGGATGAACGGCACCAACGCGCCGACCACCGTCCTCAGCCAGGCGCTGATGAGCGACGGGACGAACTACACGTCCAGCTACACGATCTACGACGGCATCGGACGCGTCCGGCAGACCCAGGCCAGCAATCCGGCCGGCGTGGGCGGCCCCAGCCGTCTGATCACGGACGCGACGTTCGACTCGCACGGCCGGCAGGTGAAGACCAGCGCCGCCTACTACAACGACGAAGCGCCCCCGTCAGCCGCGCTCTTCCTGCCGAACGGCGGGGTCCAGCCGGACAGCAAGATCCCCGCACAGACGTACCAGGTCTTCGACGGCCTCGGCCGCGCCACCGCCACGGTCTTCCAGTCCTACGGCGTGGAGCAGTGGCGCGCCAGGACGGAGTACCCCGGCGCGGACGAGGTCCGCTCCATCCCGCCGAACGGCGGCTTCGCCTCGGCCTCGATCACCGACGGCCTCGGCCAGCGGGTGGCGCTGCGCCAGTACAAGAGCAACACGCCCACGGGCGCCTACGACGAGACGACGTACGGCTACAACACGCAGGGCAAGGAACTGTGGCGCAAGGACCCCTCCGGCAACGAGTGGACCTTCGCCTACGACCTCCTCGGCCGCGTGGTGAGGACCACGGACCCGGACGCGGGCACCGGCACGACCACCTACGACGACCCGAAGAACCAGGTCACGGTCACCGACGCCCGCGGAAAGAGCGCCACCACGGTCTCGGACATCCTCGGCCGCCCCGTCGCCACCTACGAGGGCACCACGCCCGATCCGGTCAGGCAGGTCGCCGGATACACCTACGACACCAAGGCACTGGGCAAGCCCAGCAGTACCACCCGCTACGTCGGCGGCGTCGCGGGCCAGGCGTACGTGTCCGAGGTCACCGGCTACGACGGCGGTTACCGTCCCCTCGGCAGCAAGATCACGATCCCGGCGTCCGAGGGCAAGCTGGCGGGCACGTACGAGACCGCCAACACCTACACCACCCTGGGCCAGCTCAAGAGCACGGAACTCCCGGCGATTCCGGCGGCGGGCCTGCTGACGGAGAGGCTGGCGTTCGGCTTCAACAAGTCCGGCAACCAGACCTCGCTGGCCGGCACCATCAACGGTGTGCGGACCCCGTACATGGTCGCGGCCGAGTACGACCCGTACGGGCGCGCGATCCGCACCACGGTCGGTGACACGGGCAAGCAGGTCGTCTCCACGATCGACTACGACGCCGCCACCGGACGTCCGATCCGTTCGACGCTGGACAAGCAGACGTCCGCGACCGCGAGCGTCGACGTCGTCGACTACACCTACAACCAGGTCGGCCAGCTGACCTCGATCGGCACCACGCAGGACGGCGCGACCCGCGACCTGCAGTGCTTCACCCACGATTACCTCGGCCGGCTCACCCAGGCCTGGACCGACACCGGCACCCAGACCACGGCCCCGCAGCCGTCGGTCCGCGGCATCGGTGGCTGCGCCAACACGGGCGGCCCGGCAGTCGACGCCACCGGCAAGCCGAGCGTCGGCGGTCCGGCCCCGTACTGGCAGCAGTACGAGTACGACAAGCTGGGCAACCGCACCAAGCTGGTCCGCAAGGACCCGACCGGTGTCACGTCGAAGGACGTGACGGTCACCCAGACCTTCGGCACCGGGCCGAACACCCCGTCCACCGACCCGAGGACGGGCGGCGGCACGGGCGGTCCGCACGCGCTGATGACCTCCACGGAGACCAGCGCCGCCACGGGCACGAAGGTCACCTCCTACACGTACGACGCGAGCGGCAACACCGCCTCGATCACCAGCACGCCGGGCACGAAGACCCTGACCTGGAACGGCCAGGGCAAGCTGGACAAGATCACCGGCACCGGCGAGAGCGCGGGCACCAGCTACCTCTACGACGCGGCCGGCAACCAGCTGATCCGCCGCGACCCGGGCAGCACGACACTGAACCTCGGCAGCGACCAGATCACCCTGGACACCGCCAGCGGCAAGGTGTCCAACGTCCGCACGTACGGAGTCCTGGGCGGGCTGTCCGTCACCCGCACCACCACGGCCGGCACGTCCACCCTGGCCTACCAGGGCTCGGACCACCACGGCACGGGCGGTGTCCAGCTCAGTGCCGCGGACCTCACCCATGTGCGCCGCCACTCCGACCCCTTCGGCAACGAGCGCGGCACGGCACCGGCCGCTGGCGCCTGGGCGGGCGACAAGGGCTTCGTGGGCGGCACCAAGGAGAAGTCCACCGGCTTCACCCTGCTGGGCGCCCGCGAGTACGACCCGACGACGGCCCGCTTCATCAGCCCGGACCCGATCATCGACCCGGGCGACCCGCAGCAGTGGAACGGCTACGCGTACTCCAGCAACAGCCCGATCAACAAGTCCGATCCCAGCGGGATGAAGGAGTTCTGCGACAACTTCTCCAGCTGCACCGTGCCTCGCTCGGGCGGAGGAGGCGGGTCGGGCAGTAGCAACCAGATCCCTCCTGACCCTGGCGGCCCTTCCCCGGCTGACCATGACTACAACGAGGCCCAGAACCAGGTCACCAAGGCCAAGCAGCGCACCGACCAGCTGAAGCACGAGGTCGTCGAGCTCATCGGGGACCTGATCGGCTACAACGACGCCCGCGACTGCTTCACCAAGGGCGACGTCATGGCCTGCATCAACACGGCCCTTAACGCCGTCCCCTGGGGGAAGATCGCAAAGGCGATCAAGGTCGGCATCAAGGCCTACAAGGTCTACAAGGAACTGAACAAGGCCTACGACGCCGTCCACGCGGCCGAACGCAACGCCTCTCGCGCGGCCGAGGCCCTCAGCCGTAGCAAGAAGGCCATCGCCGAAGCCCGGGAGGCCGAGGCGAAGGCGGCTCAGGCGGCGAAGGAGAAGGCCGGCGCGAGATCGGAGGGCGACAGCGCCGGGACAGAGGCCAAGTCCACCAAGAGCGACGCAGACGCAGAAGCCCAGTCCGCCAGCGCCGAGTCACGGAGCAGCAGCGGCGGGGAAGGCGGAGCGGCGGCCTGCAAGAAGAACAGCTTCCCGACCGGCACCCACGTCCTGATGGCCGACGGCACCACCAAGGCCATGGAGGACATCAAGGTCGGCGACCAGGTGATGGCCACCGACCCCCAGACGGGCGAAACCTCCCCCAAGGAGGTCACCAACACCATCACCACCCCGGACGACAAGGAGTTCACCGACCTCACCTTGACCGACGACGCGAACCCCCGCGGCCCGCCGTCGGTCATCACCTCCACCTACCACCACCCCTCGTGGAGCGAGACCCGCAAGCAGTGGGTCGACGCCGGCGACATCAAGGCGGGCGAAAAACTCCGCCGACCGAACGGCACCACCCTCACGGTCCAGGCAACCCGCAACTACCCCTTCGCGGTCACCACGCACAACCTCACGGTCGACGACGTCCACACCTACTATGTTGTGGCGGGCAGCGTCCCGGTCCTGGTCCATAACTGTGAATCGAACACTGATGGGTATCTGTATCGCGGTGTCGCCAAGGGGCACGCTAGCTATGGCACCGCTGCGGAAGGCCGTGCGGTGCCCCGCGGAACCAGGACGGACATCCACGGTCACTCGGGGGGAAATCAAACGGATACCGTCTTCACATCGTGGTCGGACGACCCCGACATTGCCGAGTACGGCGCCCAGAATCTGGGGGATGATTTCGTTGGGGAAGGTGTGATGCTGCGCATCAAGGTGGCAAACATCGACCCCGCCGTAGGGCCATCGAGAAACATTCAGATCCACGGCACCAAGTATGAAAGGTTCTCGGAAGATGAGCACCTTATCGTTGGCGAAATCCTGGCCGACGATATCAGCTTCGACTTCGGGCAGACCTGGTCACCCGTCAGGCGGCGATGAGATGAACGAAGTCTCCATGAATGAACTGCTCGCCGCATTCGATTCCGATTCGGAGGCCAGCCTTCAGGCCAAGAATGCATTGCTTTCTGGAGCGCCTTTCGAGATCTGGCTCGACCCCCTTCCGGCCTCGAGGCTTCGGGGCATCCTTCGCGGGAGGGTGAGGAGCCTGCAGAGGCGCGGCAAGTCGGTTGTCGGGGTCACGGAATGCCTTGCGAGGCTTGCCGAAAAGGGCGAGCAGGGCCTTCTTGTGGCGTACGTTGACGATCGCGAACGAGGCGGATATCTCTTTCCTCTCTACCTCGATCCACAACCGCTCAAAGTGGTCGGATGCATAGGGTTTGGCTCTTCCCCCGAAGGTGACCCCATCGCCGGTCCGGAGTAACACCGCGGGTAGGAAAAGCCTCACAGTGCCCCAGTGGCCCCACCGGATCTGCTTCCGGTGGGGCCACTGGGTTTTTGACAGCATGCCCGCACCTCACGGGAGCGGAACGTTGACGCGCGTGATGTTGTTCAGCTCAGGCAGACGGCCGTCGTAGCGGTCAGCGCAGGCGGTGGTCGGCCCCACGGTGCTGATGACAACGACGGCCATGATCGACGAGGTGTCCGGATCCGCCATGACGGCCAATCGTCACCTGCACTCGGTCTGCTCGCCGCTGTGGACCCGGGCGACGGCAACACCCGTACGGCCTGCGCCATCCGGTCGCCTCGGGTACGAAGACGACTCCAGGGATGTGGGCGGCCGCACGGTAGAGAGAAACCCGCCCAGGACTAATTCATGCGAACGGGTTACCGCGAGGGCTCGCCTTGTACCCTCGGCACATGACCGATGCTCCGTTCCGATGCCGCTGCGTCCTCTGCCACGACTACGGCGACCGGGACCAAGTGAACCGCATGGATCAGACGGTCATCGAGCACGTGCAGCAGCACGGATGGCACGTCGTGATGGTTCCCGAGGACGAGATCGGTCCCGGATTCGCCTACACGATCGGCCTCGCGCACACGCACGGTGCACCTGAATTGGCTGGCCATGTTCGGGCTTGATGTCCACATCATGCACCGCATCCTCAACACCCTCGGAGAGAAGTCCGCCGCGGGCGAAGCACTGGCGGACGGTCAGAGCCGTCCTGATGTGGTCGCCGGGCGCCGGGTCGCGCTCAGGCGGGTCGATCGCGGCTGGTACCGGACTTCGGACAGGCCATCGGGTTCTACCGGCGGCCGCCCCTGCCGGTGCTGCAAGTCGCGTGGCCTGATGCCGAGGACCGTTTCCACTGGGACGAGCAGGCCGACGACAGGCATCGCGAGTCACAGCCTCAGCTGTGACTGCCGCCGAGGGACCATCCTGTAGGGATCTGGACGACCGAATTGTGATCTTGGAGCACCGGGAACCGGCGATCCAGCACGTGAGCGATGCACTGTGCGAACCGGTTCAGTCGGATCGCCGCCATGCGCTCGGCACCGTGGCGGGCATGCGGTGGCCGATCTGGTGCTAGGTGTATTGCCCAGTGAGGTTGGGGACGCGGCTGGTGGGTGGTTTGCCTGCGAGGGCGGTGTGTCCGCGGTGGTGATTGTAGGAGTGCAGCCAGCTGGGGAAGGCGTCGCGTCGTTCCTGCTCTGAGCGGTAGGGGCGGGCGTAGGCCCACTCGTCCAGCAGGGTGGGGTTCAGCCTTTCGACCTTGCCGTTGGTCTGGGGCCGGTAGGGCCGGGTTCGCTTGTGGGCGATTGCGGCCGTCGCCAGGGTGTCGCGCCAGGCGTGGGACTTGTAGCGGGCGCCGTTGTCGGTCAGGACGCGCTCGACGGTGATCTCGCACGAGGTGAAGAACGCGTGGGCCCGCTGCCAGAAACCGGCGGCGGTTTCCTTCTTTTCGTCGGCCAGGATCTCGCTGTAGGCGAGGCGGGAGTGGTCGTCGACGGCGGTGTGGATGTAGCTGTAGCCGGCATTGGCTCGGTTCTTGCGGCCGGCCTGGCGGCCGAGGGTCTTGTGTCCGCCGCCGTGGGGGATGTTGCCGAGCTTCTTGATGTCCACGTGCACGAGCTCGCCCGGCCGGTCGCGCTCGTAGCGGCGTATGACGGCACCGGTGGCCCGGTCCAGGTGGGTCAGACGGGCCAGACCGAACCGGGTCAGGACACGATGAACGGTCGAAGGGACCAGGCCCAGGAGGTGAGCGATGCGGGCCGGGCCCCACCGGCGCAGGACGCGAACCTTGATGATCCGGCGTTCGGTGCGGGTCGGGGTCCGGCGTGGGCTGTGGTGCGGGCGGCTGGAGCGGTCGGCCATGCCGATCTCGCCCAGGGTCCTGTAGCGGTCGGCCCACCGTTGAGCGGTGGTGGGTGAGACCTGGAAGCGTTCAGCGGCCAGGCGCAGCGTCAGGCCGCCCTCGACGATGCAGCGGGCCAGACGCAGGCGTCCGGTCTCGGTCAGGGGTGCATTACGGTGGGGCATGAGGGCCTTCTGCTGGTCGGTGTAGACGTCGCAATCCACACCGAACCGGAAGGCCCACACCCGTTCAAGATCCCTCAGTCGAGATCTGCATCACCCGTCCACAACCTCCCTGGACAGAACAGCTAGTCCTTGGTGCAGCCGCGAACGGCCCTGCTGGCTCCGAGTAGTACGGAGCCACGTGCCACCACGCCGTCTCCCACGACGCTCTTCAGCCGGCGACCTGTTGTTCTGGGCCAAGGGCGGCTCCGAGGGCGGCTCCTCCGGCTCGATCTACCACGTCGCGGTCTACGCCGCGGACTGCAACGTCCTGCACGCCCCGCGCACCGGCCGGGTCGTGGAAACCAGCCGCTGACCGCCGCCATGCCCGCCGGTGGTTAACACCCCTCCTCCGGCACCGCCGCCTTCCGCTTTCCGCGTCCCTGCAGGGATCCGGGCTGTGGGATGACGCGCCTGGACAGCCAGGACCGGTACTCGCCTGCCGCGCTCGCACGTGTGGTGACCTCGACCGCCCTCCCGCAGCGGACAACGGCACGGCCGGAGGCCTCCGCCTGGGCCCGGTGCTCCTGCGGCTCGTGCCCAGCGGCGGGACGCCTCCACGGCCGGTATCAGGGCGAGCAGAAAGTCGAGCGCGGCGGCCGCCTGCCTGAGCTGGTTGCGCACCAGGCGCGGCGAGACGGGGGCAGCCACCATGATCAGGTCGCCGAGCGCAGCCACGTCACGGCTCCCTGACGCAGCCCCTGAACGCCGAGCCGGTCGGCGGACGCGCGAACCCGAGCGGAGGCCGCGCCGCGGGAGTGTCCGAGCGGCGACATGGTTGCGTCATCGGGCGGCCACCGCGTGCTCGGCGGCCGGCAGCCCCGGTCGATCCGGCGGCCGATCCCCTCCGGCCCTGTCCGCAGCCGTGCACCGCAGCGGGGCGGTGTCGTTTCTCGGCTTGTGTCGACGGGCAAGGCAAAGGGATGGGCCGTGCGCGGGATGGTGTTCGTGAAGGGGTCGGGGTCGGCGGCGGTTGCGGGGAGTTGCCCGATCTGTCGCGGGTGGAGCTGCGGGAGTTGCGGGGGATCGGGCATCCCGTGCTCGCCGAGGTGATCGAGGGGTTGGTCGAGCGGGTGCTGCGGCCCGCCGAGGTGCTCAACGCCTTCGACTCCGGGGTGGTGTGAGGCGCGCGGGCGGCGGCGGAGTTGACCACTTTCTGCCGTTAGGCGCGGTCGTCCGCCGGGCAGGGATGGACCGTCCGCGACGGCAGGAACGGCCGTGGAGCCGGCCGCGCCAGGCACCGGAGCAGGTCGGAGCAGGTCGGAGCGGGTCGGGGCAGGCCGGGGGAGGGCAGGGGCTTCGCCGGGTCGGCCGGTGCGGCGGTGGGGCGGGGATCAGGCTGAGAGCAGGCGAGGTTCAGGCGATGAGGGAGACTTCCACGCGCGCCGCCTCCGCGCGCGACGGCGGGCTGACCCTGCACCGCGCCCGGGCCGCCTGGCCGTACGCCGCGCTCGACGTGCCGGCGTTGCGGGCCGCGGGGCACCGGCCCTCGCCGTTGCGGCAGTTCGTGTTCAAGATGCGCAGCCGGTGCAATCTGGCCTGTACGTACTGCTACGTGTACGAGATGGCCGACCGCGGCTGGCGGGAGCAGCCCGGGGCCATGGACGCCGCCACCGTGCGGGCGGCCGCCGAGCGGATCGCCGAGCACGCCGTCGCCCACCGGCTCGACCGCGTCGACGTCGTCCTGCACGGCGGGGAACCGCTGCTGGCCTCCGACGAGGAGCTCGTCCGGCCCGTCCGGGCCGTGCGGCGCGCGCTGCGCCGGCGGGCGTCGGCGGCCACCGTGACCGCCAGCGTGCAGACCAACGGCACCTTGATCACCCCGGCCCGGCTGGACGCGCTCGCCGCCGCCGGGATCCGGGTCGGGGTCAGCCTCGACGGTGGGCTGGAGCGGCACAACCGCGAGCGGGCGGACCACGTCGGGCGCTCCCGCTTCGACGACGCCGTACGGGGGGTGAGGCTGCTGGCCCGGCGTCCGGGGAGCTTCGCCGGGGTGCTCGCCGTCATCGACCTCGACCACGACCCCGTCGAGGTCTACACCTCCCTGGCCGATCTCGGTCCGCCCAGCCTGGGACTGCTGCTGCCGCTGGCCAACTGGAGCAACCCGCCGCCCCCCGGCCGCCGCCCCGCCTCGCGGACCCCCTACGCCGACTGGCTCGTCGCCGTCTTCGAGCAGTGGTGGCACGAGCCGGTGCGGCGGACCCGGATCCGGATCTTCGAGGAGATCATCGCTCTGCTGCTCGGCGTGCCCGCCGCGACCGAGACGCTGGGGGCGGCCCCGGTCACCACCGTGGTCATCGAGACCGACGGGAGCCTGGAGCAGGGCGACTCGCTCAAGTCCGCCTACGACGGGGCCGCCCGGACGGGATGCCATGTCGCCTCCCACTCCTTCGACGAGGTGCTCCAGCACCCCGGGTTCGTCGCCCGGCAGTTGGGCCTTCGCGGGCTCGCCGACGCCTGCCGCGCCTGCGACCTCGTCCGGGTGTGCGGGGGCGGGCACTACCCGCACCGGTACCGGGCCGGCGCCGGGTTCCGGCAGCCGTCCGTCTACTGCGCCGACCTCGACGCCCTCGTCCGGCACGTCGCCGCCGCCCTCGACCGCCAGGTCCGGGCGCACCGGGCCGCCGCCGGGGCGGCCTCGTGACGCGGCCGCAGGCGGCCGTGACCGTCGCCGGGCTGCCGCGGTTCGAGGTGACCGCCGCGACGCTGGGCGAGCTGGCCTCGACCGAGCCGTCCGCCGAAGGCACCCGGCTCGTCCTGGACGTGCGCCGGTCCAAGCGGCTCCTGCTGCTGCGGGCCGTGCTCGACGCCGCCGGCACCGACGCCGCCGTCCGGGCGCACTGGGACCTGCTGGAGGAGGCCGAGCGGAGCGATCCGGCCGCCGTGCACGACGTGCTGCACTACCCGTCCACCGGCGTATGGGCCGAGGAGACCCTGCGCCGGCTGCACGCCCGGCGCGGTCCCGCGCCCGACCTCGGGCATCTGGGGGCGCTCGCGGCGGCCGCCGCGCTGCGGGCCGGGCTGCCGTTCAAGGTCGTGCTGCGGCCCAGCCACGGGCGGCTCGTGCTGCCCACGATCGGTGTGCTGCGGCCGGAGCGGCCCGGCCCGCTCGCGCTCACCGAGGCGTCGTGGGACCCCGAGGACCCGGCGTGCCTGCCGTTGCACCGGCTGCCCGGCGGCTCCCCGTCCCCGTCCGGGACAGCGTCCCCGTCCGGCACAGCGTCCCCGTCCGGGACAGCGTCCGCCTCCGGGACAGCGCCCGCCTCCGGGCCGGTGCCCGCCCCCCGGACAGCCCCCGCGGCCCGGACGGCGCCCCCGGCGGACACGGCCCCCGCCCCCGCCCCCGCCCCCGCGCTCGCCCCCGCCACCGCCCTCGACGACCTCGACCCGTACCGCGCCGCCGCCCGGTCCCCCGTCCAGCCCGCCCGCCGGCTCACCCCGCGCGGGCACAAGCGCTGGGACACCCAGTGGACCGGGGCCCTCACCCTGCTGGAGCGCTACGACACCGCCCGCGCCGAGGAGGTACGGGCGCTGCTGCGCAGCCTCGTGCCGCTCGCCGGAGGGTCCCGGTCGCCGGGGGCCACCCTGCCCGCCGCGCCCGGCTCGGTGCTGGTGCGCGGGCAGGCGCCGCCGGCGCTCGCCGCCACCCTCGTCCACGAGGTGCAGCACGGGAAGCTGGCCGCCCTCGCCGATCTGCTCACCCTCCACACCGCCGACCGCAGCCCGCGGCACTGGGCCCCGTGGCGGACCGACCCCCGGCCGCTGGACGGACTGCTGCACGGGACGTACGCCCATCTGGCGCTGGCCGGGTACTGGCAGCGCGCCGCCCTCTACGGGGCCCGCGGCGCCTGGGCCCAGCACGCCCGCTGCCGCGCCCAGGTGGCCGCCGTGCTGCCCGTGCTGCACGCGCAGGAGCAACTCACCAAGACCGGAAGGCTGTTCGTGGAGGCGATGGTCGCCGCGGAACAGCACATGGACGAACTCCCGCCCCCCGGGGACCAGTACGTCACAGCCCGCCGCGCCGTCGACCGCGAACGCCGGGCCTGGTGCGCGGCACACCCCGAACTCGCCGCGTCCGCACCGGGGTGACCCGCCCCGCGGCGCGGTACCGTGGCAACCCGGCCACGTGCGGCGCGCACCGCCCCGGCCACGTGCCGCGCGCACCACCCCGGTCGCGGGCCGCGCCCACCGCCCGGCCGCGGGCCATGAGCACCACCCGTCCACTTGCCACGAGCGAGCACAGGGAGACGGCCGCATGACCACCAGCCGCCCGGACGCGGGTTCCCGTGACCGTGACCGTGATCGCGACCCCGGTCGCGCCCGTGACCCCGGCGGTCGCGCCCGCGACCCCGGCCGCGAGCGCGACCTCCTGCCGTTCCCTACCTCCCCCTACGGCGCCCCGCCCGCCCCCCGCCGCTTCGTCGTCAGCTACGCCGGCTTCAACCGGCCCTGGGCGGTGTGGATCGCCCACCGCCTGGAGGAGCACGGCCACCGGGTCAGCCTCCAGCGGTGGGACCCCCAGCGCAGCCCCTCGCTCAGCGAGGCCCTGAACGACCTCGCCCGCGGCAACGGCAAG
Source organism: Streptomyces antimicrobicus (assembly GCF_020532625.1). Classification (GTDB taxonomy): domain Bacteria; phylum Actinomycetota; class Actinomycetes; order Streptomycetales; family Streptomycetaceae; genus Streptomyces; species Streptomyces antimicrobicus. Next base: position 22,153 of record NZ_JAJAUY010000042.1, on the reverse strand, counting down.
GTGCTGCTGGTGCTCAGCGAGCGCTACTTCTCCGTGGGCACCCACTCCGAGGACGAGTGGAACACCGCCCTGCGGGCGCTCACCGACGCGCACCCCGACCGGTTCGCCGCCGTCAGCCTCACCGACGCCCCGCTGCCCACCGCCGTCGCCGCGCTGGAGCACGCCGACCTGTGGGGGCTGGACGCGTACGAGGCCGAGTACCGGGTGCTGCGCCGGCTGGAGCTGCCCACCGACCGGATCGGCACCGAGACCGGCCGCCGCGGGCCCCGCTTCCCCAACGACCCGCCCGAGATCTGGGGCCGGGTGCCGCGCCGCAACCCCCGCTTCACCGGCCGCAACGACGTCATCGCCACCCTGCGCGAGGCCCTCACCGACGCCCCGCCCGGCGCCTCCACGGTCACCCTGCTCGGGCTCTCCGGCGTGGGCAAGACCCAGGTCGCCACCGAGTACGCGTACCGCTTCTCCTCCGAGTACGACGTCGTGTGGTGGGTGCCCGCCGAGGACCGGCCCACCCTGCGCGAACGCCTCGCCGACCTGGCCCCGGCCCTCGGCCTGCCGCGCGGCGCGGGCAGTTACGGCGAGCAGATCCGGGCGGTCCTCGAAGCGCTGCGGCGCGGCCACCCGTACAACCGCTGGCTGATCGTCTTCGACGGCTGCGACAACCCCGACGACCTCACCGACCTGCTGCCCTCCGGCGCCGGCGACGTGATCATCACCTCGCGCAACCGCGAGTGGGCCTCGCGGCACACCAGCCTGGTCGAGGTCCCCCTCTACGCCCGGCCCGAGTCGGTCACCTTCATCCGCCGCCGGGCCCGCCGGCTCACCCACGACGAGGCCGACCAGCTCGCCGAGGCGCTGGAGGACTACCCCCTCGCCCTCGACCAGACCGCCGGCTGGCTCGCCGACTCGCCGCTGACCGTCGGCGACTACCTGCACCTGCTCCAGCGCCGGCTGGACTCCCGGGAGGCGGTCACCGTTTCCGACGACTACCCGCTGCCCTTCCCCACCGCGCTCGCGATACTCCTCAACAACGTCCGGGAGAACTTCCCCGACGCCCTCGCCCTGCTGCGCCTGTTCGTGTTCTTCGCGCCCGGCCCCGTCCCGCTGCGGCTGCTGCGCGAGTTCCCCGCCGAGGAGGTCCCCGAGGCGCTCGCCGGGCTGATCAACGACCAGATCCGGTGGAACGCCGCCCTGAACAAGCTGGTGCAGTTCTCCGTGGTCCGCCTGGAGTACTCCGACCTGCCCGTGGAGGAGGGCGGCGGCGGGCTGGAGACCGTCCAGCTGCACCGCATGGTCCACGGCATCGTCCGGGAGAACCTCTCCGAGGCGGAGGCCGCGCCGCTGGCCCGCGCCGTACGGCAGGTGCTCGCGGCCGCCGACCCCGGCCGGCCCTCCGACTCCCAGCTGTGGCCGCGCTACGCCGAGCTCATCCCGCACCTGGAGACCGCCGGGGTCCTGAGCAGCTCCAACGCCCGCATCCAGACCTTCTTGCTGCACTGCCTGCGCTATCTGGTGCTGGCCGGCGAGTACCGCACCTGCCTGCGGCTGTGCGAGGAGACCGACCACCACTGGCGCAGCATGCTCGGCGACGACCACGAGAAGGTGCGCGAGCTGAGCTACCAGTACGGCGGAGCCCTGCGCAACCTCGGGCTGTTCCGGCGCGCCGAGACCCTCACCAAGGCCGTCGCCGACCAGGTGCGCGCCGAGCGCGGCGACCGCGACCTGGAGACGCTGCGGGCCACCAGCGCGTACGGCGGCGTGCTGCTGTGCATCGCCAAGTTCGAGCAGGCCCGGCTGCTGTTCGAGGACGGGCTGGCGGCGTACCGGGAACTGCTCGGCGAGGACGACGCCACCACGCTCAACGCGCAGAACAACCTGGCCGCCACCTACCGGCTGCTGGGGCGCTACCAGGAGGCGTACGACCTCGACCTCGACACGCTGCGGCGGCGCGAACGGGTGCTGCGGCCCCAGCACATCTCCACGCTGTCCTCCGGCATCGCCTGCGCGATGGGGCTGCGGCTGATGGGCCGCTACCGCGAGGCGCAGACCCGGCAGGAGCAGGGGCTGCGCCTCAACAGCCAGGTGCTGGGCCTGAACCATCCGCAGACCCTGCGCGCCGAGCACAACCTCGGGATGTGCCTGCGCCGGCTGGGCGACATCCCCGGCGCCGGGCAGCGGCTGCGGACCGTGTGGGAGCGGGCCACGCGGGTGTTCGGGGCGGACTACCCGTGGACGCTGATGGTGGCCTCCGACTTCGCGACGTACCTGCGGGAGTACGGCGACATCGAGGAGGCCCGGCGGATCTCGGAGGACGTGGTCCGGCACTACCAGGCGCAGTTGGGCCTGGCCCACCCGTACAGCATCGGTACGGTCGGCAACCTGGGGCTCGTCCTGCGGGCGCAGGGCGAGCGGGAGGCGGCGCTCAGCCTGTGCGAGCAGGCACTGGTGGGGATGCGGGGGGCGCTCGGGGAGCGGCACCCGTGGACGCTGGGGTGCGCGCTGAACGCGGCCGGGTGCCGGAACTTCACCGAACGGCTGGACGACGCCCTGGAGTTGAGCCGGCAGACGCTGCGGACGGTCGAGCAGGTGCTCGGGGCGGACCACCCGATGGCGCTCAGCGCGCACACCGCGCTGGCGGCGGACCTGCGGGCCAAGCAGCTGATGGAGGAGGCCGCCCGGCACGAGGACCACGCCCTGCGGGCCCTGGCCCGCACCCTGGGCACCCAGCACGTCCACACCATCTCCGCCCGCCAGCGGATCAGGCCCTACTGGGACTTCGAACCGCAGCCGTAGCCGCCGCGAAGGCCGGGACCGGGGCCGGGCCGGAAGCAGGAAGCCGGAAGCAGGAAGCAGGAAGCCGGAAGCAGGAAGCCGGAAGCCCGGCCCCCGCGAAGGGGGGCCGGGCTTCCGGCGTGCAGCGGGTCGGGCCTAGGCCTCGAAGACCTCGTTGATCAGCTGCTGCTGCTCGGCCTGGTGGCGCTTGGCCGAACCGACGGCCGGGGACGAGGAGTGCGGCCGCGAGATGCGGCGCAGGCGCTCGCCCGCGGGGATGTCGGCGCCGACCGCCAGGTCGAGGTGGTCGATCAGGTTGAGCGCGATGAACGGCCAGGCACCCTGGTTCGCCGGCTCCTCCTGGGCCCAGATGTACTTCGCCGCGTTCGGGTACTTGGCGATCTCCGCCTGGAGCTCGGCACCCGGCAGCGGGTACAGGCGCTCGATGCGGATGATGGCCGTGTCCGTGACGCCGCGCTTGACCCGCTCGGCCTCCAGGTCGTAGTAGACCTTGCCCGCGGTGAAGACGACCTTGCGGACGGCGTTCGGGTCCACCGTGGAGTCGCCGATGACCGGGCGGAACGTGCCGCTGGTGAACTCCTCCGCCTTCGACGCCGCGGCCTTCAGACGCAGCATCGACTTCGGGGTGAAGACGATGAGCGGCTTGTGGTGCGGGTTGTGGACCTGCCAGCGCAGCAGGTGGAAGTAGTTCGACGGGAGCGTCGGCATCGCGACCGTCATGTTGTTCTGGGCGCACAGCTGCAGGAAGCGCTCCGGGCGGGCCGAGGAGTGGTCCGGGCCCTGGCCCTCGTAGCCGTGGGGGAGGAGCAGCGTCACACCGCTGGTCTGGCCCCACTTCTGCTCGGCCGAGGAGATGAACTCGTCGACGACGGTCTGCGCGCCGTTGACGAAGTCACCGAACTGCGCCTCCCACAGCACGAGCGCGTCCGGGCGGGCCAGCGAGTAGCCGTACTCGAAGCCCATGGCCGCGTACTCGGAGAGCAGCGAGTCGTAGACGTTGAACCGGGCCTGGTCGTCCGAGAGGTACAGCAGCGGGGTGTAGTCCTCGCCGGTCTCCCGGTCGATGAGGACCGCGTGGCGCTGGCCGAAGGTGCCGCGGCGGGAGTCCTGGCCGGACAGCCGGACCGGGGTGCCCTCCATCAGCAGCGAACCGAAGGCCAGGGTCTCGCCCATGCCCCAGTCGATGGTGCCGTCGTCGATCATCGCCGCGCGGCGCTGCAGCTGCGGCAGCAGACGCGGGTGGACGGTGACGCCCTCGGGGATGCTGACCTGGGACTCGGCGATCCGCTTGACGACCTCGAAGGAGACCGCGGTCTCCACGGCCACCGGGAACTCGCCCGGCTCGGCCGGGACCGGCGCGCCGGCGGCCGGCTGCGCGGAGGCCTCGCGGACCTCGGCGAAGACCTTCTCCAGCTGGCCCTGGAAGTCCTGCAGCGCCTGCTCGGCCTCTTCCAGCGTGATGTCGCCGCGGCCGATGAGGGACTCGGTGTACAGCTTGCGCACCGAGCGCTTCTTGTCGATCAGGTCGTACATCAGCGGCTGCGTGAACGCCGGGTTGTCCGACTCGTTGTGGCCGCGGCGGCGGTAGCAGATGAGGTCGATGACCACGTCCTTGTTGAACGCCTGGCGGAACTCGAACGCCAGCCGCGCGACGCGGACGACGGCCTCGGGGTCGTCGCCGTTGACGTGGAAGATCGGGGCCTCGATCATGCGGGCCACGTCGGTCGCGTACATGGACGAACGCGAGGACTCCGGCGCCGCGGTGAAGCCGACCTGGTTGTTGATGACGACGTGGACCGTGCCGCCGGTGCGGTAGCCGCGCAGCTGCGACATGTTCAGGGTCTCGGCGACGACACCCTGGCCGGCGAAGGCCGCGTCACCGTGCAGGGCGACCGGCAGGACGGTGAAGTCCGTGCCGCCCTTGTTGATGACGTCCTGCTTGGCGCGGGCGACACCCTCCAGGACCGGGTCGACGGCCTCCAGGTGGGAGGGGTTGGCGACCAGCGAGACCTTGATCTGCTCGCCGTCGAGGCCCGTGAAGGTGCCCTCGGCGCCCAGGTGGTACTTCACGTCGCCGGAGCCGTGCATGGACTTCGGGTCGAGGTTGCCCTCGAACTCGCGGAAGATCTGCGCGTACGACTTGCCGACGATGTTCGCCAGGACGTTCAGGCGGCCGCGGTGGGCCATGCCGATGACGACCTCGTCGAGGCGGGCCTCGGCCGCGGAGTCGATGACGGCGTCGAGCAGCGGGATGACGGACTCGCCGCCCTCCAGGGAGAAGCGCTTCTGGCCGACGTACTTCGTCTGCAGGAACGTCTCGAAGGCCTCGGCCGCGTTCAGGCGGCGCAGGATGCGCAGCTGCTCCTCGCGCTCCGGCTTGCTGTGCGGGCGCTCGATGCGGTCCTGGATCCACTTGCGCTGCTTGGGGTCCTGGATGTGCATGAACTCGACGCCGGTGGTGCGGCAGTACGAGTCGCGCAGCACGCCGAGGATGTCGCGCAGCTTCATCATCGACTTGCCGGCGAAGCCGCCGACCGCGAACTCGCGCTCCAGGTCCCACAGGGTGAGGCCGTGCTCGGTGATGTCCAGGTCGGGGTGCTTGCGCTGCTTGTACTCCAGCGGGTCGGTGTCGGCCATGACGTGGCCGCGGACCCGGTAGGAGTGGATCAGCTCGAAGACGCGGGCGGCCTTGGTGACGTCGTCGTCGTGGCTGGCGTCGATGTCCCGCAGCCAGCGCACCGGCTCGTACGGGATGCGCAGCGACTCGAAGACGTCGTCGTAGAAGCCGTCCTCGCCGAGGAGGAGGTTGGCGACGATGCGCAGGAACTCGCCGGAGGCCGCGCCCTGGATGACCCGGTGGTCGTAGGTCGAGGTCAGGGTCATGACCTTGGAGATGCCCAGCTTGTTCAGGGTGTCCTGGGAGGTGCCCTGGAACTCGGCGGGGTAGTCCATGGAGCCGACGCCCATGATGACCGACTGCCCGGGCATCAGGCGGGGCACGGAGTGGACGGTGCCGAGGCCGCCCGGGTTGGTCAGGGAGACCGTGACGCCGGTGAAGTCGTCCATCGTCAGCTTGCCGACGCGGGCGCGGCGGACGATGTCCTCGTAGGCCTGCCAGAAGCCGAAGAAGTCGAGGGTCTCGGCCTTCTTGATGCCGGCGACGACGAGCTGGCGGTCACCGTTGGGCTTGACCAGGTCGATCGCGAGGCCGAAGTTGACGTGGTCCGGCTTGACGAGGGTCGGCTTGCCGTCCTTCTCCGCGTACGACCAGTTCATCGACGGCATGGCCTTGATGGCCCGCACCATCGCGTAGCCGATCAGGTGCGTGAAGGAGATCTTCCCGCCCCGGGCGCGCTTGAGGTGGTTGTTGATGACGATGCGGTTGTCGAACAGCAGCTTCACCGGGACGGCGCGCACGGACGTGGCCGTGGGCATCTCCAGCGAGGCGTTCATGTTCTTGGCGACCGCGGCGGCCGGTCCGCGGAGCGTCACGAGCTCGGGGCCGGCAGGGGCCTCGGTCGCGGGCGCGGACTTCTGAGCCGGGGCGGCGGCGGCCGGAGCGGCGGCCGCAGGGGCAGGCGCGGCCGGTGCGGCGGCCTGGGCCTGGGAGGTGACAGTCACAGCAGGGGCACCAGAGGGAGTGGCAGGAGCAGGGGCAGGAGCTGACACGGATGTGGGCGCGGCGGGCGCGGCCGTGGGGGCCGGTACGGCGGCGCCGGCCGCCCCCGTGGCGGCGGCGTCGGAGACCTGCGGGGCTGCGGCGGTGGTGGCGGCCTGTGCGGAGGCGCCGTCCGTCGTCTGCTTCTCCGTCCGGTCCGGAGCGGCTGCGCCGCCCCCCGGCTTGTAGTCGGCGAAGAAGTCCCACCAGGCGCGATCGACCGAATTCGGGTCCTGGAGGTACTGCTGGTAGATCTCGTCGACGAGCCACTCATTGGCGCCGAAGCCCGAGGCGGGGTTCTTCCCGCCTGCTGTTGCTTCGGTCGTGGTGCTCGGGTTACTCGGGGACTGTGGCGACACGGCGGCAACCGCCCTCTTCCGCTTCACAAGGTATGGACAGCGGGAATAAAGGCTACGCCTCTCAGGCGGTGAGATGCAGACCGGGCGGGACTTACGTCGCGCAGGTCACATCGAACGGCGGGTTTCGCCGGGGGGAATGGCGGGAAACCAGCCTGGTTCGGGTAGCCGGGACCGGGGTTGCGGCCGTATGGCGTCGCACCCCTGACGGATCCCGTGCACGTGTGGCCGAGATCATTTCCTTGTCCTTCGAACCCTACGTCAACCTGCGGCCTGCGGTGTTCCCGGAAGGGTGACGAGGATCCGGCAGCCGCGTGACGATTCGGCCACGCGGATGTCACCGCCGTGCAGCCCGACGGCCCACCGGGCGATCGCCAGGCCCAGCCCGGTGCCCCCGTCGCCGCCCTTGCCGCTGCCGCGGTTGAACCGCTCGAAGACCCGGTGCCACTCCGTCTGCGGGATGCCCGGGCCCTCGTCGAGCACCTCCAGCGTCAGGCTCCCGGGCGCCGCGCCGCCGCGGGCGCGGACGGTGACCCGGCCGTGCGGCGGGCTGTGCTTGACCGCGTTGTCGATCAGGTTGGCCACCACCTGGTGCAGCCGCTCCGCGTCCGCGTGCGCGGTCAGGTCGGAGGGGAAGACGTCCAGGTGCAGATGGACGTCGTTGCGGGTGTGCCCGCCGGACCCGGAGGCCAGCCCCGGCCGGCCGGCCGCCGCCAGCCCCGACTCCTTCAGCACCCCGGACAGGTACGGCCACACCTCGAAGCGCCGGGCCTTCAGCGGGACCACGCCGTTGTCCAGGCGCGACAGGTCCAGCAGCGTCTCCACCAGGCGGCCCAGCCGCTCGGTCTGCTTCAGCATGGTCCGCATGGTCTCGGGGTCGGCGGCCGACACCCCGTCGACCACGTTCTCCAGGACCGCCCGCAGCGCCGCGATGGGCGTGCGGAGCTCGTGCGAGACGTTGGCGACCAGTTCCTTGCGGTGCCGGTCGACCGCCTCCAGGTCGTCCGCCATGAGGTTGATCGTGGCGGCGAGGTCCCCGAGCTCGTCCCGGCGCCCCGCGCCGCGCACCCGCCGGGTGTAGTCGCCGTGCGAGATGGAACGGGCGACGGTGATCATGTCGTCCAGCGGCGCGGTGAGGCTGTGCGCCACGAATTGGGTGATCAGCATCGAGGCGATCACCGAGAAGACCGTGATGAACCGCAGCTCGGTCTCGGTGCGCAGGGCCACCAGCAGCAGTCCGGTCGTGATGAAGACCGAGACCACCACGAGCGTGCCCAGCTTGGTCTTGATCGAGAACGGGGAGAACGGCCGCAGCGGCGGGAACCCCTCGCCCCCGCCGCGCAGCCGCTCCGCCGGCCGGGGCCGGGGCCCGCAGCTCACGGCTGCGCCGGGGTCTCCAGGGCGTAACCCACCCCGTGGACCGTACGGATCCGCTCGGCGCCGATCTTGCGGCGCAAGGCCTTGATGTGGCTGTCCACGGTCCGGGTGCCCGAGGCGTCCGCCCAGTCCCAGACCTCCGCCAGCAGCTGCTCGCGCGAGAGTACCGCCCGGGGGGTCCCGGCCAGGCACACCAGCAGGTCGAACTCGGTCGGCGTCAGGTGCACGTCCTCGGCGTGCACCCGGACGCGGCGCTGCGCGTGGTCGATCTCCAGGTCGCCCAGCCGCAGCGTGGACCCGCGGGGGGCGGTGGCGGCGAGGTTCGCCCGCTCGACCCGGCGCAGCAGCACGTGCACGCGCGCGGCCAGCTCCCGCATGGAGAACGGCTTGGTCATGTAGTCGTCGGCGCCGACGCCGAGACCGACCAGCATGTCGGTCTCGTCGTCACGCGCCGTGAGCATCAGCACCGGGACCGGGCGCTGGGCCTGGACCCGGCGGCAGACCTCCAGGCCGTCGAAGCCCGGCAGCATCACGTCGAGCACCAGCAGCTCCGGCAGCCAGCTCTCCGCGAGCGCGACGGCGGCGGGGCCGTCGGTGGCCACCTGGACCTGGAAGCCCTCTGCTCGCAGCCGGGCGGCGATCGCCTCCGCGATCGTCCGGTCGTCCTCCACGACGAGCACCCGCCGCTGGGCGCCAGGAGTGGCCGCCGCGCCGATCGGTGTGCTGTGTGTCTGTTCCATCGTCCCGCCCCGGTAGTCCAGCGTGATGGGGGCAGCGTAGAGGAGCCACCGGCCTGCGGCTATGAGGGGTTCCGGCCGAGATGGATCACGTCCGGGACACCTCGGGCAACGGGCACCTCTTCGGTGCGTACCGAGCTGAATCCGGCATTCCGCATCGCCTCCTCGAACGCCTCCGACGGCTGCGCCGACCACACCGCCAGCACCCCTCCCGGCCTCAACCGGGCCCGGCAGGAAGCCAGTCCGGCAGGTGAGTAGAGCCCGCGGTTGTCCTCCGTGACCGTCCAGTCGGGACCGTTGTCGATGTCGAGGCAGAGGGCGTCGAAACGCTCCGGACCCTGACGCAGAAATGTGACGAGATCGGTGTGCAGCAGGCTGACGCGGGGGTCGGCGACCGCCGCCGCGGTGAGCTCGCCGAGCGGCCCGCGGCGGTGCCAGTCGATCACGGCCTGCTCACGCTCGGCAACCACGATCCGCCCCCACGCGGGCTGCGCGGCGGCGTGCACGAGCGAGAACCCGACACCGAGCCCGCCGATGAGCAGCGCGGGCCCGGCGGCCCCCGCCGGAGCGGGGTCGAGGGCGCCCAGGGCAGCGTCGACGAGCAGCCGCTCGGACCGCCCGTCGGAGGTGTCCATCAGGAAGCACCCGTTGGCGATGATCTCGAACACGTCTCCCCGCCGCCGGAGGACGACTTCGCCGTACGGCCCCTCCCGGCGCTCGATCGTCACGGACTCGGCATGGCTGTTCACTGGCGGCTCCTCTCGATCATCCGCGAGAACGAACCGAGGAGCCGCGGTGTTCCGCGCGGGCAACCCCCTGACGCGCCGCCCCGGCGCCCCGCCGCCCCGCCCCCCGGCGCCCTACGCCGCGTCGAACGGCGGCAGCGACTGGAGCACCTTCGTCAGCCCGGCCGGCATCACCGCGCCGTCCGCCGCCACCTCGTAGCCCCCGTGCACGAAGGCGTACGTGAACCCGTCGTAGACCGGCTTCTCGCTCAGCACCGTCCGGGGCAGCCGCGGGAAGTCGGCCGCCTTGAGCGCGCCCCGCAGGGCGTCGAGCTCCGCGGCCGACAGCCGCCCCGAGCCCGTCTTCTGCGCCTTCCCGTCCAGCCGGGTCCACGAGCCGTCGGCCTTGACCAGCAGGCTGATCTGCTTGCCGGCGAAGCCACCGCTGCGGGTGACGGTGACCAGGCGCTGGTCGGCGGTCGGTTCGGCGGCGGGCGCGGACGCGGTGGCGGAGGCGGAGGCGGAGGCCGAGGGCGGGGCCCCGGCGGTGGAGGTCCGGTCGTCCGCCGTACCGCTACCGGCACCGGCACCCGCACCGGCGGCGGAACCGGAGCCGCCCCCGCACCCGCCCAGCACCACGGCGCCCAGCACGGCACCGATCACCACGCCCGCCACCCTCGCCCGGCCCTCGCGCACACCCCACCTCCGCGTCGCACTGCCCCGTACCGCGAGTATGGGGGCGCCGCACCCGCACCGGAAGCACCAGGAGGCCGCCATCAGCCGGACCGCGTCCGCCGGCCGGACGGCACCGTGGCGCTGGCTGCCCCCGCTGCTCGCCCTGGCCCTCGGCCTGTGGCGCCTGGACCGCGGCGGCAGCATGTGGCGCGACGAGTCCGTCACGCTCCAGGTGGCCCGCCGTCCCCTGGGCGACCTGGTGGGGCTGCTCGGCCAGGTCGACGCCGTGCACGGCCTCCACTACGCCCTCACCCACGCGCTCCTGCCGCTCGGCGAGGCCCTGGGCCTGCCCGCGCCGGTCGCGCTCCGGCTGCCGTCGGTCCTCGCCACCGCGCTCGCCGCGACCGGGGTCGCCGCGCTCGGCCACCGGCTCGCAGGTCCCCGGGCGGCGCTGGCCGCGGGCGTGGCGTACGCCGTGCTGCCGCCCGTGCAGATGTACGCCCAGGAGGGCCGGTCCTACGCGCTGGTCGCGGCGGCCGTGGTCTGGGCGACGTACGCGCTGCACCGGCGCCGGTGGGTGGCGTACGCCGTGCTGCTGGCGGTGGCGTGCTGGCTGCACGCGTTCGCCGTGCTGGCCGTGCTCGCCCACGCCGTCGCCGGCTGGCGGCTGCGCGCCTGGCGCCGGTGCGCGGCGGCCGTGGTGGCGTGCGCGCTGCCCCTGGCCCTGGTGGGCGCCGGGCAGGCCGACCGGCAGCTGGGCTGGCTGGGGCGGCCCTCGTGGGCCGACTGGGCGGCGTACGCGCTGGTCGCGGGGCTGGCGCTGCTGCTGGCCCGGGACGCCGACCGCGACCTCGTCCGGCTCGCGCTGCCGCTCGTCCTGCTCCCGCCGGGGCTGCTGCTCGCGGTCTCGCTGGTCCGTCCGCTCTACGTCGACCGGTACGTGCTCTACGCCCTGGCGGGGCTCGCGCTGCTGGCGGGGGCACGGGCCCGGCCCCCGGCGCCGGCCCGGCCGCCGGCGCGGGCCCTGCGCCCGGCCGCGGCCCTGGCGGCGGCGCTGGCCCTGGCCGGGGCGCTGGTGCCGTGGTCCTTGTGGCTGCGGACGCCGGACAGCCGCAAGGACGACGCCCTGGCGGTGGCGGCGGCCGTACGGGACCTGGCCCGGCCGGGCGACGCGGTGCTGTTCATGCCGGCCCGGCGCCGCGAGTGGCTGCTGTCCTCGCCCGGGGTGTACGACGGCCTGACCGACCTCGCGCTCGCGGCGACGCCCACCGCCTCCCGCACCCTGCAGGGCACCGAACTGCCCTCGGACCGGCTCCGCGCCCGGCTGACCGAGGCCCCGCGCGTCCTGGCCCTGATGGACCCGGCGGACCAGCCGCTGGACGCGTTCCCCCGCGAGGCGGTCAAGCGCCAGACCCTGGCCGTCTTCTTCGACCTGTGCGAGGTCCGCGCGGTCCACGGGGCGCGGGTGGCCCTGTACGCCAGGCCGGGCGAGTGCCCCTCGGGGGAGATCGGCTAACCCCGTTCCCGGCCGATTCCCGTGCCGCGGCGCGGAGTTCCGGACTCTTGGCCGGAATCAGCCGACCCACATCACGCCGTCCTGCGGTTTTGTGAACGGAGTGTGTCGCGGGCATCGGAATTCTGTCCGGAAACGCATGGCTGCCCGGCCTTGAGCGGGAGCCGCGCGCGGCTGGTCCCCGAGGCCCACCGACCCTCGAACAGGCCTTGAGCGGAGCGGGTTCGGCGCAGGTCAGGGGCCGTTTGGGCGGTGGATACCGGTCGGACGGCCGACTGTTGACAGCCGTGATCACGCTTGCGATGTTGTGGCCCCTGCCCCGCGCCGACCGGACGAAAGGACCCGCTCGTGACGCTCGTGATCGTCGGCGCCAACCCGACCGTGGCCCGGGAGGCCGCGCGCCTGCCCGGCGAGCTGGTGCACGTCCAGCTGCCCGGCGCCGCCGCCCTCGGCCCGGACGACCGCGTCCTGACCTGCGATTTCCTGGACAGGTCGGCCTTCCTCGCCTTCACCGACGAGGTGCTGCGGCCGCTGGCCCCCACGGCGGTGGTCTCGCTCACCGAGCTCGGCCTGGAGCCGGCCGCCGTCGCGGCCCGCCACCTGGGCGTCGTCGGCGTGGACCCCGAGGTGGTCCGGGCCACCCGGGACAAGCTGGCGATGCGGCGCGTCCTGGAGCGCAAGGCCCCGCACCTGAACCCGGCGTTCGCGCCGGGCGACGACGCGGAGGCGGTCGCGCGGCTGTTCGCCGCGCACGGGCGGGTCGTGGCCAAGCCCGTCGACGGGTCCGGCAGCACCGCCATCGCGCTGCTGGAGGGCCCGGACGAGCTCCCGGCGGAGCGGCGTACGGCCGCCACCTTGCTGGAGCAGTTCGCCGAGGGGCAGGAGTTCAGCGTCGAGGCCCTCTCCGCCGGCGGCCGGCACACCGTCCTCGGCATCGCCCAGAAGGGCACCACGGGCGCGTTCATCGAGGTCAGCCACGTCATGCCGCCGCCGGCGCTGGACCGGCGCCGGCAGGAGCTCGTGGCCCGCGCGGTCGAGGAGCTCCTCGACGCCGTCGGCGTGACCGACGGGCCGAGCCACACCGAGGTCATGGTCGACGGCGACAAGGTCGTCGTGATCGAGACCCACACCCGGCTGGGCGGCGACGGCATCGCCGACCTGGTCCGCCTCACCACCGGGGTCGCCTGGCGCGAGGCGGCCCTCGGCTGGGCCGTCGGCGCCCCGGTGCGCCGGGAGCCGGTCACGGCCGCGGCCGCCGCGACCGTCTTCCTCACCGCGGCGCCCGGCCGGGTCACGGCCGTCGCGCCGCCGCCCGTCCTGACCCGCGGGCACCTGCACGCCTGGGACGTCTCCGTCCTCCCCGGGGACGTGGTGCACCCGCTGCGCTCCTCGTCGGACCGCCTGGGCATGGCCGTCGTGACGGCGGCCGACACCGACGCCTGCGTGGCGGCGGTGGCCGAGCTGACCGCGATCCCGGTGGTCACCACCGAGCCCGCGCCCTGACCGGCGCACCCCACCGTTCCGCCGGTTCCGCCGGTTCTGCCCGTTCCCACCGCGGGGCCGCCGCGGGCTGCTCGTAGTCCGTCCGCGGCCCGCCCCGCGGCCCTGACCCGACCTCACTTCTCATCGCACTTCTCACCGCAGTTCTCATCGCACGACTCACCGCACGGGGGATCGATGTCTGTCCAGAACGCTCCGATTTCGTACGATTTCCACGGGGATGAGCCCTTCTCGACGCCGTTCAAGGACATCCGGCCCGAGGACATCCACATCTACCTCGACCTGGACACCAAGGTCGGCAAGAACACCTGCGGCCAGAAGTGCACGCACTGCTGGTTCGTCAACTACGAGAAGGTCTACGACAAGTCGTTCGCCATGGAGGAGGGCCCGCGGATCCTCGCCGGGCTCAAGGAGCACGGCTACCAGGTCTACCCGCGCTACGTGGACAGCTTCGCGTACGACGGCGCGTTCATGCGGATGTACGGCCCCGCCAACAACCGCGAGTTCCGCCAGGAGTCCGACCACAAGCCCACCGAGACCATGGAGAAGGGCGACGCCTGGACCAGCGGCCGCCCGCTGCTCGCCGACAACTGGCGCGAGCTGCTCGACCTGGCCGCCGAGAACGGCTACGGCACCGTCTCCATCACCTACCACGGGCTGATCGACGAGGACCTGAACGTCGTCGACCACTCCGCGTATCCGATCAAGGGCGTGTTCAGCGGCGCCGACACCGAGGAGGTGCTGCGCCGCATCGCCGCCTACAACGAGACCGCCGCCCCCGGCAGCACGTTCCGCGTGAACATAGGCGTGACCATCGGCCGCCACAACCACGGCCGGACCTCCCTGGAGCGCTACGCCCACTACTTCAACAAGCTGGGCGTCGCCACCGTCCGCTTCAACAACTTCACCGACCACGGCGGCCGCCACCCCGAGCTGCGCCTGGACCGCTCCGAGATCGAGCAGGCGTACCGCGACTTCAAGTGGATCCACGAGAACATCGAGCTCGGCTTCCAGCTCGGCGTCAGCGAGGACTTCGGCACCTTCGGCATCAAGGCCATGGGCTTCCCCGGCCACGTCGGCTGGTGCCGGGCGGGCCGCCAGCTGTTCGCCGCGATCCCGGCCGCGGAGGAGGTCCTCTCGGACGACGCCGCGGGACGCCGCGAGAAGATCGGCGACATCGTCGGCTGCGTCAACACCTTCGAGCCCCACCTCGGCATCCTCGTGCGCACCGTGACCGGCGCGGGCACCTCGTACGACATGGAGTTCGACCACGACGCCATCGAGGAGTTCACCACCAAGCGGCTGTCGGGCGCCTACCAGGACGGCTGCTTCGCCACCGAGCTGTCCGAGGAGCTCGGGCTCGTCTCCCGGGTCCCCGCGCGGCGCCGGCTGCCGCTCCTCGTCGACTCCCAGGCCTGAGCGGAAGGCGGCACCCCGGTCATGCGCCACATCCTCGTCTTCGCCAAGACGCCCCACGCCCGGACCCCGTACGACCAGTGGCTGGCCGGTTCGGGGATCGTCCCGGTCGTCGTCACCCCGACGGAGTACGCGGCGGGCTACGCCCACCTGCCGCACGTCCACGCCTTCGACGACTACGACACCAACCAGCTCGTCGACAAGACCGCGCTGCGGCTGGCGCGGGAGTTCCGCGTCGAGGCCGTCTTCGCCCGCGCCGAGGCGGACGTCCTGCGCGCCGCCCAGCTGCGCGACCTGCTGGACCTGCCCGGCCAGCGCACCGAAAGCGCCCTCGCCTTCCGGGACAAGGTGGTCATGAAGGACCACCTGGCGGGCGGACCGGTCGAGGTACCGGCCTACCGGCGGCTCGACTCCGCCTACGACGCGCTGGAGTTCGTGGCCGAACACGGCTACCCGGTGGTCGTCAAGCCGGTCTCGGAGTCCGGCTCGCTCGGCACCGCCGTCATCCGGGACGAGGCCGCCCTGGACTCCTACCTGGCCCGCCCCTGGCGCGGGGTCAGCGAGATCGAGACGTTCGTGCCCGGGCAGATGTACCACGTGGACGGGCTCGTGGTGGGCGGCGAGGTGGTCTTCGTCCACCCGTTCCGCTACCTCAACGACTGCCTGTCCTTCCGCGACAACGACTGGGTCGCCAGCCTGCCGGTCGCCCCGCAGGACCCGGCGCACGACCGGCTGGTCAAGGCCGCCCGGGCGGTCCTGGCGGAGCTGCCGACGCCCCGCGGGACCGCGTTCCACGCCGAGTTCTGGATCACCCCGGACGACCGGCTGGTGTTCTGCGAGATCGCCAGCCGGACCGGCGGCGGCATGATCAGCCCGATGGTCCGGCACGCCTTCGGCATCGACCTGGACAAGGAGTGGCTGTACGCGGAGTGCGGCCTGCCCGGCGGCGTCGGCGCCGACCCGCTGTCCGCCCCGCCCTACCGCCCCGCCGGGGAACTGAACATCCCGCCCCTCAACGGGGTCCTGGAGGCGCTGCCGGACCCCGGCACCGAACCGGACTGCGTGCTGGAGGCCGTCCACACCGGGCAGGCCGGGCAGGAGTTCCACGGCGGGGTGAAGTCCGGGCTGTTCCTGTCCGGTTACGTGGTCGGCGGCGAGACGGAGGAGGATGTGGCCGCCCGACTCGAACACGTGGCGCGCTGGTTCTCCGAGCACACCCGGTGGCGGCCCGCCGCGCAGCCCTCCGGAGGTGCCTCATGACCACGCCCCCCACCCCTGCCCCGGCCGCCGCCGGCCTCGACCTGCCCTCCGGCCCGTCCGCCGGCCCCGACCTGCCCTCCGGCCCGTCCGCCGGCCCCGACCTGCCCTCCGGCCCGCTCGTCGGCGCCGACTGGCTGGCCGCCCGGCTCGGCACCCCCGGGCTGGTCCTCTTCGACGCCTCCGTCGGGGAGCACCGCGGCGCCCCCCGCCGCATCCCCGGGGCGCGTCCCTTCGACCTCGACGGGGAGCTGTCCGACCACGACGCCGCCCTGCCGCACACCATGCCGGGCCCGGAGGCGTTCACCGAGGCCCTGCGCGCCCTCGGCGTGGACGACACCAGCACGGTCGTCGTCTACGACGGCGCCGGCATCTACTCCAGCGCCCGCGCCTGGTGGATGCTGCGCGCCATGGGCTTCGACCGGGCCGCCGTCCTGGACGGCGGCCTGCCGGCCTGGGCCGCGGCCGGCCTGCCCGTCGAGGAGACGCCCGCCGCGTACGAGGGGCCGCGCGGCGGCTTCACCGCCCGGCCCCGCCCCGGCCTGATCGTGGACAGCGCGGCGGTGACGGCGGCCCTCGCCGACCCCGAGGCGCTCGTCCTCGACGCCCGCACCCGCGGCCGCTTCGCGGGCACCGCCCCCGAGCCGCGGCCCGGCCTGCGCGGCGGGCACATGCCCGGCGCGGCGAACCTGCCCTTCGGCGAGCTCCAGCGCGACGGGCTGATGCGTCCGCGGGCCGAGCTGCGCGCCGCCTTCGACGCGCTCGCGGCGGGCCGCCGGCGGCTGTACTTCAGCTGCGGCTCGGGCGTCACGGCCTGCGTGCTCGCCCTCGGCGCGGATCTCGCCGGCTACCGCGACCTCGCCGTGTACGACGGCTCCTGGAGCGAGTGGGGCCTGCCCTCGCAGCTGCCCGTCGCCAGCGGCGAAGGCGGCTCGCCGTGACGGCGGCCCGCGGGGCGGCCGCCAAGTGGCGGACCTTCACCGGGCTGTCGCCGAGCCTGAAGGCCCTGATCGGGCTGTCGTTCGTGGTCGCCCTCGGCAGCTACATGGTCACCCCGTTCATCGGGGTACTCATGGTCGAGGCCGTCGGCCTGGACGTCCGGGTCGCCGGGGTGCTCGTGGCCGTGGCCACGTTCATCCAGTTCGGCGGCAGCATGCTCGGCGGCCCGGTGGCCGGCCGGCTCGGTCTGAAGCGGACCATGGTGCTCGCCCTGGCCCTGCGGACGGCCGGGCTGCTGCTGCTGGGGCTGGCGGTCTCGGTGCCCTGGGTGGCGTACCCGGCGGTGGTGCTCGTCGCCGGGGGGCCCGCCCTCTACCTGCCCGCCAACAAGGCGTACATCGTCACCGGCGTCTCCGACGAGCTGCGCCCGCTCTTCCTCGGGGTCAGCAGCGCCGCGCTCAACGCCGGCATGGGTCTGGGGCCGCTGCTCGCCGCCCTGCTGATCGACGTCGCCCCGGTGTGGCTGCTGACCTGCCTCGCGGTGCTGTTCGCGCTGATCACCCTCGCCCACCAGCTGACCCTGAAGCCGCTCGCGGCGCGGCCCGCCTCGGCGGCGGGCAAGGGCGCGAGGGGCCCGGCCGGCGGGCAGGGCGCCGCGGCTGGCGGGCAGGGCGCCGGCGGCGGCGCCCGGGCGGCGCTGCGCCAGGCGCTGCGGCCCGTGCTGTTCACGGCCCTGGCCTTCTACCTCTACTTCTTCTTCCAGAGCTTCATGGGCCTGTACGCGGCCGGCGTGTCCAACATCCGCGTGCTCGGCTGGGTGATGCTGCTCAACTGCGCACTGGTCGTACTGCTCCAGCCGGCGCTGGCCGACCGGATCGCCAAGGCGGACTACCGGCGGCTGCTGGTCGGCTCGTTCGCGCTGATGGCGGCCGGCACCGGCGTCATGGCGCTGGGCCACAGCGCCGCGCTGCTGGGCGGCACCGCGCTGTTCACGCTCGGCGAGATCTTCCTCTTCCTGCGGTGCGACCTGGAGCTGGTGGAGCGGGTGCCCGGCAACCCGGCCTTCGCCTTCGGCGTGCAGCGGCTGACGGCGGGTCTCGGCGGCATGCTGGCCGGGCTGGTCGGCGGTTTCGTGTTCGCGCACTACCAGGCGGCGCAGCGGCTCGACGCGTTCTGGGTCTTCGTGGCCGTGCAGTGCGCGGCGGCCGGCGTCGTCGCACTCGTGCTGGGCGGCGGCCGGAGCCGTAAGCCCGCGCCGGACGCCGCCGCGCCCGCGGCGCCCGCCGAATCGGCCGCGTCCGCCGGACCGGCCGCGCCCGCCGCACCGGCCGCGCCCGCCGCACCGGCCGCACCGGATGCGTCGTCCGCGGTGAGCACGGCGGAGGCGGCCCGATGAGCGGGACCGAGCGCGAGACCCGCTTCGTGCACGCCGCCTCCGACCCCCGGCGGCAGGGCGGGTACGTCAACCCGCCGGTCCACCGCGCCTCCACCGTGCTGTACGAGAGCACGGCCGCGATGGACGCCTCCCAGGCCGACCCCCTCAAGCGCCGGATGCCCGTGTACGGCCGGTTCGGCACCCCCACCGCCCGGGCGTTCGAGGAGGCGGTGGCCGAGCTGGAGGACGGGTACGCGGCCGTGGCCACCTGCTCGGGCCTGTCCGCGATCACCACGGCGGTCCTGGCCTACGTACGCTCCGGCGACCACCTCCTGGTGACCGACTCCGCCTATCTGCCGACCCGGAAGTTCTGCGACTCGCTGGCCGCACTGGGGGTGCGGACGGAGTACTACGACCCGCGCACCGACGGCGCCGGGATCGCCGCCCTGATCCGCCCGGAGACCCGGCTGCTCCTGCTGGAGTCGCCGGGCTCGACCACCTTCGAGGTGCAGGACGTCCCGGCGATCACCGCGGTCTGCCGGGCCCGCGGTGTCGTCACCGTGGCGGACAACACCTGGGCCACGCCCGCCTTCTGCCGCCCGCTGGCACTCGGCGCCGACGTGGTCGTCCACTCCGCGACCAAGTACCTCACCGGCCACGCGGACAGCATCCTCGGCGTGATCGTCGGCACGGCGGACACCTTCCCCGTCGTGCGGGCCGCCGCGATCCGCCTCGGCCAGTGCGCCGGGGCCGACGAGCTGTACCTGGGCGTGCGCGGGGTGCGCACGCTGCACGTGCGGATGGCATGGCACCAGATCCAGGCCATGGAGATGGCCCGCTGGCTCGGCAAGCAGGAGGGCGTGGCGGCGGTGCTCCACCCGGCGCTGCCGGAGGACCCCGGGCACGCGCTGTGGCAGCGCGACTTCACGGGCGCGGCCGGACCGTTCGGGGTGGAACTCGAACGGGGTTTCACCAAGGCGGACGTGGACGCCCTGCTCGACCGGCTCCGCGTCTTCGGCCTCGGCCACAGCTACGGCGGCTACGAGTCCCTGATCGTCCCGGCCGACCCCGTCTCGCACCGCCTGCCGGGCACCTGGCACGACCGCGGCCCGCTGCTGCGCGTGCACGTCGGCTTCGAGGGCCTGGACGACCTGAAGGAGGACCTGACGAACGGTCTCCTGGCCCTGACGGGCCACTGACGGACCCCTCCCCGCTGCCGTTCGCCCACGGCGAACGGCAGTTGGGGAACACCAGCGGGCGCAGAAGCATTGAGTCGGCGTAGCTCAACTTCACTGCCGGAAGGAAGATCATGGCTTCGACGTCCGTAACGCTCACCCTGCCCGTGCTGCCGCTCGACGACGAGGTCGTGCTGCCCGGCATGGTGGTACCGCTGGACCTGTCCGACGCCGAGGTGCGCGCAGCCGTCGAGGCCGCGCAGGCGGCGGGCGGCAGCGGGAAGCCCCGGGTGCTGCTCGTGCCGCGCATCGACGGGAAGTACGCCGCGACGGGTGTGCTCGGGACCGTCGAGCAGGTCGGGCGGCTCTCCGGCGGTGACCCGGGCGCGCTGATCCGCGGCGTCGGGCGCGTCCGCATCGGCTCCGGGACGACCGGGCCGGGCGCCGCCCTGTGGGTCGAGGGCGAGACCGTCACCGAGCACGAGCCCGACCCGCTGCCGGGCGCGGTGACCGAGCTGGTCAGCGAGTACAAGGCGCTGGCCACCAACTGGCTGAAGAAGCGCGGCGCCTGGCAGGTCGTCGACCGGGTGCAGGGCATCAAGGGCGTCTCCGCGCTCGCCGACAACTCCGGCTACTCGCCCTTCCTGACCACCGCCCAGAAGGTCGAGCTGCTGGAGACCGCCGACCCGGTCGCCCGCCTCCGGCTCGCCGTGAAGTGGCTCAGCGACCACCTGGCCGAGCAGGACGTCGCCGAGTCCATCGCCAAGGACGTCCAGGAGGGCGTGGACAAGCAGCAGCGCGAGTTCCTGCTGCGCCGTCAGCTGGAGGCCGTCCGCAAGGAACTGCGCGAGCTCAACGGCGAGAAGGAGGGCGAGGAGTCCGACGACTACCGCGCCCGCGTCGAGGCCGCCGACCTGCCGGAGAAGGTGCGCGAGGCCGCCCTGAAGGAGGTCGACAAGCTGGAGCGCTCCAGCGACCAGTCGCCCGAGGGCTCCTGGATCCGCACCTGGCTCGACACGGTCCTGGAGCTTCCGTGGAACGAGCGCACCGAGGACGCCTACGACATCCGCGGCGCCCGGGCCGTGCTGGACGCCGAGCACGCCGGGCTGAACGACGTCAAGGAACGCATCACCGAGTACCTGGCCGTCCGCAAGCGGCGCTCCGACCGCGGCATGGGCCTGGTCGGCG
Organism: Streptomyces antimicrobicus; assembly: GCF_020532625.1. Taxonomy (GTDB): domain Bacteria; phylum Actinomycetota; class Actinomycetes; order Streptomycetales; family Streptomycetaceae; genus Streptomyces; species Streptomyces antimicrobicus. Next base: position 1,469 of record NZ_JAJAUY010000042.1, on the reverse strand, counting down.
GCCGGCGCGGCGGCGCCGTGCTGGCGCTGGTCGGCCCGCCCGGAGTCGGCAAGACGAGCCTGGGCGAGTCGGTGGCGCACGCCATGGGCCGCAAGTTCGTGCGTGTCGCCCTCGGCGGCGTGCGGGACGAGGCGGAGGTGCGCGGGCACCGGCGCACGTACGTCGGCGCGCTGCCCGGGCGGATCGTACGGGCGATCAAGGAGGCCGGGTCGATGAACCCGGTGGTCCTGCTCGACGAGATCGACAAGGTGGGCTCCGACTTCCGCGGCGACCCGGCCGCGGCCCTGCTGGAGGTCCTGGACCCGGCGCAGAACCACACCTTCCGCGACCACTACCTGGAGGTCGAGCTCGACCTCAGCGACGTGGTCTTCCTCGCCACGGCCAACGTCCTGGAGGCCATCCCCGAGGCGCTCGCCGACCGCATGGACATCGTCCGGCTCGACGGCTACACGGAGGACGAGAAGGTCGTCATCGCCCGCGACCACCTGCTGCCGCGCCAGCTGGAGCGGGCCGGGCTGGACGCCGAGGAGGTGGCGCTGGCCGAGGACGCGCTGCGCAAGCTGGCGGGCGAGTACACCCGCGAGGCCGGCGTGCGCAACCTGGAGCGGGCGCTGGCGCGGCTGCTGCGCAAGGTCGCCTCGCAGCACGAGCTCGGCGAGCGGGAGCTGCCCGTCACCGTGGGCGCGGGCGACCTGCGGGAGCTGCTGGGGCGGCCGCACCACGTGCCGGAGTCCGCGCAGGACCCGGCGGAGCGGCGTACGGCGGTGCCCGGCGTGGCGACCGGCCTCGCGGTGACCGGCGCGGGCGGCGACGTGCTGTTCGTGGAGGCCTCGCTCGCCGACCCGGAGACCGGCGCGGCCGGGCTCACGCTCACCGGCCAGCTGGGCGACGTGATGAAGGAGTCGGCGCAGATCGCGCTGAGCTTCCTGCGCTCGCACGGCGCGGAGCTGGAGCTCCCGGTCGCCGACCTCAAGGACCGGGGCGTGCACATCCACTTCCCGGCGGGCGCCGTGCCCAAGGACGGCCCGAGCGCGGGCATCACCATGACCACGGCCCTGGCCTCGCTGCTGTCCGGGCGGCAGGTCCGCACGGACGTGGCGATGACCGGCGAGGTCTCGCTGACCGGGCGGGTGCTGCCGATCGGCGGCGTCAAGCAGAAGCTGCTGGCCGCGCACCGGGCCGGGCTGACCACCGTGATCATCCCCAAGCGGAACGAGGCCGACCTCGACGACGTCCCGGCCGAGGTGCTGGAGGGGCTCCAGGTGCACCCGGTCACCGACGTACGGCAGGTGCTGGAGCTGGCCCTGAGCGAGGCGGAGGCGGTGGTGCCGGCCGCCGCGTGACCAGGTGGGCCGGCCCGGGCGCGACGGGGCGTGACCGGGCCGGCGGGCCGGCGGGCCTCCCATCCCCTCCGCCCCGCGCCTTCGCGGCCGCCGCCGAGGCGGAGCCGGAGCCGCAGCCCGAACTCG
>NZ_JAJAUY010000041.1 GCF_020532625.1 Streptomyces antimicrobicus | reverse complement strand
GCGGCGCTGCTGCCGGCGGCCCTGCTGACGGCCGCGCTGGTGGTGCAGGCCGCGGCCACCGTGGCGTACGGGCACCGGGGCAAGCTCGGCGGGCTGGACGACTACCCGTCCTGGGGCCCGGCGCACACCGCCCGGGCCCGGGCCCTGGCCGCCGCCGACGGCTGGCCCGCGTACCGGACGGACGCCGGCCGGCCGGCGCTGACCGGCAACGACCCGATGCTGCTGGGCGGCGAGGGCGGGGCCTACTACAGCAGCCACACCCCGGACGTGTTCACCCGGACCATGGCCGCGCTCGGCGCCGGCTGGACCTCCCGCGGCCGCAACGTGCAGAGCATCGACAACCCGGTCACCGACGCGCTGTTCGCGGTGGGGGCCCGGCTGAAGCCGGACGGCACCGTGGCCCGCTCGGCGCTGCCGCCCCTGCCGCTGGTCACCACCCGCCCGCCGGGCGCGAGCCCCGGCTACGGAAACTCGCCGTTCGCCAACCAGGAGCTGCTGCTGGGCGCGGAGGTCTACGACCCGCCGGCGGCCCCCGGCGTGTGCGCGGCCGGGACCGAGGCCTTCCTGTGGGCACCGGCCTACGACGCCACGGCCCGCCTGGCGGACGGCCCGGCCGTCCGGCTGAACGGCCGCTCCCCCCGCAACCGGGCCGCCCTCCAGCCGCTGGGCACCTCGCACGGCGAGCGCTCGGCGCTGGTCCTCGACCGGCCCGCGCCGCCCGCCTGGGAGCTGGGCTGCCTGGACCGGGCCCGGCTGGCGGCCGCGGTGGAGCGGCTGCGGGCCACGGCGGCCACCTCCGTGGAGGTCCACGACTCGGGCGTCTCGGCGACCCTGCCCGCCGGGAGCACCGGTACGGCCGTCCTCGCCACCCCGGCCGTACGGGGCTGGCGCTGCAACGGCCGTCCGGCCGGCTCCCACCTGGGCCTGGTCGCCGTCCCGCTGGACGGCCGGACCACGACGGTCACCTGTACGTTCCGCCCGCCGGGGCTGTACCCGGGCGCGGTGGCCGCGGGCCTGGCGGCGGCTGTGCTCGCGCTCCGGCCGCTGCTGCGGCGCCGGTCCGCCGACCGGGCTCAGCCGCGGACCTGACCCAGCCAGTGCAGGGTGCGGCGGACCTCGTCCGGGAAGGGGTGCGCCGGACCGTGCAGGCGCTCGGCGTCGAACAGCAGCCGCGCCAGGGTGTCGTGGGCGGCCGGGCGGTCGCCCAGCGACAGCAGCAGGTGGGCGATGCGGCGGCGGACCTGGAGGGGCAGCTCCGGGTCGGGGTTGGCGTAGTGGTTCTCGAACAGCGGCAGCAGCGAGCGGTACTCGGCCAGGGCGGCGGCGGGCTCGCCGAGCTGCTCCAGGCACATCGCCGCGTCGTAGCGGAAGCGCAGGGCCTGCGGGTCACCCGCCGGGAACTCGTCGGCCAGCCGGCGCAGCTCGGGCAGGGCGCGGCGGTACTGGCCGTCGTCCATGAGCGTGGCGGCGTACTGCTTGCGCAGACTGCGCACGACCGGGGAGCGCTCGCCGTGCTGGGCGGCGGCGGTCGGCAGGATGCCGCCGAGCAGGTCGACGGCCTGGGTGAGGCGGCCCTGGTCGAGCAGCTCCTTGACCTGGTCGACGGTGGCGGCGAGGTCCGGTCGGGCGGGCACCGGCGGGGCCGCCGGGCCGGGGGCCGGCGCGGCGGTGGCCCGGTCGGGCCAGGGCGCCTGCGGGCGCAGGAACGGCCGGGTCGGGTCGAGCGGGCCGGCCGGGACGGCGGAGCCCGCGGTGGGCAGCAGCGGGACCAGCGCCTCGTAGACCTCCTGGGCCGAGGACGGGCGCTCCTGCGGGTCCTTGGCCAGCAGGTGCAGCAGGAGGTCCTCCAGCTTCTGCGGGATCTCCGGGCGCAGCTGGCGGACCGGCAGCGGGGGCTCGTACAGGTGCCGGTGGAGCACGCCGAGGGCGGTGGAGCCAGCGAAGGGGACGTTGCCGCTGAGCAGTTCGTACAGCAGCACGCCGAGGGCGTAGAGGTCGGTGTACGGGCCGACGGCGCCGCCCATGGCCTGCTCGGGGGCCATGTACGCCGGGCTGCCGATGGGCGAGCCGGTGCTGGTCAGGCGGGTGGTGTCGGTGTCCATGACGGAGGCCACGCCGAGGTCGAGCACGGTCACCGTGCCGTCGGGGCGGACCATCACGTTGCGCGGCTTGAGGTCGCGGTGGACGATCGGCACCGCGTGCACGGCGGAGAGCACCGAGCACAGCTGGGCGACGACGGAGACCGCCCACGGCCAGGGGTACGGGTCGTGCTCGGCGAGGTGGTCGGCGAGGTCGGCGCCCTCGACGTACTGCATGACGAGGAACAGGTCGTCGCCGTCGCTGCCCGCGTCGTGGACGGTGACCAGCCCGGGGTGGTCGACCTGGGCGGTGACCCGGCACTCGCGCACGAACCGGCGGCGCAGCTCCTCGGCGACGGTGCCGGGGCCGGCGACCTTGTCCGGGCGCAGCAGCTTCACGGCCACCCGCCGGTCCAGGCGCTGGTCGTACGCCGTCCAGACCTGGCCCATGCCGCCCTGGCCGAGGACGGTGGCGAGCTGGTAGCGGTCGCCGACGATCCGCTCGGTCACTGGTCGCGCTCCTGGCGGCGCAGCAGCTCGCTCAACTCGTCGAGTTCGGCGCGCACCTGGCCGATGCGGGGCTGCTGCGGGACGGGCGGCGGGGTGGGCTGCTGCACCGGCGGCACGGGCGGGACGGGCGTGGCCGGCTGCTGGGGCACGGGCGGGACGGGCGTGGCCGGCTGCTGCGGCACGGGCGGGAGCGGCGTGGCGGGCGTGTGCGCGTGCGGGTAGCCGTAGGCGGGCTGCTGTTGCTGCGGGGGCACCGGCGGGTAGTACGGGCCGGCCGGCTGCCGGCCGTACCAGCCGGCCGGGTGGGAGTTGTAGTGCCGGATGTCCTCGTAGAGGAAGTAGGCGACGACGGCGATCGCGGTGATGAGCGAGGTGGTCATCGCGATGTCGGTGCCGCGCGAGGTCTCGCCGTCGGGGGTGTCGTCGTTGCCGAGCAGGGCGATGCAGGTGATGTTGATGGCGACGGTGACGGCGAACAGCAGCCAGTTGCGCCTGCTGCGCGTGACGATGGCCAGCTTGAGCAGGCTCGCCCACGCGAAGAACCCGCAGGTGAGCAGGGTCAGCGCGGTGAACACCACGCGCAGCGTCACCTGCACCCCGTTGTTCGACGGGGCGGGGTGCTGCGGGAGGCCGGGGCCGTGCATCGCTGCTCCTGGTGACCGGGGCTGAAAACGTACGTGTCAGAGCGTATACAGGGACGCCGTCACCCGGTCGGCGGATGCACCAACCGTCATGCGGGTGTGACCACCGCCGTCAGGACGGGCCGACCGTGCCGTCGGACAACCCGTCGTACAGGCCCTGGACGAGCTGTTCGCCGAGCCGGGCGGCCGCCCGCAGCGCGTCCTCGAACGCGGCCAGCGCGCGGAAGCGTTCGCCGTAGCGGCGCTGGTCGGCCAGGGGCAGCCGGGGCAGCTGCAGGCGGCGTACGTCGAGCCGGGTGGCGGTGGAGGCGTGGCTGCTGGCCCGGCGGGCGGTGGCGGTGCCGCGCAGGAACCCGGCGAGGAACCAGGGGTCGAGGGCGGCCGGGTCGGGGCGCAGCAGGACCAGGTTGCGGCCGAGGGCGGCGCCGGCGGTGGCGTCGGTGACGACCCGGGCGGTGGCCGTGCCGCCGACGGCGGGGACGACCACGTCGCCCGCGGCCAGCGGCACCGGGGCTCCGCTGCCGGTGCCGGTGTGCAGCACCAGGGCGCCGGTCCGGGCGAGTTCGCCGAGGGTGGTGACCGGCGGCCGGGCCCGGTCCCCGGGGGCGGCCGGCGGCGGGGTCAGCTCGGCCGCCAGGTGCAGGGTCCGGTCCAGCCGCTCCCGTACGTCGGCCAGCTCGGCCAGGCCGCCGGGCGCGGCGGGCGGCGGCAGGTGGCGCCCGGGGGTGAGGTCCACGTCGTCGTCGAGCAGCTCGATGACGGACACCGCCCGGCTGCCGGCGGGCAGTTCGACCGCGCCGCCGGGGCGGTCGTAGGCGGCCCAGGCCCCGGTCACCAGGGTGTGCACGGCCGGCCAGGAGGCCTTCTCGCGTTCTGCGCCCCCGGTGGGGGCCGGTTCGGCGGCGTCGACGAGCAGCAGGTCCGCGGGGGCCGGGGCGCCGGGAACGGGCCGGCGCAGCACCCACAGGTGCAGCGGGACGCCGTACGGCGGCGCGGCCCCCGCGGGGAGCGCGACGACGGCGCGCAGCGCACCGCGGCGCAGCAGGTCGGCGCGGATGCGGCGGCCGGAGCGGCGGGCGGCGGCGGCCGGGGGCATGAGCAGCACGGCGGTGCCGCCCTCGCGCAGGTGGGCCAGGCAGTGCTGGACCCAGGCCAGTTCGGACTCGGCGCGGGCGGGCAGGCCGTACTCCCAGCGCGGGTCGTAGGCGAGGTCCTCGTGACCCCAGGCGCGCTCGTTGAACGGCGGGTGGCACAGCACCACGTCGACGGCGGCCTGCGGGAAGGCGTCGGCCCGCAGGCTGTCGCCGCCCGCGGCGCGGACCTCCCCGGCCCCGTGCAGGGCCAGGCGCAGCGCGGTGAGCGCGGCGAGTTCGGGTGCGGCGTCCTGCCCGTGGCGGACCAGGCCGCCGGGCGCGGCCCGCACGGCCCGCAGCAGCGCGCCGGTACCGCAGGCGGGATCGAGCGCGCTGCGCGCGGGCCCGGCCAGCGCCGCCATCAGCTCGGCGGGGCCCTGCGGGGTGAGCGTGTACTGCCGGGGATTGGCGTCGAGGTACCGCCCGACCAGGAACTCGAACGCCTGCCGGGCCCCCGTCTCGGCCGCCAGCCGGGCGGCGGCCCGCAACAGGGGGACGGTGGCGGCGCCGGCGGGCCCGGCGCTCGCGCCGGCGGCGGGTGCCGGGTCGGGGCCGGGCCGGGCGGGCAGGTGGGTCAGCGGGTGGTCGGGGCCCAGGCGTGCGGCCAGGAGCGGGGCCGCCACGTCGGGGAGCAGGGCCGCCATGCGCGCGTCCGACACGGCCGTCAGCTCCAGCCACTGCGTGGGCCGTTCACGGACGACGAGCAGGGCCCGGCCGACCTCGACGAGGGCGGCCACGGCTCCGCCCGGATGACCGAGGACCTGCTGCCAGACCCGCTCGCGCAGCGGCACCTCGGCCAGCTTCCCCTGCGCCCGCAGCCAGTCCTCGACGTCGGCCAGCGCGAAGGAGGGGCTGGCCGGGGTCCCGCCGACGGGGCGGGGGAAGTCGGCGTGGCGCCGCCGCCAGTTGCTGACGGCGGCCCGCCCCACCCCCGCCATGCGCGCGATCCCGGCGGCGGTCACCTCGGCGGCAGTGTGTTCCGGCATGGGGCGAGCGTACCGCGCCACACCGTGTTGACTCGGTTCACAGGCGAACAGGTGCTGAACGCTGCTCGCCACCGCCGACTCGGGCCCGGTCGGGCCCGAGGGCCGGCCCGCCTAGCTCAGCACCGTCGTCAGGAACTCGCCGGTCCACGCCAGCAGTTCACGCCCGACCAGCGGCTTGCCGCCGATCTTGCCCGTCTTCGGGCGGGGCACCAGCACCTGCGACGTCGCCGGCTTGAGGATCGTGCCCGGGTACAGGCGCTTGAGGCGCAGCTCCTGGGACTCGCGCAGCTCCACCGGGCCGAAGCGGATGTTGGTGCCCTGCAGGGTGATGTCGGCGACCCCGCAGGCCCGGGCCAGCATCCGCAGGCCCGCCACCAGCAGGAGGTTCTCCACCGGCTCGGGCAACTTGCCGTAGCGGTCGGAGAGTTCCTCGCGGACGGCCTTGATGTCCTCCTCCGAGGCGGCCGAGGCGATCGCCCGGTACGCCTGCAGGCGCAGCCGCTCCCCGGGGGCGTAGTCGTGCGGGACGTGCGCGTCCACCGGCAGCTCGATCTTGACCTCCAGCGGCGGCTCCTCCTGCGCGCCGCCCTCCAGGGAGGCCCGGTAGTCCGCCACCGCCTCGCCGACCATGCGCACGTACAGGTCGAAGCCGACGCCCGCGATGTGACCGGACTGCTCGCCGCCGAGCAGGTTGCCCGCGCCGCGGATCTCCAGGTCCTTCATGGCCACGTACATGCCCGCGCCCATCTCGGTGTGCTGGGCGATGGTGGCCAGGCGCTCGTGGGCCGTCTCCGTCAGCGGCTTCTCCGGCGGGTACAGGAAGTACGCGTAGCCGCGCTCGCGGCCGCGCCCGACGCGGCCGCGCAGCTGGTGCAGCTGGGAGAGGCCGAAGTTGTCGCCGCGTTCGACGATGAGGGTGTTGGCGTTGGAGATGTCGATGCCCGACTCCACGATCGTCGTCGAGACCAGCACGTCGAACTTCTTCTCCCAGAAGTCCACGACGACCTGCTCCAGGACCTGCTCCGACATCTGGCCGTGGGCGGTGGCGATCCGCGCCTCGGGCACGATCTCGCGCAGCCGCGCCGCGGCCCGGTCGATCGACTCGACCCGGTTGTGGATGTAGAAGACCTGGCCCTCGCGCAGGAGTTCGCGGCGCACGGCCGCGCCGATCTGCTTCTCCTCGTACGGGCCGACGAAGGTCAGCACCGGGTGCCGCTCCTCCGGCGGCGTGGTGATGGTGGACATCTCGCGGATGCCCGTCACCGCCATCTCCAAGGTGCGCGGGATCGGGGTGGCGGACATGGTCAGGACGTCGACGTTGGCGCGCAGCTTCTTCAGCTGCTCCTTGTGCTCGACGCCGAAGCGCTGCTCCTCGTCGACGATGACCAGCCCCAGGTCCTTGAACCTGGTCTCGGACGAGAACAGCCGGTGCGTGCCGATCACCACGTCCACCGAGCCTTCCTTCAGGCCCTCCAAGGTGGCCTTGGCCTCGGTGTCCGTCTGGAACCGCGACAGCGCCCGCACGTTCACCGGGAACTGGCTGTAGCGCTCGGAGAACGTGCCGAAGTGCTGCTGGACGAGCAGGGTCGTGGGCACGAGCACGGCCACCTGCTTGCCGTCCTGGACCGCCTTGAACGCCGCCCGCACCGCGATCTCGGTCTTGCCGTAGCCGACGTCGCCGCAGATCAGCCGGTCCATCGGGACCGACTTCTCCATGTCCTCCTTGACCTCGGCGATGGTGGTGAGCTGGTCGGGCGTCTCCGCGTACGGGAACGCGTCCTCCAGCTCGCGCTGCCAGGGGGTGTCGGGGCCGAACGCGTGACCGGGCGCCGCCATCCGGGCCGAGTAGAGCTTGATGAGGTCGGCCGCGATCTCCTTGACGGCCTTCTTGGCCTTCTGCTTGGTCTTGGTCCAGTCGGCGCCGCCGAGCCGGTGCAAGGTGGGCGCCTCGCCGCCGACGTACTTGGTGACCTGCTCCAGCTGGTCGGTGGGGATGTAGAGGCGGTCGCCGGGCTGGCCGCGCTTGGCCGGGGCGTACTCCACGAGCAGGTACTCGCGGGTGGCGCCCTGGACGGTGCGCTGCACCATCTCGATGTAGCGGCCCACGCCGTGCTGCTCGTGGACGATGTAGTCGCCGGCCTGCAGGGTCAGCGGGTCGATCGTCTTGCGGCGGCGGGCCGGCATCCGGCCCAGGTCCTTGGTGGCGGTGCGCTGACCGGTCAGGTCGGTCTCGGTGAGCACCGCGATCCGCAGCGCCGGGTCGACGAAGCCGCTGTCGAGGGCGCCGCAGGCGACGTGCACCAAGGAGGGCTCCAGCGCGCCGAGGTCGGCCTGGAGCCGGGCGGCGATCCCCTCGCCGCCGAGCACCTCGACCGTACGGGCGGCCGGGCCGTGGCCCTCGGTGACGTACACGGTGCGCCAGCCGTCGGCGATCCAGCCCTTGGTGTCGGCGAGCGCGCGGGCGGTGTCGCCGCGGTAGCTCTCGGGGGCGTGCATGCCGAGCTTCAGCGTGTCCGCGGACAGCTCCTCGTCGGCGGCGAACGGGGACACCGACCACCACATCATGCCCAGGTCGCGGGCCCGGTCGCGGACGTCGGCGATGCCCCAGAGGCTGGCCGCGCCGACGTCGATGGGCGCCTGCCCGCCGCCGGCGGTGGCGGCCCAGGACGCCTGGAGGAACTCCTGGCTGGTGGCGACCAGGTCGGCGGCCCGGGTCCGGACCCGCTCGGGGTCGCAGACCACGGTCATGGCGCCGTCCGGCAGCACGTCGAGCAGCAGCTCCATGTCGTCGACGAGCACGGGGGCCAGGGACTCCATGCCCTCGACGGCGATCCCCTCGGCGATCTTGTGCAGCAGTTCGCCGAGCTCCGGGTGCCGCTCGGCGAGGTCGGCGGCCCGCGCCCGGACCTCGGCGGTCAGCAGCAGTTCCCGGCAGGGCGGGGCCCACAGGCCGTGCTCGGCGATCTCCAGCGAGCGCTGGTCGGCCACCTTGAAGTAGCGGATCTCCTCGACCTCGTCGCCCCAGAACTCGATGCGCAGCGGGTGCTCCTCGGTGGGCGGGAACACGTCGAGGATGCCGCCGCGCACGGCGAACTCGCCGCGCTTCTCCACCAGCTCGACCCGGGCGTACGCGGCCGCCGCCAGCGCCTCGGTGACCTCCCCGAGGTCTGCGCTCTGCCCCTGCCGCAGGGCCACCGGCACCAGGTCCCCCAGACCCTTGACCTGCGGCTGCAGCACGGACCGGATGGGCGCGACCACCACGGCGACGGGGCCCGCGGCCGGGTCGTCGTCGCTGGGGTGCGCCAGCCGCCGCAGCACCGCCAGCCGCCGGCCGACGGTGTCGCTGCGCGGCGAGAGCCGCTCGTGCGGGAGGGTCTCCCAGGCCGGGTAGTCCACCACCGCGCTCTCCTGCCCCGGCGGCATCAGCGAGCGCAGCGCCGCGGCCAGGTCCTCGGCCTCCCGGCCGGTCGCGGTCACCGCGAGCACGGTGCGCCCGGTACGGCGGGCCAGCGCGGCGATCGCGAAGGGCCGGGCGGCCCCCGGACCGACCAGATCGACATGCATCCGGTGACCGTCGCCGGCCGCCTTGACCGCCTCGTCCAGGGCGGGGTCCGCGGTGACGGCGTCGAGCAGTCCGTGCAGGCTCATGAGGGCTTTCCATCCGCAGGTCTCGGGGGCAACGCGAAGGGCCCGACACGTGAACGGGCCGGGGGTACCCAGCCTACGTCTCCCCTCGGGGCCCCGCCCGGAGATCCCGCCCCGCCGCGGCTCCGGGCCGGGGGCGCAGGGTGGGGGTGTCCGGGACGTAAAGCGTGATTTGTGGCGTGCACCGCGCCCCACGAACGAAACGAGGCGACCCGCCATAAATCATGCAGTCCCGGACACCCCCACCCGGAGCTCCCGGCCCCCGCACAACGCCTCCGCGAGGCAGCACCGGGCCCGGCAGGCGCGCACCGGGCCCGGCAGGCGCGCACCGGGCCCGGCGGGCGTACGCGGGGCCGGGCAGGCATGCGCCGGGCCCGGCGGTTGACGGGGCCCGGCTTGGCGGGGACGCGCAGGGGCCCGGGGGGACGGCGACTCCGGGTGGGGGTGTCCGGGACTGCATGATTTATGGCGTGGTGCCTCCTACTGCGCTGGAGGCCAGGTCTCGCCACACATCACGCTTTACGTCCCGGACACCCCCACCCTCCGCCCCCGTCCCCCCGGGCCGGGCTCGGCCGCGAGGGGCGGCCGGGTACGCCTGGGGCCCCGGCCCGGCCAAGGTGGCGGGGCCGGGGCCCGGGCCCCGTCGTGGTGCGCGCGGCCCGGGACACCCTGGCCGCCGCGCGACCTATTCGCTGGCGATCGCGTTCAGCACGTTCATCCGCCCCGCCCGGAACGCGGGAACCAGCGCCGCGAACAGGCCCACCAGGGCCGAGCCCGCGAAGACGCCCAGGATGGTCGGCCACGGGATCTGCAGGACCTTCATGCCCTCCAGGGCCAGCAGCTGCTGCGCCGTCGCGCCCCAGCCCATGCCCAGTCCCAGGCCCAGCAGGGCGCCGAAGAGGGCGATGACCACCGACTCCAGGCGGATCATCCGCCGCAGCTGGCGGCGGGACAGGCCGATGGCCCGCATCAGGCCGATCTCCCGGGTCCGCTCGACCACCGACAGGGCCAAGGTGTTCACCACGCCCAGGACCGCGACGATGATCGCCAGGGCCAGCAGGCCGTAGACCATGTTCAGCAACTGGCCGACCTGGTCCTTCAGCAGCTGCTTGTAGTCGGTCTGGTCGAGCACCTTGTACTGCGGGTACGGCGCCAGCGCCGCCTTCAGCGCCGTGTAGGCGCTGTCGCCCTTGCCGCTCTGGGCCTTGCCCAGCAGCATGAACGGCCGCGGCATCCGGTCGGCCGGCACGTACTGCTCGGCCGTCCTGGTGCTGATGTACATCGCGCCCTTGTCGAGGTTGCCCTCGTCCTTGGTGATCGCCGCGACCTTCAGCTTGGCGCTACGGCCCTCCGCGAAGGCCACCGTCAGCTCGTCGCCGACCTTGACGTGGTGGGCGGCGGCGTAGTCCGAGCCGACCGCCATGCTGCCGGCGGCGTACGCGTCGGCGTGCTGCCCGGCGGTCGTCTTGCGGCGCACGTCCTCGGCGTACGTCGGGTCGGTGACGCTCAGGCTCTCCTCGACGGTGGAGCCGTCGGGCGCGGTGACCTTGGCGTCCAGACCGCGGTACGCGGTGACGTGCTGGAGTCCGGGCACGCCGCGCATGGCCTGCTCGGCCTGCGGCACCACCGGCTGCCCGGTCTGGGACTGCACCATGAAGTCGGCGCCGACGGTCCGGTCGAGTTCGTCGGTGGCGGAGGCCACCATGGAGGAGCCGACCACGGACAGGCAGGCGACCAGCGCCAGTCCGATCATCAGCGCGGCGGCCGTGGCCCCCGTACGGCGCGGGTTGCGCAGCGCGTTGCGCTCGGCGAGCCGGCCCACCGGGCCGAACGGCCGCAGCACGACACCGGACAGCACCCGCACCACCCCGCCCGCCAGCAGCGGGCCGATCACGATGAAGCCGATCAGGGTGAGCACCACGCCCAGGCCCAGCCACAGCGAGCCCGGACCGGCCGTGGCGGCCCGCGTGGTGAGGAACAGGGCCGCGCCGCCGGCGGCCGTGAGGACCAGGCCGAGGACGCCGCGGACCAGGCCCGCCTTGCGGTCGCCGGGGGTGCCGGCGTCGCGCAGGGCGGCCATCGGGGAGACCTTGCCGGCGCGGCGCGCCGGGACGTACGCGGCGACGACGGTGACGACGACGCCGAGCACCAGGCCGACGACCGGGGTGGTCCACAGGACCGTGAGGTCGTCCAGGGAGAGGTTCATGCCCATCTGGCCCATCAGCTTCATCAGGCCGACGGCCAGGCCGATGCCGGCGCCGATGCCGAGCAGCGAACCGAACACGCCGAGCAGCAGGGCCTCGGTGAGCACCGAGCGGTTGATCTGGCCGCGGTCGGAGCCGATGGCGCGCAGCAGGCCGATCTCGCGGGTGCGCTGGGCGACCAGCATCGAGAAGGTGTTGAAGATCAGGAAGATGCCGACGAGGAACGCGATGGCGGCGAAGCCGAGCATCACGTACTTCATGACGTCGAGGAAGGCGCCGACGTCCTTGCGTCCGGCGTCCGCGGCCTCCTTGGCGGTCTGCAGCTTGTACGTGTCCGCGCCGAGCGCGGTGGACAGGTTCGCCTTGAGCCGGTCGGGGGAGACGCCGTCCTGGGCGGTGACGTTGACGTGGGTGAGCAGCCCGGCCCCGCCGAGCAGCTTCTGCTGGGCCGTCGCCATGTCCAGGTGGATCAAGGTGGCGCCCGGGTTGGTCACCTTGAAGGTGGTGATGCCCGTGACGGTGGCCCGGAAGTCGCCGGGCAGGGCGATGATCCGCAGCTCGTCACCGATCTTCAGCTGGTGCTTGCGGGCGGTGTCGGCGTCGAGCATCACCTCGGTGGGCCCGCGCGGCGGGTGGCCGGAGCTGACCTCGACCGACTTCAGCTCAAGGTCGTTCCAGCTGGCGGCGATGGTCGGGGCGCCGGAGGTGGGACCGATGTCGTTGTTGCGGGAGTCGACCACCGTGACGGACATGGAGACCACGCTGCCCTCGGCGGACCGCACGCCCGGCACCTTGGCGACCTTGTCCACCGTGTCGGCGGGGACGGTCTCGGGCCGGCCGCGCTGCGGGTTCTCCTCGCCCGACCCGGGCGCCGCGGCGCTGACGGTGACATCGGCGCCGGTGGTCGCGAACAGCTTGTCGAAGGTGGTGTTCATGGTGTCGGTGAACACCAGCGTGCCGCACACGAAGGCGACGGAGAGCAGGACCGCGACGGCCGAGAGCGCCATCCGCCCCTTGTGCGCGAGGACGTTGCGCAGGGAGGTCTTCAGCACGCTCACGAGGTCCGCCCGCGCGCGTCGAAGTCCTTCATGCGGTCCAGGACCTGGTCGGCCGTCGGGTTCCACATCTCGTCCACGATCCGGCCGTCGGCCAGGTACAGCACGCGGTCGGCGTAGGAGGCGGCGACGGGGTCGTGGGTGACCATCACGATGGTCTGGCCGAGCTCGTCGACCGAGCGGCGCAGGAAGCCGAGCACCTCGGCGCCGGCCCGGGAGTCCAGGTTCCCGGTCGGCTCGTCCCCGAAGATGATCGCCGGCCGGGCGGCCAGCGCCCGGGCCACGGCCACGCGCTGCTGCTGGCCGCCGGAGAGCTGGGTCGGGCGGTGCCGCAGGCGGCCGGACAGGCCCACGGTCTCCACCACCCGGTTCAGCCACTCCGGGTCGGGCTTGCGGCCCGCGATGTCCATGGGGAGGGTGATGTTCTCCAGGGCGTTCAGCGTCGGCAGCAGGTTGAAGGCCTGGAAGATGAAGCCGATCCGGTCCCGGCGCAGCTGGGTGAGCTTCTTGTCCTTCAGGCCGGTGATCTCGGTGTCGGCGAGGTGGATCTGCCCGCTGGAGACGGTGTCCAGACCGGCCAGGCAGTGCATCAGGGTGGACTTGCCGGAGCCCGACGGGCCCATGATCGCCGTGAACTGCCCCTGGTGGATGTCCACGTCGACGTGGTCCAGGGCGACGACACGGGTCTCACCGGAGCCGTAGGCCTTGACGACCTGCCGTGCCCGGGCCGCGACGGGCACGGCTCCCCCCGTACCGCCGTGCCTGGTTTCGGTCATTGCCGTTGTCACGGTCTTCTCCTCGTCGTCCTGTCCGGTGTGCCTGCGTCGTCGCTCGGCGAGAGTCTGTGGCCTGCGGGCCGACCGCCGCGCTGGGGCGCGACCCCGTCTTCGGCGGGGGGTTGTCCCCACCCCCGGGCCCGTAGGAACCAGTTAAGAACCGGCCGGAAACCGTTTCCTCATCCACCGGGACGAAGGACCCCTGGGCCGTTGTGAGGACCGTCCCCTAGGGGTCCTCACCCCTGCGGCGGACGTGAGATGGGGGATTCCGTCGGGTGCGCGGCGGTGAGAAGGTGTTCCCCGCACCTGCGTGCACAGTGAAAGGATCTTGGTGACTGCGGGGGAGAGCACCGGCGGCGCGGGCGGCGGCAGCGGCAACGGCAACGGCAACGGCGGCAGCAGCAACGCCAGCGGCAGCGGCAGCGGTACCAGCAGCAGCGGTACCAGCAGCAGCGGCAGCAGTACGGACGCCGGCCCGGGCCGGCCGGCCCCGGCCGACCACCCGGGCCGGGCGCCCCGCCCGCGTACCGCGGTGGTCGCCGCGCTGATGCTCACCATGGGCCTCGCCGCCCTCGAAGGCACCATCGTGGCCACCGCCGTCCCCCAGATCGTCGGCGACCTCGGCGGCTTCTCCGTCTTCTCCTGGCTCTTCTCCGGCTACCTCCTCGCGGTCACCGTCAGCCTTCCGGTGTACGGCAAGCTCTCCGACACCTTCGGCCGCAAGCCCGTCCTGCTGTTCGGCATCGCCCTGTTCCTGGTGGGCTGCCTGCTGTGCTCGGTGGCCTGGAACATGGCGGCACTGATCGCGTTCCGTATCGTCCAGGGGCTCGGCGGCGGCGCCCTGCAGGGCACCGTGCAGACCCTGGCCGCCGACCTGTACCCGCTCAAGGACCGCCTGCGGATCCAGGCCCGCATGTCCACGGTGTGGGCCACCTCCGCCGTCGGCGGCCCGGCGCTCGGCGGACTGCTCGCCGCGTACGCCCACTGGCGGTGGATCTTCCTGATCAACCTGCCCGTGGGGGTGGTGGCCCTGTGGCTGATCCACCGTCACCTACGGGAGCCCGCCCGCACCCCGGCCGCCCCGCGCGGCCCGATCGACTGGGCGGGGGCGCTGGCCGTCTTCGCCTGCGGCGGCACTCTGCTGTTCGCCGTGGTGCAGGGCGGGGTCGCCTGGCCCTGGCTGTCGGCTCCCTCACTGGCGCTGCTGGCCACGAGCGCCGCCCTCGCGGTGCTCGTCGTACGGATCGAACGCCGGGCCGAGGAGCCGGTGCTGCCCGGCTGGGTGTGGCGCCGGCGGACCATCGCCGCCGTCAACCTCGCCATGGCCGCCCTCGGCGTGGTCATGGTCGCCCCGGTGGTCTTCGTCCCCACCTACGCCCAGAGCGTGCTCGGGCTGGACCCGATCAGCGCCGGCTTCGTGATGTCCGGCATGACCCTGAGCTGGCCCGTCACCGCCGCCCTGAGCCAGCACGTGTACCGGCGCATCGGCTTTCGCAACTCCGCGGCCCTCGGCATCGGGCTGGCCGCCGTCGTGCTGTTCTCCTTCACCCTGCTGCCCCACCCGGCGCGGCCCTGGCAGCCCGCGCTGATCATGCTGCTGCTGGGCGCGGCGCTCGGGCTGTTCCAGCTGCCGCTGATCGTCGGGGTGCAGTCCACCGTCGGCTGGGGCGAGCGCGGCACGACCACCGCCTCGGTGCTGTTCTGCCGCCAGGTCGGACAGAGCCTCGGCGCCGCCGCGCTCGGCGCGGTCGCCAACCTCACCATCGGCGCCCGGCTCGCCGACGCCGCCGTGCCGGGCCTGCCGACCCGGCTGGACGACGTCTCCCAGGCCCTGGACCGGCCGGACCTGGTACCGGCGGCCGCCGCCGAACAGCTGCGCGGCGCGGTGGCCACCGCCGTGGACCACATCTTCCTCGGCGCGAGCGCGGCGGCGGTGGCCGCGCTGCTCGTCCTGCTCGTCGTCGCACCGCGCCGCTTCCCGGTGCTGCCGGAGCAGCGGGAGGACTGAGCCGGGGCGCCGAAGGCGGGTCGGGGTGCGGGGCGCCGAAGGCGCCGCGGTGTGCGGGGCGGCGGCGGCGCGACGGGCCGCCGGGCGCGCGGCGGTGTGCGGGGTGGCGGCTTGTCATGTCCCCGGTAGCACGATACGACTGCGGAGACCGACAACGGGGGGAACACACATGCTTTCGGCACTCTGGGCACTCGCCGCCCTGGCGGCCCTGGCCGGGCCGGCCCTGCTGCGCCTGCGCCGCGCCCCGGCCTTCCTGACCGGCCGCGACGGGCGGCTGTCCACCTCCACCACCCTGGCGTTCGCCTGGACGGTGATCCTGGTCTGGCTGCTGGTGACGATCCTCGGCTACGGCCTGGTCGCCGGCGGCGGCACCTCGTACTTCCACGGCCCCGACGGCCCGCTCTCCTCCCTCACCACCGTCTACCTGCCGCTGCTCGGCGGCCCCTACGTCGCCCTGATCGCGGCCAAGGCGGTGGTCGGCATCCGGGTGCAGCACGGCACCCTCAGCAAGCCCGCGCTCCGGCCCGGGGCCCGACCCACGGCCCGCGACCTGATCGCCAACGACGGCGGCCGCACCGACCTGGTCGACCTCCAGTACGTCGTGCTCAGCGCGGTCACGATGGCCTACGTCGTCGCCTTCTTCCTCGCGGACGTCCGCGCGGGCCTGCCCGACCTGCCCGACCAGATCTGGGCGCTGACCGGCGCGCCCGCGGGCGCCTACCTGGTCAACAAGCTGGCCGCCCGGCCCAACCCGGTCATCACCCGCGTCACCCGCACCACCGAGGGCTTCGTGATCGAGGGCGGCGGCTTCGACGCCGACACCACCCACGGCAACCCCAAGGTCACCGTGGACACCCTCCCCCCGGTCGTCGCCACCCCCACCCCGGACGGCACCCTCTTCGTCCCGTCCCAGGGCACCTCCCCGGACACCCCGGCCACCCTCCACGTCACCGCCCGCGGCCTCCGCAGCGACCCGTACCACTACACCCCGAACCCCTGACACCCCCGGCACCACAACCCCCACCCGCCACCGCGCCACCCGGCCGGGCCGACCACGGCCTACCCCCGAACCCGCCCGCGCCCTCCGGGCCACGGCCCTCCCGCCGAGCCGCGACACCGGGGCCGAAACCAGACCGCGCAGCAGACCCAACCGGCTCCCCGCCAGCCGGCGGACACGCCGCACGCGGCGGGCGGACGCCGGCCGCCCCGGCCCCCGCCCCGCGGCCCGGCGCCGGGGACCGGGCGGCCGTTGGCGGGGCCGCGTGCGTACGGGCTCGCGGCGGAGCCGTGCGGGTCAGCCTTCGGCCGGGGCTCGGCCTGTGAGGGCGGCCAGGCTGGCGCGGACGTGGTCCATGTGGGCCCGGATCTCCTCCTGGGTCGCCGCGTGCTCCCGCAGGAGCCGCTCCGTCTCGCGGGCCACGCGCTCCTCGCGCACCCGCGCCTGCGCCAGGAGTTCCTCGGCACGGGCCTCCGCCTCGTCCTGGCTGTGCCGGGCGGACTCCTCGGCCTCCGCGTAGGCGCGCCGCGCCTCCGCCAGCCGGCCCTGGCCGTACCGGTCCCACTCCCGGTCCCGCGCGTCGGCCTCGGCCTCACGCCGGGCGTACTCGCGTTCGGCCGTCTCCCAGCGCTCCCGCCGCTCCGCCTCCTGCTCGGCCAGCAGCGCGTCGCAGCGCCGGCGCATCTCGTCCAGCGCCGCCTGCCCCTCGCCCACCCACGCCGCCGCGTCCTGCCGGGCCGCCCCCCGCACCTGGTCGGCCTCCTGCTCCGCCCGCAGCAGCGCCTGCCGGATCCGGACCTCCGTCTGCTCCCGCACCGCCTGCGCGTCCTGCCGGGCCAGCTCCGCCACCCGCTCCGCGTGCGCCTCGGCCGCACCCGCGATCGCCACCGCGTCGGCACGGGCGTCCGCCCGTACCGCGTCGGCCTCCTCCAGCACCAGCGCCAGGATCCGGCGGGCGCGCTCGCTCAGGTCGTCGTACGTCTGCGGCGCGAGCGCCGCCACCGCCTCCTGCAGCCGCTCCGCCTCGGCCTCCATGCGCCGGGCCAGCACGGTCAGCCGGGCCACCCGCTCCCAGGCCTCGTCCCGGCTCCCGGACAGCCGGGCCACGGCCCGGTCGACCTCGTCCGGGCGGTACCCGCGCCCGCGGACGGTCGCGAAACCATGGGGTGACATGGGTGCACTCATCGGGGAAGCGCCTCTCTGCCGGGGCCGGTGCGCGTCGATTCCTGTCAAGGATGCGTCATTTGCCCCTGGAAGCGGCAATGGCCGGGCCGCAACCCCCGTAACGAGGGTCGCGGCCCGGCCACCCGGACGGCGCCGGCCACCCCGACGCCGCCCCGCTCAGCCGGACCCCACCGGGCCCGGGCCGGCCCGGTGCGAAACGCCCCGGGCCGCGACGGTCAGAGCAGGCCGTCCCACATCTGCTCCACCAGCACCGACCACCAGCTCTCCGGCGAGGCCAGCGCCGCACTGTCCAACCCCGCCAGGTTCGCCTGGAAATCGACGGTCCAGCGGCCCGCCTGCTCCGGCGTCAGATGCAGCCGCAGACGCCACATGTGACCCAGCATCGCCAGCGACCGCGCGAACTGCGGCAGGCTGGAGTTGACGAACTGCGGCGCCACCGGCGCCCCACCCGGACCACCCTCCACCGGCACGGCCACGATGTGCGCCGTCCCGTACTGCACGCACAACGCCTTGCCGAAGTCGCTGCCGATCACCAGGTACGAACCCGCGTCCGAGGCCGGCTGCACCTGGCGCTGCGCGGCCAGCTCCGCCAGCGTCGGCACCGGCTGGCCCGGCTGGGCCTGCGCCCAGAAGAACGGCCCCATGTCCAGCGGCAGCCCCGCCCACACCAACGTGTGCGCGACGATCTCCGGCACACCCTGCCGGGACACGGCCCGCTGGTCGTACCGGAACACGCCCTGCGGGCCGAACGCCGCCAGCAGCTCCTGCCCGATCGCCTCCATCGGGACGGCCGGCTGCAGCGGCACCTGCGGCAGCGGCGCCCGCACCGGCGCCGGGCGCGCCGGACCGTCGGCGACCTGGTGCAGCTCCCCCTGATGGGTGAGCAAGTGCCGCATGCCCGCCTGACGGCCGGCGTGGTCCTTGCCGTACGGCGCCACGCTGGTGATCCGCACCTGCGGCCAGGTCTCGCGGATCATCCGCGCGCAGTAACCGCCCGGCAACTCGCACGACTCCAGCTCCGTGTGCAGCTCCAGCACCTGCTGCGGCGGCACGTTCATCGCGCGCAGCTCGTGCAGGATCTGCCACTCCGGGTGCGGGGTGCCGGGCGCCGAGCGGCGGATGATCTGCTGCTCGGAGCCGTCGGGCGCGCGGTAGCGCAGCACGGCCTGGTAACCGGGCCCGACCGTGGGCACGCCCGGCTGCGCCGGAGCCGGCGCCGGAGCCGGCGCTCCTGCCTGCGGCGCGGGCGCCGGGGCCGGAACGGGCGGCGGGACCTGCCCGGGCCCGGCCATCATCGTCGGGGCGTGGTCGAGCCCGGCACCGCCAAGGCCGCCGGGCGCGGCCGGGGCACCGGGAGCCCCGGCACTACGCGGGGCACCGGGAGCGCCGGGGGCTCCGGGCGGCCCCGGAGGAGCCGGCGGGCCACCCACCGCGGGCCCGGCCAGCATCGTCGCCGCATGGTCCAACCCACCACCGAGCGAACCAGGCGCACCAGGCGGCCCAGGAGGCGCCACCGGCGCACCAGGAGCACCAGGAGCCGGAGGCGGACCGGGAGGCGCGGGCGGACCACCCACCGCGGGCCCGGCCAGCATCGTCGCGGCATGGTCCAGCCCACCGCCGCGGGCCCCGCCGAGGGACCCGCCGGGCACGCCGGGAGGACCAGGCGGCGCAACGGGCGCACCAGGAGCACCAGGAGCCGGAGGCGGATCGGGAGGAGCCGGCGGACCACCCACCGCGGGCCCGGCCAGCATCGTCGCCGCATGGTCCAACCCACCACCGAGCGAACCAGGCGCACCAGGCGGCCCAGGAGGCGCCACCGGCGCACTAGGAGCACCGGGCGGCCCAGGAGGCGCGG
Organism: Streptomyces antimicrobicus; assembly: GCF_020532625.1. Lineage (GTDB taxonomy): Bacteria > Actinomycetota > Actinomycetes > Streptomycetales > Streptomycetaceae > Streptomyces > Streptomyces antimicrobicus. The sequence goes on along the minus strand of NZ_JAJAUY010000041.1, from coordinate 24,521 downwards.
ACGGCGCAGCAGGAGCACCAGGCGGCCCAGGAGGCGCAGGCGGACCACCCACCGCAGGCCCGGCCAGCATCGTCGCCGCGTGGTGCGGGGCACTCGGAGGCACAGGCGCACCAGGGGCTCCCGGCGGGCCGGGGGGCACAGACGCGGGCTGCGCCCCGGGCGGACCGGCGGGGCGTTCGGGCTCCGCCCTGCCGGTGGAGGCGTTCGCGAAGTCGATGTCGATGTCGAGAGCCGGAGCCACGGCCGTGGCGGGCAACTGGCTGCCCCCGGGCAGGAGCGTGGTCTTGGCCTCCGACCCGGCGCCGGGCGCCGCGTCGTCGTCGAAGTCCGACCCGGACAACGGCGGCGCGAACACCGTCGCGGGCAACGGCACCGAGGCGTCGTCACCCCCGGTCACATCGGTCCCCGCCCAGGGCGTCTCCCCACCCGCGGCCGGGAACCCGGACCCGGGCGCACCCCCACCCGAACCGGTCGACCCCGGCGCGTCCGGGAACGCCCCGGCACCGGAACCGGCAGACCCCGGCGCGTCCGGGAACGCCCCGGCACCCGGCGCGGGCGTCCCGCCGGCCGGCGCACCGGACACCGGCACACCGGACACCGGCGTACCGGACACCGGCGTGCCACCCGGCACGGCCGCACCGTCCGACGCCGCACCGCCCGACTGCGCACCAGCCGACGCCGCACCGGCCGATCCCGACACCCCGACACCCGACGCAGGCACCGACGAGTCCGGCGCACCCGGGAAGGCGTCCGCCCCACCAGGGGCCGACCCACCACCGGGCACCCCCGGCACCGCCGCCCCACCGGACGGAGTCCCCGCCGACGCCGAAGCCACACCCGCAGCCGCACCCGAAGCCGCATCCGCAGCCGACACCGGCCCCCGAGCGGCAGAACCACCCGGAATCCCCTGGGCATCCGCCGCCGCCTGCAACCACTCCGGCGGACTGAGCATGAACGACGTCTGCTCCGAGTCGATCCGCGGCGGCGGCACCGACACCTCCGGCACCCCGGCCGAGGCCACCCCGTACTCCTCCTCGTACCGCCGGATCACCTCACCCACCGGCAACCCCGGCCACAACGTCACCTCACCGCTGTCCCGCGCGATCACCAACCGCTGCCGGCCACCACCGGACACCGGCCCCGTCGGCCGGTCCTCCGCCCACACCACGAAACCGAGACCGAACTCCCGCACCCGCACCTCACGGTGCTGGTACGCCGGCACGTCCCCGTTGATCCACTCCTCGGCGCGCTCCTGCGCCTGCGCGAACGTCACCACGACCCGATCACCCCTCCACCGCGACCGGAACCGAACGCGCGAATCCGCCGTCCACCATCAGACCGGCCACCGACTCCAGCTCCGGCGGATTCCCCGCCAACCGTTCGAGAAAGGCGTCGAAATCGGAACCGCACGGCAACAGCAGCCGCTCCACCCGCTCCTGCACCGTCCAGCCGTCCTGGTCACGCGCATCGTCGAACGGGGAGAACCACACCGAGCCCAGCCCCTCACCCCTCACCTTCACCGCCAGCAACCCGCCCTGCACGAACGCCACCCCCAGGTAGTCCTTCGTCAGGTGGTCCCGCAAACACTTGTTGACGTACACCAGGTCGTTCACCGCCGCCTCCTCACGCACCGTGAAGAACGGCTGGTCCACCAGCAACCCCAGCTCCACGTCCAACGCCGCACCCACCGGCGCACAACCACCCGCCGCCTTCAAGAACGCCCGGTACGGCTCCGGCAACCGGTAACCCAGGTCCTCCTCCACACCCTGGACCTGCGCCTCCGACACCGACACCACCGTCTTCGGCAACGCCAGGTGCACCGGCCGCGCCTCCTGCAACGGCCGCGTACCCCGCTTCGACCGGTCCACCGGCGCCGTCGCGAGCCCGGCATGATGCCGCAGCAACGCCTTGACCTCCACCGGAACCAGCTCCAGCCGACGCGACCCCGCCACGTGGTGCCACGTCCAACCGTGCGGCGTCGCCACCGCACCCACCGTGTCCCACAACTCGTGACCCGCCGCACGCATCGCCGCGTTCGCCGACACATAGTCCGTCAGCCGCAGCTCGTCCACACCGAAACCCTCCGGCGGCTCGGCGATCTCCACCGCCGCCCGGGCATAAGCGGAGAAGTCCGGATGACCGTTCCCGTCCATCCGCACCCCCTGAGGATGCCGCGCGGCCCGGACCGGGTCCGGAAAGTGCACGACCTGCCCCGAGTACGCGGCATTGGGTGGCGCGGCCTGCTGCCCGAGCCGACCTGTCGTCATGGCGGTAGCCCCCTGCTGGATCTGGCTGATTCACCCCAGCCTATGCGGTCCCGCAACCGGCCCACCCGCCCCCGACACCCGCACACCCCCCACCCGCGCACAGACCACCGGCACGGGCCAGGAACATCCGAATTGATACGAATATTCGACCCCGCTTCCGCACGACAGGGGACATTTGGCAGGCTGTCCCCTCAGCACGGGGGCGTGCGCACAGCGGCAGACCACCGCAGCCACGGGAGGAAGAGCGCGACCATGCAGCACACGGCGACAGCACCACGCACCGACACGCCGGCCCACGACAGCACCGCCGGCGACCCCCGGCTGCGCTGGAGCACCACCGACGGCCCCGCCGTACCCGTACTCCGGTTCCGCCGCGACGGCATCCTCCCCACCATCGCCGCAGCCCTCTCCGTCCGCGGCGAAACCCTCACCAGCACCGCCGGCAAAGGCGACCGCCCACCCACCCTCCACCCCCTCGTGCAGGACTTCCTCGACACCCTCACCAGCGGCCAACGAGAACGCTTCACCGGCCGCTGCCCCGAAGCCATCCTCATCTCCCGCCACCTCACCACCGTCGAAGGCGCCCGCAGCAAACGCGCCTCCCGCAAACCACTCACCCCCGGCGAAGCCCGCCGCGCCCTCAAACACGCGAAGATCACCGCCCGCCGCATCCGCGAGGACGGCGACCCCCTCCACGGCAGCTACGCCCCGCCCTGCCGCTCCTGCGACGCCCTCCTCGCCCACTTCGGCGTACGACCCGTCGACCTCACCACCCCCGAGAAGTGATGACCACCGCCTCAGCCTCCTACGACCGCTCCTCGGCCACCCGCTTCCCCCACACCGTCGACACCGCCCTGCGCACCGCCGGCTGGGAACCAGGCCGCTGGGACATCAAACAGGCCGAGTACTGGGCCGACGCCCTCCGCGACCACACCACCGCAGCCGGCCACCGCCACACCGTCTTCCCCGCAGCCGTCGAAGCCTGGGCCGAATTCGGCGGACTCACCGTCACCGCACCCGGACCCGGCCGCCAAATAGCACCCACCACCCTCAGGCTCGACCCCCTCACCGGACTCCACCTCGCCCGCACCCTCGCCGACCTCGGCCGCGCCCTGTCCACCGAACTGTGCCCCCTCGGCACCGAAGCCGACGGCAACGCCCACCTCGCCCTCGACGCCACCGGCCGCGTCTACTCCATCGACCACACCGGCGACTGGTACCTCGGCGCCACCCTCGACGAAGCCCTCACCACCCTCCTGACCGGCCTCCAACCCGCCCGCCTCACCACAGGCGACCAGCCGCCCCGCTGAACCCCGCAGGCCACAACCGGCACACGGGCCGACCACCGGCCCGTGCGCCCACCCACCGGCCCCCCGAGCCCCCGGGCCCCCGGCCGCCGGCCCGCCGACCCCCGGCCCACCGACCTCACGGACCCGGCCCACCGACCCCCGGCCCACCGACTCCCACCCCCGGGACCACCGGCCCGCGACCACGGACCACGGGCCACCGACACCACCCGCGGCCCCTACGCCACCTCCGCCGCCCCCGCACCCGGCAGCACCGCCGACACCCGAAAACCACCCGCATCCGTCGGACCCGCCACAAACACCCCACCCAACCCCAGCACCCGCTCCCGCATCCCCACCAGCCCATTGCCCCCACTCGGCAACCCCGGCTCCGGCACCCCGCCGTCACACGGACGACCGTTCTCCACCTGCACCGCCACCTCACCACCCCGATGCGCCACCCGCACCACCACCTCCGCCCCCGCGGCATGCTTGTGGCAATTCGTCAACGCCTCCTGCACCACCCGGTACGCCGCCTGCTCCACCTCCGCCGCGTACACCCCCGCCTCACCCCGCACATCCAACTCCACCCGCATCCCCGCAGCCCGCGACTGCCCCACCAACGCCCGCAACTCCCCCAACGTCGGCCCCTCCTCCCCCACACCAGCCGACCCACCGCACGACACCGACCGCACCGCCGCCGCCACCCCGGCCGCCTCCCGCACCGGCACCGCCGCCACCCCCGACACCACCCCCGACGACGGCTGCGGAGCACGCAAGACACCCAACATTTCCCGCAACTCCGTCAATGCCTGCCGACCCATGTCCCCCACCAACGCCGCATTCCGCCGCGCCTTCTCCGGGTCCTTCACGGCCACCGCCTGCAACGCCGCCGCATGCACCACCATCAACGACACCCGATGCGCCACCACGTCGTGCATCTCACGCGCGATCCGCGTCCGCTCCTCCTGCCGCGCCCACTCCGCACGCTCCTCCGCCCGATCCGCAAGCAGCGACAACTCCCGCTCCAACGAATCCGCACGCTCCTGCAAACTCTCCAGCAACCGACGCCGCGCACCCATGTACAGGCCGTACAGAACCGGCGGCACATTCAGCGCGACCGCGATGAACACCGCGAGCGTCGCCACGTAACCGGGCCCGACCTCACCGTTCACGTCCGCACGCGTCCGCACCCACATCACCACGAACGTCGCCACGAACGACATCGACGTCAGCGTGACCGTGATCCGCCGCGGCACCTCCGACGCGGCCACCGTGTACAGCCCCACAAGGCCCAACAGGAAACCGATCGCCGCCGGCGCCACCGCGATGCCCACCAGCACCACCGCCACCGGCCACCGCCGACGCAGCACGAGCGTCGCCCCCACGAGCGCCGCGAGGACCACACCCACCGCCGTCGGCACCCCGGCCTCACCGGCGACGGCCACACCCTCCCAGCCGCACTCCAGGGCCGACACCAGCCCCAGCCCCACATCCAGCACGGCCTCCCCAGGCCGCCCCCACCACAACGGCCCCGCGCGAACCCCTTCGCCCTGCCGTTCCCCCGTACTGGTCATGCCCACCAGCGTACGGGCGGGCCCCCGCCGCACCGGCGGCTTATCACACACACTCCGGAGATGCGCCCAAATCCGCGACCATCGCACATACGACTGAATCATCCGGATTTCATGGCAGGAATACCGAATTCCGGACGCACCGTAGCCCCCATGAAGGCAAAAACCGACCTCCAGGCCAGGGCCCGCGAGCTACGCCTCCAGGGCCGCACCTACAACGAGATCACCGCCGAGCTGGGCTGCGCCAAGAGCTCGGTCTCCCTCTGGGTCCGCGACCTGCCGACGCCCGCACGGCGCGTCGAGCAGGGCAAGCAGGCCGCCCGCGCCCGCTGGGACCGCGAGCTGGCCGCACGGGACGCCGCCCGCCAGGAGACCAAGCGGGCCGCCGCGGCGGAGATCGGCACCCTGACGGAGCGGGAGCTGTTCCTCATCGGCGTCGGGCTCTACTGGTCCGAGGGAGCGAAAGACAAGACCTACGATCGCCGCGAGCGGGTGATCTTCGTGAACAGCGATCCGGGCATGATCAAGGTCTACCTGACCTGGCTTCGCCTGCTGGGCGTGGACCCCGAGAAGATCCACTTCAGCGTCACGATCCACGAGACGGCAGACATTCCGGCCGCCGAGAAGTTCTGGGCCGATCTCGCCGGGATCGACCTCGCCGATCTGGGCACGACCGTCATCAAGCGCCACACCCCGACGACCCTGCGCAAGAACACGGGGGAGTCCTATCGCGGGTGTCTCACCGTCCGAGTGCGGCAAAGCGCCGAGCTTTACCGTCGCATCGAAGGCTGGTGGTGCGGCATAGTAGGGGCTGCATACGAGGCCGATCTTCTGAATCGGACATAACGGCTATCCCGGGTCGTCTAAGGGCAAGACGTCAGATTTTGGTTCTGATCATGGGGGTTCGAGTCCTCCCCCGGGAGCATGCGTGGCCGGGCCCCGACCGTCACGGTCGGGGCCCGGCCTCGTTCACGGCCCCCGACCCCCCGGTATCCTGCACGGGTCCACCACCCGAAGCCGAAGGGCACACCCGTGAGCGCCAACCGCCCGGCAGCCGTCGTCGTACTCGCAGCGGGTGAGGGCACCCGCATGAAGTCGGCCACTCCGAAGGTTCTCCACGAGATCTGCGGGCGTTCGCTCGTCGGTCACGTCGTCGCCGCCGCCCGTGAGCTGGACCCGCACGACCTGGTCGTCGTCGTGGGACACGCCCGGGAGCAGGTGCAGGCGCACCTCTCCGCCGTCGACCCCGGTGTGCGCACCGCGGTGCAGCACGAGCAGAACGGCACCGGTCACGCCGTCCGGATGGCTCTGGAGGAGCTCGGCGGGGCGGTCGAGGGCACCGTGGTCGTCGTCTGCGGTGACACCCCGCTGCTGACCGCGCAGACCCTGTCCGCGCTGGTGGCCACGCACGACGCCGACGGCAACGCCGTGACGGTGCTGACGGCCGAGGTCCCGGACTCGACCGGTTACGGCCGCATCGTGCGCGATGTGGAGTCGGGCGCGGTGAAGGCGATCGTGGAGCACAAGGACGCCACGGATGCGCAGCGTGCGATCCGGGAGATCAATTCGGGTGTGTTCGCGTTCGACGGTGCGCTGCTGGCGGATGCGCTGGGGAAGGTCCGTACGGACAACAGTCAGGGTGAGGAGTACCTGACGGATGTGCTGGGGATCTTGCGTGAGGCGGGTCATCGGGTGGGTGCGTCGGTGGGGAAGGACCACCGGGAGATCCTGGGGATCAACAACCGGGTCCAGCTGGCGGAGGCGCGTGCGCTGCTGAATGCGCGGCTGCTGGAGCGGGCGATGCTCGGTGGGGTGACGGTGGTGGATCCGGGCAGTACGTTCGTGGACGTGACGGTCGGTTTCGGTCAGGATGCGCTGATCCATCCGGGTACGCAGCTTCTGGGTGACACGTATGTCGGTGAGGGCGCGGAGGTGGGTCCGAACACGCGCCTGAGGGATACGCGGGTGGGTGCCGGTGCGCGGGTGGACAACACGGTGGCGGACGGTGCGGTGATCGGTGAGTTCGCGAGTGTGGGGCCGTTCGCGTATCTGCGGCCGGGTACGTCGTTGGGTGCGAAGGCGAAGGCCGGGACGTACGTGGAGATGAAGAACGCGTCGATCGGTGAGGGTACGAAGGTGCCGCATCTGTCGTACGTGGGTGATGCGACGATCGGTGAGTACACGAACATCGGTGCGGCGAGTGTTTTTGTGAACTATGACGGTGAGCACAAGCACCACACGACGGTCGGTTCGCACTGCAAGACGGGGTCGGACAACATGTTTGTGGCGCCTGTCACGATCGGGGACGGTGCGTACACGGCTGCCGGCTCGGTGATCACCAAGGATGTGCCGCCCGGTGCGCTGGCTGTGGCCCGTGGTCAGCAGCGCAATATCGAGGGTTGGGTGGCTCGTAAGCGTCCGGGTAGTGCTGCTGCGCAGGCGGCGGCGTCGGCGGTTCCGACGGACTCCGACGCGCACTGACCGGAAACAGGTAGGCCGGGGACGGCGTACCGTGATAGTGCACGCAATTCGGCTGGTTCGCCGTGCGCGGGACGGACGCGCATGGGGCCGAGCAGCTTTCAACACGTCTGAGGAGACAGTGCTGTGACCGGGATCAAGACGACCGGCGAGAAGAAGCTGATGCTCTTCTCCGGCCGCGCCCACCCCGAGCTGGCCGAGGAGGTCGCGCATCAGCTGGGTGTCGGTCTGGTGCCGACGAAGGCTTTTGATTTCGCCAATGGTGAGATCTATGTCCGCTTCGAGGAGTCGGCGCGGGGTGCGGACTGCTTTGTGATCCAGAGCCACACGGCTCCGATCAACAAGTGGGTCATGGAGCAGTTGATCATGATTGACGCGCTGAAGCGTGCGTCGGCGCGTTCGATCACGGTGATCGTTCCGTCGTACGGGTATGCGCGGCAGGACAAGAAGCACAAGGGCCGTGAGCCGATTTCGGCGCGTCTGGTGGCGGATCTGCTGAAGACGGCGGGTGCGGACCGGATCTTGACGGTGGACCTGCACACGGATCAGATCCAGGGGTTCTTCGACGGTCCGGTGGATCATCTGTCGGCGCTCAACGTGCTGGCGGACTATGTCGGTGCGAAGGTGGACCGGAGCAAGCTGACGGTGGTGTCTCCGGACGCGGGCCGGGTGCGTGTGGCGGACCGTTGGTGCGACCGGCTGGATGCGCCGCTGGCGATCGTGCACAAGCGTCGTGACAAGGACGTCGCCAATCAGGTGACGGTGCACGAGGTGGTCGGTGAGGTCAAGGGCCGCGTCTGCGTGCTGGTGGACGACATGATCGACACCGGTGGCACGATTTGTGCTGCGGCCGAGGCGCTGTTCGCGCACGGTGCGGAGGATGTGATCGTGACGGCGACGCACGGCATTCTGTCGGGGCCGGCTGCGGACCGTCTGAAGAATTCGAAGGTGAGCGAGTTCGTGTTCACGAACACGCTGCCGGATCCGTCGGACCTGGAGCTGGACAAGATCACGGTGTTGTCGATCGCTCCGATGATCGCTCGTGCGGTGCGTGAGGTCTTCGAGGACGGTTCGGTGACGAGCCTGTTCGAGGAGCAGCAGTAGCGGGGACGAGGGTCGTGTAGATCCTTTTTTGGTGTGGCCTCCCGGCCGGGTAGACTCATCGGGTTGCTCGGCGAGGGAGGCCGCACGCGTGTGCGTGGCGGTTCTCCGTTATCGACGCGCTCTTCGTAGCAGGCCGTTTGGTGGCCGGGTGACCTTGTCCGTATCCGTCACCCCACGAGGAGTGAACATGTCCGAGGTGAAGCTTTCCGGCTCGCTGCGTACCGACTTCGGTAAGGGCGCTGCCCGTCAGGCGCGTCGCGCGAACCTGACGCCGACCGTGATCTACGGTCACGGCCAGGACCCGAAGCACGTCAACGTCGAGGCGCACGCGCTGATGATGGCGCTGAAGACCCCGAACGTCCTGATCTCCCTGGACATCGAGGGTGCGGGCACCGAGCTGGTGATCCCGAAGGCCGTGCAGCGTCACCCGCTGAAGCCGGTCATCAACCACGTGGACTTCCTCGTCGTGAAGAAGGGCGAGAAGGTCACGGTGGAGGTTCCGGTGCACGCCGAGGGTGAGCTGGCTGCGGGTGGGAACCTGCTGGAGCACGTGCTGAACACCCTGTCGGTCGAGGCCGAGGCCACGCACCTGCCGGAGGCCGTGACGGTGTCGGTGGAGGGTCTGGAGGCGGGCGCGTCGGTGCTCGCGAAGGACGTCACGCTGCCGTCGGGTGTCACTCTGGTGACGGACGCGGACGCGGTCGTGCTGCAGGTGCTGGCGGCGCAGGCCGAGGAGCCGGCCGCGGAGGAGACCGAGGAGGCCTGAGTCCTCTCGGTACCACGTTGCTGACCGACCGCCGTTCTGCTCCTGTCGGAGTGGGGCGGCGGTCGTCTTGTGTGAGGAGCGAGCAGAGTGTCGGACGAGTCGAGCCCGTGGCTGGTGGTCGGGCTGGGTAATCCGGGTGCCGAGTACGCGGGGAACCGCCACAACATCGGTTTCATGGTGGTGGATCTGCTGGCGGAGCGGATGGGTGGCAGGTTCAAGGCGCACAAGGCGGGTCGTGCGCAGGTGGTGGAGGGCCGTGTGGGTCCGCCGGGGCCGGCGGGTCGGCGGGTGGTGCTGGTGAAGCCGATGTCGTTCATGAATCTGTCGGGTGGCCCGGTGACGGCGTTGCGTGATTTCTACAAGGTGCCGCTGGAGCGGGTGGTGGCGGTGCACGACGAGTTGGACATCGATTACGCGACGTTGCGGTTGAAGCTGGGGGGTGGGGACAACGGCCACAACGGGTTGAAGTCGATCACGAAGTCGTCGGGGGCGGGGTATCACCGGGTGCGGTGCGGTATCGGGCGTCCTCCGGGTCGGATGCAGGTGGCGGACTTCGTGTTGAAGGATTTTTCGTCGGTGGAGCGCAAGGAGCTGGACTGGTTCGTGGACCGTTCGGCGGATGCGGTGGAGTGTCTGGTGGTGGAGGGGTTGGAGCGGGCGCAGTCGGCTTACAACTCCTGATGCTGGTGTGATCGTTTTTTCGGGTGGTGCGTAGCGGCTTGACCGTGGCGGCGGGGATCAGCATGCTGAGCTGCCGCCCCCCACGGTTGGTCTCCCTCGTACACCTGAGGTTCCGCTATGCCCATATCGAGGCTTCATCGGGCGGCTGTCGTGCTGCCTGCCGCTGCTTGTCTGCTGGTCGCGACGCCTGCGTTCGCGGCTGATTCGTACACGGTTCCGCTGCACCAGCAGGTGCCTTTGACGGCTGCGGGGTTCGGTGAGCACGAGGCGAAGTGCGCCTCGGTTCCGGCGTCGCAGGACGGCTGGCACTTCATCGCTCCGGGCAATCCGAAGGCGGTTTCCTTCGTGAAGCTGACGGTGACCTTCGAGCCTGGTGGGCAGCAGGTCGTGACGTCGTTCGGGCCGCCGAACGCGAACCACGCGTACGTGGCGTCGGCGCCGGGTGCGAAGCTGACGTCGGCGGTGGCCGAGGTGCGGGGCGGGGCGTTGTCGTGGTTCAACTTGTCCCACACGTGTCCGGCGGTTTCGGGGCCGGGTGCGTCGCCGTCGCCGAGCGTGTCGGCGTCTGCGTCGTCCAAGCCGTCGCCGTCGGTGTCGCCGTCGGTGTCGGTGTCGCCGTCGTCGTCGGTGTCGCCGTCGGGTTCGGCGGGGCCGAAGCCGTCGGGTTCGGTGAGCGGGTCGCCGTCGTCGGCGGCGCCGGTGTCGTCGGCGCCGGTGCCGTCGGGTTCGCCGTCGTCGCCGTCGGGTGGTCTGGCGAAGACCGGTTCGGACGCGCCGGTCGGTCTGCTGGCCGCGTTGGCGGGTGGGCTGATCGCGGTGGGTGCGGCGTTGACGGTGCGGCGGCGTCGGGCGATGCGGTAGTGCTGTGGTGAGGAAGCCCCCCGTCGCCGGGAGACCGGCGGCGGGGGGCTTCGTCGTGGGTGGGGTGGTTGGTCAGCCGGTGTTGCGGAGGCCGGCGGCGACGCCGTTGACGGTGAGGAGCAGGGCGCGGCTGAGGAGGGGGTCGGGGGTTTCGCCGGCTGCGGCGGCGGCTCGCTGGCGGGCGAGGAGGGAGACCTGGAGGTAGGAGATGGGGTCGAGGTAGGCGTCGCGGACGGCGAAGGTCTGCTGGAGGACGGGCTGGGAGTCGAGGAGGCGTTCGCCGCCGGTGATGCGCAGGACTTCGGCGACGGTGAGGGCGTGTTCGGCCTGGATCAGTTCGAAGATGTGCTTGAGGTGGTCGGGCACGAGGGTGTCGACGTAGTGGCGGGCGATCCGCAGGTCGGTCTTGGCGAGGGTCATCTCGACGTTGGACAGGAAGTTGCGGAAGAAGTGCCAGCGGTTGCCCATCTCGGTCAGGACGTCGTCCTGGCCGGCTTCGCGCAGGGCCTTCAGGCCGGAGCCGACGCCGTACCAGCCGGGGACGATCTGGCGTGACTGGGTCCAGCCGAACACCCAGGGGATGGCGCGCAGGCCGTCGAGGCCGGCGCCGGAGTCGGGGCGGCGGGAGGGCCGGGAGCCGAGGTGGAGGTCGGCGAGCTGGTCGACGGGGGTGGAGGCGAAGAAGTAGGCGGGCAGGTCGGGGTCCTCGACCAGGCGCCGGTAGGCGGCGTGTGCGGCGTCGGAGACGATGTCCATGGCGGCGTCCCAGCGGGCCAGGGCGTCGCTGGACTGGCGGGGTGCGGTGTGCAGCGCGGAGGCCTGGAGGGTGGCGGCGACGGTCAGTTCGAGGTTTTCGCGGGCGAGGGACGGTACGAGGTACTTGTCGGAGATGACTTCGCCCTGTTCGGTGACCTTGATCTCGCCTTCGAGGGTGCCCCAGGGCTGGGCGAGGATGGCGTCGTGGGAGGGGCCGCCGCCGCGGCCGACGGTGCCGCCGCGGCCGTGGAAGAGGCGCAGGCGGACGCCGTAGCGGTGGGCGACGTCGCGCAGGCGGCGCTGGGCGCGGTGGATCTCCCACTGGCTGGTGGTGATGCCGCCGAACTTGGAGGAGTCGGAGTAGCCGAGCATCACTTCCTGGACGTCGCCGCGGAGGGAGACCAGGCGCCGGTAGGAGGGGTCGGCGAGCATGTCGTCGAGGATGACGTCGGCGGCGCGCAGTTCGTCGGTGGTCTCCAGCAGGGGGACGATGCCGATCTTGGCCCAGCCGGCGTGGAGGTCGATGAGGCCGGCTTCGCGGGCGAGGACGGCGGCGGCGAAGACGTCGTCGGCGCCTTGGCACATGGAGATGATGTAGGACTCGATGACTTCGGGGCCGAACTTCTCGAAGGCGTCCTTGATGGTGAAGAACACGCCGAGGGTCTTGGCGCCGGCGGCGTCGAGGGGGGCGGGGGTGGGGGCGAGGGGGCGGCGGGAGCGCAGTTCCTTGGCCAGGAGCTTTTGCCGGTAGTCGCGGGGCATGTCGGCGTAGCGCCAGGATTCCTCGCCGAGGCGGTCGAAGAGCTGGCCGAGGGCGTGGTGGTGGGCGTCGGCGTGTTCGCGTACGTCCATGGTGGCGAGCTGGAGGCCGAAGGCGGCGAGGGTGCGGATGGTGCGGTCCATGCGGCCGTCGGCGAAGAGGCCGCCGCGGTGCTCGCGCAGGGAGGTCTGGATGAGGGTGAGGTCGGCGAGGAGTTCGGCGGTGCCGAGGTAGTCGCGGCCGGTCTCGTGGGGGGTGCCCTTGGCGAGGCGTTCGCGGGTGTTGAGCAGCTTCTGCCGGATGCAGGTGGCCTTGAGGCGGTAGGGCTCTTCGGCGTTGAGGCGCTTGTAGCGGGGGCTGATCTCGGGGAGGCGTTCGAGGTCGGTCTGGAGGGAGGCGAGGAGTTCTTCGGTGGCGCCGGTGTAGCGGATGGAGTTGGACAGCAGGCCGCGGAGGAAGTCGATGAGGTCCAGTGCGTCGCTGATGCCGTGTTCGTGCTGGAGGATCAGCACCTCGCGGGTGACCTCGGGGGTGACGTTGGGGTTGCCGTCGCGGTCGCCGCCGATCCAGGTGCCGAAGGTCAGGGGGCGGGTGCCGGGGGGGAGCTCGACGCCGACGCGCTGGAGTTCGGCGGCGAGGTCCTCCAGGACGTCGCCGACGGCGCCGGCGTGCAGTTCGTCGAGGTAGTAGATGGCGTTGCGGGCCTCGTCGGCGGGTTCGGGCCGTACGACGCGCAGTTCGTCGGTCTGCCAGATGAGGTCGATGTTCTCGGCGAGCCGCAGGTCGTGCCGGCGGCGGTCGCCGGCGCCGGTGACGGGTTCTTCGAGCAGTGCGGCGACGCGGCGCAGCTTGTTGAGGACCGAGCGGCGGGCCGCTTCGGTGGGGTGGGCGGTGAAGACCGGCCGGACGTTGAGGTGGGCGACGGTTTCGCGCAGGTGTGCGGGGTCGGCGTCCTTGAGCATGTCGGCGGTGCGGGCGAGGAGGCCGCCTTCGGCGGCGCGCAGGGCGCGCAGCTCGCGGCCGCGGTGGACCTGCTCGGTGACGTTGGCGAGGTGGAAGTAGGTGGAGAAGGCGCGGACGAGCTTGGCCGCGGTCTCCAGGTCGGTGTGTCCCAGCAGCTCGGCTGCGGCTTCGCCGTCGGTGCGGGTGAGCGCGCGGACCTGTTCGACGAGGTCGAGGAGTTCCTGGCCCTCTTGGCGGACGAGGGTCTCGCCGAGCAGGTCGCCGAGGCGGCGGATGTCGGCGCGCAGCTCGGCGTTGGGGGTGGACTGGTCAGCACTGCTCACGGGTGCGGCTCCTTGCAGTGTTACGAACGCTACTGGGGCGGACCGCGCTGTCCGACGGCACCAGGATAGGTGGCCTGGGGTGGTGCCGGTGGTACCCCCCACCTGGGGCGGGGTGGGACCGGGGGTGCGGAGGGGTAGGGGAGCTGTTGCCGTGGGGCGCGCCTTTGCCATACTTACGTTGCCGTAGGTTACGGTCCCGTAGCCGTAGTGGCCCGAGCCGGCGTGGACGACCCGCGGGTCGTGCCGACTCCCCCCTTCCCCCCATCCCCCACCCCCAGGGACGCCCTATGACTCTTTCGCCCGATCTGATCAGGGGCGGCTCCGCGCCCTCGGACGAGGCCGAGACGTCCGCGACGCTCGGTGGCGAGCAGAAGCGGTCGATCGAGCAGATCGCGCTGCTGCTGTTCATCACCGTGCCTTTCGTGGCGTTGCTGGCGGCGGTTCCGCTGGCGTGGGGCTGGGGGGTGAGCTGGCTGGATCTGGGTTTGATGGCGTTCATGTATTTCGTGGCGTGCCACGGGATCACGGTCGGTTTCCACCGGCATTTCACGCACGGTTCCTTCAAGGCGCGGCGGCCGCTGCGGATCGCGTTGGCGATCGCCGGGTCGATGGCGGTGGAGGGGCCGCTGGTGCGGTGGGTGGCCGATCACCGCAAGCACCACAGGTTCTCGGACGCCGAGGGTGACCCGCATTCGCCGTGGCGGTTCGGGGAGACGGTTCCGGCGCTGTTGAAGGGCTTGTGCTGGGCGCATGTGGGGTGGTTGTTCGACGCGGAGCAGACCGATCAGCGCAAGTACGCCCCTGATCTGGTCAAGGACCGGGCGCTGCGGGCGGTCAGTCGGCAGTTCGTGCTGTGGACGGTGGTGTCGCTGCTGATCCCGCCGCTGGTGGGCGGGCTGGTGACCTGGTCGTGGTGGGGGGCGTTCACGGCGTTCTTCTGGGGCTCGCTGGTCCGGGTGGCCCTGCTGCACCATGTGACGTGGTCGATCAATTCGATCTGTCACGCGGTGGGCAAGCGCCCGTTCCGGTCCCGGGACCGCTCGGGCAACGTGTGGTGGCTGGCGGTGCTGTCGTGCGGGGAGTCCTGGCACAACCTGCACCACGCGGACCCGACCTCGGCCCGGCACGGGGTGCTGCGCGGGCAGGTGGACTCCAGCGCCCGGCTGATCCGCTGGTTCGAACAGCTCGGCTGGGCGACCGACGTGCGGTGGCCGTCGGAGGACCGCATCGACGCCCGGCGCAAGGAAAACCTGTCGAACGCGGCATGATGGGGGGCGTGGCGATCGACGGCGGTAGTACTTCCAGCAGCGACAGGCCCCGGCGCAGCCGCCGGGTGAGGATGACGGGCGCGGAGCGGCGCCAGCAACTGCTGGACATCGGCCGTGCCCTGTTCGCCGAGAAGGGCTTCGAGGGCACCTCGGTGGAGGAGATCGCGGCGAAGGCGGGGGTGTCCAAGCCGGTGGTCTACGAGCACTTCGGCGGCAAGGAGGGGCTGTACGCGGTCGTGGTCGACCGGGAGATGCGCCAGTTGCTGGACATGGTCACGGGCGCGCTGACGGCCGGGCATCCGCGGGAGCTGCTGGAGCAGGCGGCGTTCGCCCTGCTGGACTACATCGAGACGTACACCGACGGTTTCCGCATCCTGGTCCGCGACTCCCCCGTCGCCCAGTCGACGGGTACCTTCGCCTCGCTGATCAGCGACATCGCCACGCAGGTGGAGGACATCCTGGGCCTTGAGTTCAAGGCCCGCGGCTTCGATCCGAAGCTGGCCCCGCTGTACGCGCAGGCGCTGGTGGGCATGGTGGCCCTGACGGGCCAGTGGTGGCTGGACGTCCGCCGCCCGAAGAAGGCCGAGGTGGCCGCGCACCTGGTGAACCTGGCCTGGCACGGCCTGGACGGCCTGGAGTCGAAGCCCCGCCTGGTGGGGCACCGCAAGAGCTGATCGCGGGCGGCCGGGCGGCGATCGACGACATGTCGAAAGGTTGTACGAGAAACCACTTCTTCCTCGGGGATCTTCCCGCGTACTCTGTGATCACTCCCGGGGGGGAACGCAAAATCACCGACGGCGCAGCTCAGGCATGCCCGCATGGTCCATGCCCGCATGCCCGCACGCGCTCGTGGAAGTCCACGCGTCCACCCGGTTTCACCTTGCTACTCAGGGAGAAACCTCTTGTCCCACTCGCGCTCCAAGCGCCTCGCCCGCCTCGCCGCCTGCACCGCTCTGGCTCTCTCCGCGGGCGCCCTGCTCTCCGCCGGTCCGGCCTCGGCCGCCGGCAAGGGGTCGGACCGCCCGGCGGCCGTCGCCCCGGCGGTCAAGCCGACCGTCACGCGTCCGGAACGCGACCAGCGCGCTTGGGCGCAGGGCGCGACCGCGGCCACCCAGCAGCCGCGTCTGGACCTGGACGGCGACGGCTTCAGCGACCTGCTGTTCCGCACCGGCGCCGGCTACACGGGCGCCTTCCCGACCAGCAACCCGCAGTCCCCGGTCGTCGACTTCCGCATCGAGGGTGACGACCAGGAGACCGTCAAGGACATCGTCGCCCTGGGCAACGCCGTCGGGAACTGGAACCCCGAGATCCTGACGCTGACCTTCGACGGCAAGCTCCAGCTGCGCGAGACCTCCGGCAACTGGGCCGGGGCCCCGCTGTGGACCGGCACCGGCTGGCAGGTCTACAACCGCGTCTTCGGCGCCGGTGACCTCAACCGGGACGGCCGCCAGGACCTGCTGGCCCGCACGCCTTCCGGTGACCTGTACTACTACGCCGGCACCGGCAACGTCTCCAGCCCGTTCGCGGGCCGGGTCAAGGTCAGCAGCGGCTGGGAGCAGTACGACCAGATCCTCGGCACGGGTGACGTCGACGGCGACGGCGCGCCGGACGTCATCGGCCGCATGCCCACCGGTGAGCTCTTCCTCCACCGGGGCTCCGGCAACGCCTCCAGCGTCCTGCAGTGGCGCACCCAGATCGCCAGCGGCTGGACCTTCTACACGCAGCTGGTCGCCGCCGACGACATCGACGGCGACGGCAAGGCCGACATCATGGGCGTCACCGGCACGGGCGACCTGTTCTGCCACTTCTCCGAGGGCAACGGCAGGTTCACCTGGCAGTACGAGTGCGGCAAGGGCTGGACGAGCCTGGAGATGTTCGTCGGCGCGAGCATCACCCCCGTCTACGGCAAGAAGAGCATCGGCGGGATCGACGCCAACGGGCAGGCGTGGCAGCACGTCAACAAGCTCGACGGCGGTTTCCACGCCCCGTTCAAGTCGGGCGGCTTCGTGTGGCCGGACGACGGCTCGAAGCTCGTCCTGGCGGCCGGTCTGGACAAGCGGAACTGGGGTCACCAGCTCCAGTTCAACCAGTGGGGCCTGACCAACCGCACCACCGGACAGTCCCTCGCCGGTGACTGGTGGGGCGTCACCAGCTACGTGGTCGGCGGCGGCGACGTCTCCGGCGACGGCAAGGGCGACCTGCTGACCCGTGACATCTGGGGCAACCTCTACGTCCACCAGGGCGACGGCACCGGCAACAAGTTCGCAGCCCCGATCAATGTCGGCGGCGGCTGGGACCAGTACAAGTTCATCGCCTCGGGTGACTTCAACGGCGACGGCCACGCCGACGTCGCGGGCGTCACGCCGAACGGTGACGCGTACTACCACCAGGCCACGGGCAACGCCTCGGCCCCGTTCAAGGGCCGCTGGCTGGTGACCAACCTGTTCACGCCCAACCTGGTCTCCGTGACCTCTCCCGGTGACGTGACCGGTGACGGCAAGGCGGACCTGATCCTGGTCGACGCGGACGGCACGGTGACCCGGAAGGCGGCGGACAACCCGTTCGGCAGCGCGGTCTGGTCCGGCGCGGTCGGCGTCGCGAACGGCTTCACCTACCGCAGCATCGGCTGATCGGCTTCTGCGGGCCCGACGGCGCCCCGGCACCGGATCTTCCTCCGGTGCCGGGGCGCCGTGTCATAACCAGGGGCGGGTGCTCCCCGGGGTCACGGGGTGGGCTCCAGGAACTCCAGGCGGTTGCCGACCGGGTCCTCGGAGTAGAAGCGCCGGTGGCCGGGGAGGTTGTCGTCCCAGACGACCTTGGCCCCGCGTTCCTCCAGCTGGGCGGCGTAGGCCTCGATGCCGGTGACGCGCAGGCCCGGGTGGGCCTTGCGGGCGGGGCGGAAGTCCTCCTCCACGCCCAGGTGCAGCTGCACCGGGCCGGCGGCGAACCAGCAGCCGCCGCGGGCCGCGAGGACGGGCGGTTTGGGGATCTCGGTCATGCCGAGCACGCCCGCGTAGTAGGCGCGCAGCTGGTCCTCGGAGCCGGGCGGGGCGGCGAGCTGGACGTGGTCGACGGCAGTGAGCACGGTGGTCAGTTCTCCTTGCGGGCGATGGCGAAGACTCGCCGGAACGGGAAGACGGTGCCGCGGGGGCCGGGCGGGTAGGCGCCGCGCAGCAGGTCGCGGTACTGGAGCAGGAAGTCGGAGACGGCCTCCTGGTCCTCGCCGAGCGCGGTCAGCACCGGGCGCAGGGCGGTGCCCTTGACCCAGTCCAGGACGGGGTCGGGGCCGGTGAGCATTTGGTAGTACGTGGTCTCCCAGACCTCGACGGCGCAGCCGAGTTCGGTGAGCCGGGCCAGGTACTCGCCGGGTTCCAGCAGGTGGATGTAGCGGGCGCCCAGGCCCGCGAGGCGGGGCCGCCAGCGCGGGGTGTCGCAGAGGGCGGCGAGCAGGCTGTGGCTGGGCGCCTGGAAGTTGCCGGGGATCTGGAAGGCAAAGGTGCCGCCGGGCCGCAGGCCGTTGATCCAGGCGGCGAAGGAGCCGGGGTGGCTGGGTACCCATTGCAGGGCGGCGTTGGAGACGATCAGGTCGTAAGGCTCCTCGGGCAGCCAGGAGGCGATGTCGGCGTGCCGGAAGTCGAGGCTGCCGCCGCCGGGTGTGGGCCCGGCGTGCTCCTCGGCGGCCCGCTCCAGCATCTCGCGCGAGAGGTCGTAGCCGGTGATGCGCGCCTTGCTCCAGCGGTCGGCGAGCAGGGCGGTGACGTTGCCGGGGCCGCAGCCCAGGTCGGCGATGCGGGGGGCCTGCGTGGGCAGGTCGGGTATCCGGGCGAGCAGGTCCACGAAGGGGCGTGTGCGGTGGCCGGCGTGCCGCAGGTACTGCTGCGGGTCCCAGGTGGGCGCGGAAGGCGTGGGGCCTTCGGTGACCGTCCGGGAACGGACGGCCGGCGCAGCATCGGAATGCATGTTCGAGCCTCCCTACTGGCGGGGCGGGATGAAGCGGAAGCAGTCCCGGCCCCCTCCATGCCCCAGCCTCGCGGGAAATATATCTCGATGTCAAGATGCTTGATCACAAGAGACTTGAATTCAAGATACTTCATGTCGATAGATCCCTTACACTGAGCGGCATGGAGGACGAGGTCGACCGATTGGTCGCGGCATGGCGGCGGGAGCGCCCTGACCTCGACGTGGAACCGCTCGAAGTGCTCAGCCGCGTCAGCCGGCTCGCCCGTCACCTCGACCGGGCCCGCCGGCTCGCCTTCTCCGAGCACGGCCTGGAGCCGTGGGAGTTCGACGTCCTCACCTCCCTGCGCCGGGCCGGCGCCCCCTACCAGCTCTCCCCGGGCCAGCTGCTCACCCAGACCCTGGTGACGTCCGGCACCATGACCAACCGCATCGACCGGCTCGCCAAGAAGGGCCTGGTCGAGCGCCTGCCCGACCCCAGCGACCGCCGGGGGGTGCTGGTACGCCTGACCCCCGAGGGCCGTGACCGGGCCGACCAGGCGCTCGCCGGCCTGCTGGCGCAGGAGCGGGCGATCCTCGCCCAGCTCTCCCGCGCCCAGCGCGGGGACCTGGCGGCCCTGCTACGCCAGCTGACCGCTCCGTTCGACAACATCCCCGGCTAGCTCCGCCGGCCGCACCCCGGCCCGCCGGGCCAGGGCCACGGCCGCGAGCGTGGAGTGCACGCCGAGCTTGCCGAGGACGTTCTGCATGTGGGTGCGGACCGTGTGCGGGGACAGGAACAGCCGCGCGGCCACCTCCTTGCGGCCCAGGCCCGCCACCATGCAGCGCAGCACCTCGTGCTCACGCGGCGTCAGGGACTCCACCAGCCGCTCGCTGTCGGTACGGTGCTTGCGGGCGGCCGTCAGCTCCCGCAGCACGCCGGTCAGCAGCGCGGGCGGCAGATGGGTCTCCTCCCGCAGCACGCCCCGTACGACGGTCAGCAGGCGCGAGAGCGAGCAGTCCTTGGCCACCCAGCCCGAGGCGCCCGCCTGCAGGGCCAGCGCGGCCCGGCGCGGGTCGTCCCGCTCGGCCAGGACCACCGTACGGACGCCCGGATGGGCCGTACGCACGCCCGCGACCAGCGAGATGCCCTCCCCGGCCGGGGGCGGGCCCGAGCCCGACTCCCGCTGGACGGGCACCGTGCCCGCGCCGCCGCCGAGGTCGGCGTCCACGAGCAGCACGTCGAAGCGGCGCCCCTCACCCGCCGCGCGGTCCAGACAGCGCAGGGCCGCCGGGGCGCTCCCGGCCGCGGACACGTCCACGTCGGGCTCGGCCGCCAGGGCGGCGGCGAGCGACTCGGCGAAGATGCGGTGATCGTCCACCACGAGAACCCGGATACGAACCACAGACACCCCCAAGGGTCGGGGAACGGACGACGGCGGGTACGACGCCCGGATCCGGGGTTCGCCGCAGCCGCCCCGGCCGCCGCCGTGACTTCAGTGCTACCCCGGACCGGACGTCGTACCCGATGTGTCTCGACCCCTGAATCAACACCGGCCCCCACCGGTGTCACGCATCAGCGTAGGGCCCCGGGCGTCCGGCGGTTGGCCGAATAGCAGAAGTTTTCCGAGGGATTTTCCGGCCCAGGGGCTTCGAAGTCCCGATCAGGTGGCTGGAATTGGCCCCTTCGGGGCCCTCGCGAAACCATTCTGCGGCCGTGATCGTGCCACGGGCAGTTGCACGGGGTGCGATTCACGCAGCGTGCGTACGCCGGGCGCCCGCGCACACAGCACGGCCCCGGCGCGTGAGCCGTCTCACGCGCCGGGGCCGTACGCCGTGCGAGGGGAGCCGTACGCCGTGGCGAGAGCCGCCCTACGCCCTGGCGAAAGCCGCCCTACGCCGTGGCAGGAGGAGCAGTACGCCGCGCCGGGCGGGGTCCGCGCCCCGCCGCGCGCCCGGTTCAGGCCTGCGCGGCCCGCCGCCGCTGGGCGAACTCCCAGGCGTCGGCGACGATGCCGGCGAGGTCCGGGCGCCGCGGGGTCCAGCCGAGCCGCTCGTGCGCCCGCGCGGCCGACGCCACCAGGACGGCCGGGTCGCCGGCCCGGCGCTCGGCGACGACCTCGGGGATCTCGTGCCCGGTGACCTTGCGGACGGTCTCGATCACCTCGCGGACCGAGAAGCCGTTGCCGTTGCCCAGGTTGCAGATCAGGTGCTCGCCGGCGACGGCCGCGTCCAGCGCCGCCAGGTGCGCCTCGGCGAGGTCGGCGACGTGGATGTAGTCGCGCACGCAGGTGCCGTCCGGGGTCGGGTAGTCCTCGCCGAACACCGAGATCGCCGCGCGCTGCCCCAGGGCGACCTGGAGGACCAGCGGGATCAGGTGGCTCTCGGGGTCGTGCCGCTCGCCGTACGCGCCGTACGCGCCCGCCACGTTGAAGTAGCGCAGCGAGACCGCGGCCAGGCCGTGCGCCGCCGCCTCACCGGTGATCATGTGGTCCACGGCCAGCTTGGACGCGCCGTACGGGTTGGTCGGCGCGGTCGGCATGGTCTCGGTGATCGGGGTGGACTCCGGCTCGCCGTAGGTGGCGGCGGTGGAGGAGAAGACCAGCTTGCGCACGCCCGCCCCGCGCATGGCGGCCAGCAGCTCCATGGTGCCGCCGACGTTGTTGTCCCAGTACTTGCCCGGGTTCACCACCGACTCGCCGACCTGCGAGAAGGCCGCGAAGTGGAGCACGGCCTCGTAGGAGTCGTCCAGGTGGCGGCCCGCGTCGCGGATGTCGGCCTCGATCAGGGTGGCGCCGGCGGGGACGCCCTCGCGGAAGCCGGTGGAGAGGTTGTCGAGGACCGTGACCTCGTGGCCGGCCTCCAGGAGATGGGCCGCGCACACGCTGCCCACGTATCCGGCGCCGCCGGTGACCAGGTACTTGCTCACTCGCCTACTACCTCTCGCATGGATGCACCCGTCCGGGATGACGTCTCTGGCTTACCCCATGGACGGTGCTGCGGGGAAATCGGCCGCCCTCACGGACCCGTGGGGCGCTGCCCGGCGGCCCGGTCCAGCAGCCCGGTCCGGGCGGCCAGCGCCGCCGCCTCCAGCCGGGAGCCGACGCCCAGCTTCATCAGCACCCGCTGCACGTGCGTGCGGGCCGTGCTGGGCGCGATGGCCATCCCGGCGGCGATCAGCCGGGTGTCCTCGCCCTCCGCGACCCGCACCAGCACCTCGACCTCACGCGGGGTCAGCAGCCGCAGCAGCCGCCCGGCCTCGTCGTCCGGCTGGGCCGCGGGGTTGAGCAGCTCCCCGAACGCGCCCTGGAGCAGCTGCGGGGCCACCGCCGCCTCGCCCGTGCGGGCCTTGGCCAGGGCCCGCTCCACGCCCTCGATCCGCTCGTCCTGGCGTACGTAGCCCGAGGCGCCGGCGGCGAAGGCCGCGGCGATCCCGCGCGGGCTGGGCACCGGACCGAGGACCACGACGGCGATCTGCGGGCGCTCCCGCTTGATCCGCACGACCGGGTCGAACACCCCGGGCTCGGCGGGGGTCGCGGTGCCCAGGAGGCAGACCTCCGGCGAGCGGCTGATGACCAGCTCGGCGGCGCCCGCCGCCGGAGCGGTCGCGGCCAGCACCCGGTGACCGCGCAGCTTCAGTGCCGAGGCGAGCGCCTCGGCCAGCAGCCGGTGCTCGTCGACCACCACGACCCGTACGCCCATTGCGGCACCCACCCCCGACCCTTCTGCCCCGGCAAGCTACACGCTTGTTCGACGGTGTGCGCCGGTTACCGACGAGAAAGCCCCCGGAAGGGCGGACCTTCCGGGGGCGTTCCTGACGCGTTCGCCTGGCGGGTGCCGCAGCCGGTGCGGCGGGCGGTCAGTTCGCGGCGAAGGAGGCGAACAGGTACTCCGGGTCGCCGCTGCTCGAGTACCGCTTGCTGATCAGCTGCTCGGCGATGAACAGCCGGCCGTTGTGGTAGCGGTACTCGGCGTGCTCGACGGAGAAGCTGGTCTCGGCGCGCCGGAAGTCCTTGTCCGCCGGCATCTCCATCAGCAGGGTCTCCTTCATCGTGGCCCCGTCGATGCTGACCACCTGGCCGCCCTTGTCGTACGGCGGCCACTTGTAGGCGATGATGTTCGACCCGTCCATGCGCAGCGGGACGAGCGTGTAGCGCTCGCCGGCGTCGGCGCGGTCCGTGGTCTGCTTGCCGGTGTTCAGGTCGAACGACAGCAGCTCGTTGGTGCGGCCGGTGGCCGTGGCGCCCTGGTGCTCGGCAGAGGGCACGTAGACCTTGCCGTTGCCGACGACGATCTTGGTGCAGCCCTCGACCTCGGTGGCCGGGCAGTCCGGGTCGTAGTTGCCCGAGGACATCGCGATCTTGGTCTTGAGCTGGCCCGCGTCGTCGATGACGAACAGGTCGCTGACCCCGCTGCCGCCCTTGGCCGTGTCGCCGACGTCGGCGGCGACCACGAACGGCTTGGTGGACACGATGTGGGCCCACTCGATGCCGGGGGACATCTTGTACGAGGACTTGGGCGCGCCGGTGGCGGGGTCGAGGACCTGCGCCTGGAGGTACTGCTGGCCGTAGCCGCCGCACTTGCGGAGCACGGCGAGGGCCTCGCCGCCGCCGTAGCCGAGGTCGTAGCACTTCTCGGCGTCCGGCTTGGGCAGCCACAGGTTCTTGCCGTCGGCGAGGTTCCAGGCGGCGCCGCCCTGCAGGCCGCCCGCGGCCACCGTCTGGCCGGAGAGGGTGACCTCCTTGAACTCCACCTTCTTGTCGCCGCTGGCGACCGACTGGACGGAGCCGGACCAGGCCAGCTTGCCCGCGTTGAGGTCGATCACGCCGACCTGGTTGCAGCGGGGGTACTTGTTCTGGTCGGAGGGCATGCCCTCCTGGAACAGGACGGCGGTCTTGTTGTCGCTGACGTGGGTGGTCGCGCCGCACAGCTGGCCGGTGAGCGGGATCTCCCACTTCTTGCCGCCGTCGTTGAGGCCGTAGCCGACGATCTTGGCCACGTCGCCCTTGACGTAGACGGAGTCGGTGATCCAGGAACCGCCGACGTCCACGACGTCCTGGACCTCCGGCTGCGGCACGTTGACCAGCGTCTTGGCCTTGGTGTTCGACGGCACCTTCTCCGTGCCGCCGCCACCGCCGGGCTTGTCGCCGCCGCCACCGCCGTTGTTCTGGCCGTTGGCGGTGTCCTGCTTGCCGCCGCCGTCGTCACCGGAGGTCAGCCAGAAGCCGCCGCCGACGATGAGGGCGATGGCGAGCACGGCCGCGCCGATGATCATCAGCTGGTTGCGCTTGGCGTTGCCGCCGCCGGGCGCCGGCGCGGCCGCCATCGGGACGGTGCCCGGCTGCTGGGGCCAGGGCGACGGGGAGGTCCAGGTGGGGGCGCCGGGCGCCGGGGTGCCGGGCGCAGGGGCGCCGGGGGCCGGGGTGCCGGGCTGCTGCGGGTAGCCGTAGCCGGCGGGCGGCTGCTGCGGGTAGCCGTAGCCCGGCTGGGGCTGCGGC
>NZ_JAJAUY010000040.1 GCF_020532625.1 Streptomyces antimicrobicus | reverse complement strand
CGGCGGCGCCGGAGCGGGCGGCTTCGGGGGCGGGGGCGGAGTCGGGGTCGGAGTCGGCGCCGGTTTCGGTGGAGGGGGCGGGGGCGTCGGGGTCGGGGTGGGCTTCGGCGGGGTGGGCCTGGGCGTCGGGCACGGCGGGGGAGGCGGTGGCGGGCAGTGCCGGTGCCCCTTGGGGTACTTGCGGCAGTGCCGGCCCTCGTGATGTCCGCCACCATGGCCACTCCCGTGACCGCCCCCGCGGCCACCGCTGCCCGCGGCCGCGACGAGCCCCACCACCGTGCGACCGCCGCCGTCGGTGATCGTCGCGTAGGCGCAGCTATCGGCCACGGCCGGGGTGGTGGTGAGGGCCGCCCACACCAGGACCGGGACCGCCAGTAAGCGCCGGGAACGGGGTCTGTTCACGCGGGGATCATGGGCCGGACCGGCGGCGCGCACGCCGCGCACGCGAACGGTTCGCCTGAACGGGTGACCTTCGGTCCAGAACGGTTTGAGCCAGAGACGGACAGCGGCGGTCCGCCCGGCGTCAATTCTCAAAAGGGACTTGTCGGTTTCGGCCAATGCGGGGCCGGGGTCCGCGCCCGGCTTTGGTGTGTGACGAAGAACGGACCGCCAATTTCCGCTTTAGCTCGCTCTGTTGGCGAATGATCAGTACATTCGGCTCGGACAGCAGTCCGACCGCAGATGGACTACGGCTTGGAGACCTCGATGGACCGCCCCGCCTGGGCCCCGCCAGGCATCGACATATCGGTGCCGAGCGTGTCGCGCATCTACGATTACTACCTGGGCGGCTCCCACAATTTCGATGTCGACCGCCAGGCCGCCCGCCGGGCCATGGAATTCCTGCCGGGCCTGCCCAAGATCATGCAGGCGAACCGGGCATTCATGCGACGCGCCGTGCGCCACGCCGTGGCCGAGGGCATCACCCAGTTCCTCGACATCGGCTCCGGCATCCCCACCTTCGGCAACGTCCACGAGGTGGCCCAGCAGGCCTGCCCGCAGGCGCGCGTCGTCTACGTCGACCACGACCCGGTCGCGGTCGCCCACAGCCGGGCCGTCCTGGCCGGGGACGACCTCAGCGCCATAGCCGCCGCCGACCTGCGCAAGCCGGCGTCGATCCTGCAGAGCCCCGAGGTGGAGCAGCTGCTGGACCTCGACCGGCCGGTCGCCCTGCTGCTCGTCGCCGTCCTGCACTTCCTGGAGGACGCGGACGACCCGCACGGGGCCGTGGCCGAGTTGCGTGACGCCCTCGCCCCCGGCAGCCTGCTGGTCGTCACCCATGCCTCCTACGAGGGGCTGCCGGTCTCCCAGGAGGAGGCCAGCGGGACCGTCGGCGTCTACCGGGACATGCGCAACCCGCTGGTGATGCGCACCCGCGAGGAGGTCACCCGCTTCTTCGACGGCTTCGACCTGGTCGACCCGGGGCTGGTGCCGATGCCCATGTGGCGGCCCGAGGCGCCCGAGGACCTCGGCTCGCCGGAGGATCCGTACGCCTTCGCCGGCTTCGCGGGTGTGGGACGCAAGGCGTGAGAGTCCCCGCCCAGACGGCGCACCCGGAGCAGGCGCCGGCGGCCACGGGCCTGCCGGAGGACCTGGCGGACCGGATCGGCCGCTTCGCGACCATCTGGAGCCGGGCCATCTTCCCGGTCACCGCGACCTCGCTGACGCGGGCCGAGTTCGAGCGGCACCTGCTGCCACTGGCCCACGCCCTCAACGAGGCCCTGCACGCGCGCTCCTTCGACCCGGCCGTGCCCCAGCGCGTCGGCGCCGAACTCGTCGCCGTCCACTGCACCGACCCCGAGGCCCTGTCCGGGACCCTGGGCGTGGTCGACTCCTACCTGGTGCTGTACTGCGGCCCCGGCGGGGCCGGCCCGGAGGAGAGCGAGCAGTACCGGGCCCGCTGCGCCCGCCTCCAGCACGGCATCGCGGCCGGCTTCGCCCGGGCCCTGCGCGAGCGCACCCTGCGGGAGCAGGAGGCCATCGCCCGCTCGGCCCTGACCGCCCGCTCCGACGCCCAGGAGGCCCTGCACCTGAGCGAGGAGCGCTTCCGGGCCGTCTTCGAGGGCGCCGCCATCGGCATCGGCATCGCCGACCTCGACGGCAACGTCCTGGAGGTCAACGACGCGCTGCTGCAGATGTTCGGCGGCCTCGAAGGCCACGTCCGCGGCCGCAACGTCAGTGAGTGGGGCCACCCCGACGACGCCCCGAACATCTGGCGGATGTACGGCGAACTGGTCCGCGGCGAGCGCGAGCACTACCGGGTCGAGAAGCCGTACTACCGGCACGACGGCACCGTGCTGTGGACCAACCTGACGGTGTCCCTGCTGCGCGACGCCGAGGGCCGCCCGCAGTACCAGCTGGCGCTGATGGAGGACACCACCGAACGCCGGCTCCTCAACCTGCGCCTGCGCTACGAGGCCACCCACGACGCCCTGACCGGCCTGCCCAACCGCACGCTGTTCTTCGAACGGCTGGAGAAGGCGATCAGCGCCCCTGCCGAGGACGGCGCCCGCTTCGGCCTGTGCTACCTCGACCTGGACGGGTTCAAGGCGGTCAACGACAGCCTCGGCCACTCGGCGGGCGACCGCCTACTGGTGGAGGTCGCCGACCGGCTGCAGAGCTGCGCGACCGGCCCCGGCGAGGTGGTCGCCCGGCTCGGCGGCGACGAGTTCGTGGCGCTGACCACCGGTCCCGACACCGAACAGAAGGTCACCGACCTCGCCGTCCGCATCCTCTCCGCGCTGGCCGCCCCGATCCGGCTGGAGGGCCGGGAGCTGACCGTGCGCGGCAGCATCGGCATCGTCGAGGGCCCCGCAGGCGAGCGCACCCCGGCCGAGGTGCTCCGCAGCGCCGACATCACCATGTACCGGGCGAAGGCCGCCGGCGGCAACCGCTTCGAGTTCGCCGACGCCGAGGCCGACGCCCGTGCCATCACCCGACACGGCCTGACCAACGCCCTGCCCGGCGCCCTGGAACGCGGCGAGTTCTTCGTCGAGTACCAGCCGCTGGTGGACATGAACGACGGCAGTGTCTACGGCGCCGAGGCGCTGGTGCGCTGGTCCCACCCCCAGTACGGCGTCCTGGGACCGGACCGGTTCATACCGCTCGCCGAGCGCACCGGCCTGATCGTCCCCCTCGGCCGCTGGGTGCTGGAGGAGGCGGTCCGCCAGGCCCGCAACTGGCAGCGCGAGCACGGCGGCCCCCTGCGGATCAACGTCAACCTCTCACCCACCCAGCTCCACCACCCCGGCCTCGTCGCCGACACCGTGGCGGTCCTGGAGAACTCCGGCCTGGAGCCGGGGTCCTTGTGCCTGGAGGTCACCGAATCGGCCCTGATCGGCGCCGACGACGAACTCCTGGAACCCCTGCGCCGGCTGGCCGCCCTGGGCGTGGACATCGCCCTCGACGACTTCGGCACCGGCTACTCGAACCTCGCCAACCTGCGCCGCCTCCCGGTGAGCGTGCTGAAACTGGACCGCTCCTTCACCCAGGGGATGCAGCAGCAGCCGGCCGACCCCGTCGATGTCAAGATCGTCGAAGGGATCGTCGCCCTCGCCCACAGCCTCGAACTCGCGGTGACGGTCGAGGGCGTGGAGACCGGGGCCCAGGCTGCCCAGCTGCGCGCCCTGGGCTGCGACACGGCACAGGGCTGGTACTACGCCCGCCCCGGCGCACCCGACCGCATCCACTCCCTCACCCTCTCGGACGCCGCCCCTTGACCGCAGCTCAGTCCAGGCCGGCCTCGATCCCGGTGCCGGGTGTCCGCACCGCTTCCCGCACCCTGCGCATGCGCGCCGCGGTGTCGGTCAGCACATGGGCGGCGGCCGGCAGGCGCTCGGTCTCGTAGGTCTCCAGCGGCGCCTCCCCGCTCAGCGAGCGGGCCAGCGCGGCGGCGTCCTCGATGCCGGTGTTCATCCCGAAGCCGCCCGCTATCGGGTGCACATGGGCCGCGTCCCCGGCGAGGAAGGCGCGGCCCTCCCTCAGCCGGTCGGCCATCCGCACGTTGACCCGCCAGGTCGACAGCCAGGTGGGATCGGCCAGCCGTATGCCCGGCATCCGGGCATGCCGGTCGAACAGCCGCTGGCAGCCCTCCAGCGTCGGCGCCAGGGGCCGCCCCTCGGCGTCCCGCTCCGGCGAGGCCTGGAGCTGGAAGGAGTCCGTGCCCGGTATCGGGCAGAGCATCATCGCGTCGCCGTCCGAGGTGAACCACTGGTGCCAGTAGCCCCGGCTCAGCCCTGGCGCCCGTACGTCACCGACGACCATGGCCTGCTCCTCGTCGGTGTGCCCCTCGAAGGAGATGCCGAGGAGCTTGCGCACGGTGCTCCGGCCGCCGTCGCACCCGGCGAGATGAGCCGCCCGCACCGAACGGCCGTCGGTCAAGGTGGCGGTGACGCCGTCCTGGTCCTGGGCGATGGCGCTGACCCCGGCGCCGAACTCGACCCGGCCGCCGAGCTCGGCGAGCCGGTCGCGCAGCGCCTCCTCGATCCGCCACTGGCCGATCAGCAGCATGCCCTCGACGTCGGTGTCGGCGGCGTGCACGCCGTCGAAGTACTTGCGGAAGACCATCCGCGGCTCGCCCGCTGCGCGCACCCGGTCGGCGATGCCGAGGCCGGCGAACACCTCCAGGGCGCCCGGGCGCAGCGCCTTGCCCCGCGACTCGCGGTGCGGTGACTCCCGCTGCTCCAGGAGGCGCACGGTGCGGCCCCGCCGGGCCAGTTCGCAGGCCAGTGTCAGGCCGGTCGGGCCGGCGCCCACGATCACCACATCGGTCGTCATGTGGTCCGTCACGTCGGTCGTCACGTCGTTCATCTCTGGTCCCCCGTCTCCGTTCGCAGTCGGTCGCTGCTGTTCCTCCGCCTCCTGTCGGCGGCCTGGAACCAGGAAAGCGCAACCGAGGAAAAAATGCAACCCAGTAAAAAAATTAACTCGGTCATCAATGTCTGCTACGCTTGGAGTGAGGAGTGAAAGGAGACGGGCATGACGGACGCCGCCACCCCCGGCCTGCGCGAGAGCAAGAAGCAGCGCACCCGCACGCACCTGCGGGCCACCGCGCTGGAGCTGTTCCTGGAGCGCGGGTTCGACGACGTATCGGTGGCCGACGTCGCGGCGGCGGCGGAGGTCTCCAAGCCGACCCTGTTCCGGTACTTCCCCACCAAGGAGGACCTGGTCCTGGACCGGTTCGCCGATCACCAGGACGAGGCCGCCCGTGTCGTGCGGGACCGGCCGGCCGGCCAGACCCCGGTCGGCGCGCTGCACGCGCACTTCACGGCGGCGCTCGCGGAGCGGGACCCGGCCACCGGGCTGTCGGACCTGCCCGACATCGTGGCCTTCATGCAGCTGCTGTACTCCGCGGAGAGCCTGCTCGACCGGGTCGCCCGCTACGTCGAGCGCGAGGTCGAGCTGCTGGCCGAGGTCCTGGAGGCGGAGGCCGTACCGCCGCTGCTGGCCCGGCTCTCCGCCCAGCACCTGATCGCCGTGCGGCACGAGCTCGGCCGGGTCAACTGGACCCGCCTGGCCGCCGGGGCGACCAGCGACGAGGCCTACCCCGACGCCGTGGCCGACGCCGACAGCGCCTTCGGCGCCCTCGCCCACGGCCTCGACTCTGTCCTCCCGAGCCGCACCCCCTGAGCCGGCGGACCTGCCCGGCCGCCGAGGGCGGTCCTGTTCGGGCGATCTTCCTCGGTTGCGTGTCGGGCGGAGCGGTGTGGCAGAGGCAGGGTGCGTGCGATGGAGGAGCTCGGAATGGTCCAGTTCCTGGCCGCGCTTTGCGACGGGAGGTTGGAGCCGTGACCCTTTCTTCAGGTCGGGGCCGAGGTCGCCGATGCGCGCGATGCGCGCGATGCACGCGATGCGCGCGATGCGCGCGATGCACGCGATGCACGCGTGTGCGCGCGTGCCGTGCCTGCGCCGGGGGGCTCGTGACGGGGGTGACGGCGCGGTCGGTATGGCCTCCGGCCCGCCGAGGTGCGGGCGGGGTGCCGCTGGACCCGTTGAGGGGCCCCGTCCGGAGCCGCACCGGCCGGACCGCCCGATGGGGCGTGCGGCTACTCGGTGCCTTGGCCGCTGATGTCGACATGGGGGCAGGATCGGGCGGACGCCGAGTGGGGTCGGCTGCGGCTGTTCCTACCGGTCGGCCCCGTGGGTTGTGGCCGGGAGCGGGATCAACCAGGCGGGCCGCCTCCGCCCCGCCGCCGGCGAGCCGCCTCCGCTCGCCGCGAGCCGCCCCCGGTGAGCCGCCTTCGTCCCGGCGAGCCGCCTCCAGGCGAGGTGGCGAGCCACCTCCGGCCCCACGCGAGTCGCCTCGCCGAGCCACCTCCGGGCTCCCGGCGAGGCGCCCTGTCGAGCCGCTCCGGGTGGGCCCGCCTCCGGCCCCTGTAAGCCGGCCCAGTGCCCGCAGGCGAGCCGTTCGGCCCCCGGCGGGGCGTGCTCGTTGAGCCGCCCCCGGGTGGGCGGCCTGGAGCCGCCTCCGGGCAAGGCGCCCGGGGTGGTCCCTTCCGCCCCCGCCGGGCCGCCCTCGTCGAGCGGCCTCCGCAGGGGCTGCCTCCGTCGAGCTGCCTCCACTGGGCCGCCCCGCCGGGCCGCCCCCGGTTGAGCAGCCTGCGGCGAGGCGCCGAGAGTGGGCCCTTCCACCTCCGCCGGGCCGCCTCTGCTGGGCCGCCCCGCCGAGCCCCCCTCCGTCGGGCCGCCCCCGCGGACCGCTTCCGCCGGGCCGCCCTCCCCGAGCGGCCCCCGTCGAGCCGCATCCGTCGAGCTGCCCCCGCCGGGCCGCCCGCACCGGGTCGCCTCGTGGAGCTGCCCCGATCGAGCCCCCGCCGAGCCCCCGCCGGGGCGTCCCGGTTGAGCCGCCTCGGGTGGGTGGCCTCGAGCCGCCTTCGGCGAGGCGCCGAGAGTGGGCCCTTTCGCCTCCGCCGAGCCGTCCCCGTCGGACTGCCTCCGTCGGGTCGCCCCTGCGGACCGCTTCCCGCTGGGCCGCCCCCGTCGAGCTGCCCCTGCCGAGCCGCCTCCGTGGAGCTGCCTCCATCGAGCCCCGCTGAGCCCCCGGCGGGGCGTCCCGGTTGAGCCGCCTCGGGTGGGCGGCCTCGATCCGCCTTCGGCGAGGCGCCCAGACTGGGCCCTTCCGCCTCCGCCGGGCCGCCCCCGCTGCCGGGCCGCCCCCGCGGACCGCTTCCGCTGGGCCGCTCCCGTCGAGCTGCCCCTGCTGAGCTGCCCCCGCCTGGCCGCCCTCCGCTGAGCCCCCGGCGGGGCGTCTCGGTTGAGCCGCCTCGGGTGGGTGGCCTGGAGCCGCCTTCGGCGAGGTGCCCAGATTGGGCTCTTCCGCCTCCGCCGGGTCGCCCCCGCGGACCGCTTCCGCTGGGCTGCCCTCGTCGAGTTGGCCGCCCAGCCGCATCCGTCGAGCCGCCCCATCGAGCCGCCCCGCCCAGCCGCCCCCGGTGAGCAGCCTCCGGCGAGGCGCCCGGAGGCCCTCCGCTTCCGCCGGGCGGCCCCCGGCAGGTCGCCCCCGCCGAGCCGCCCGCGCCGAGCCACCCCGCCGAGCCCCTCCGCCTCCGCCGGGCCGCCCTCGCCGAGCGGCCCCCGCCGAGCCCCCTCCGCTTCCGCCGGGCCGCCCCCGCCCTACCCCACCAATATCCGCTTCAACTCCCGCGCCGCCCGCGGCGGTGCCACGTCCGTGCGGTGGGCCAGGGCGATCGTGCGGCGCAGGGGGGAGCCCGCCAGGGGGGTCGTCCGCAGGCCGTGGCCGGCATGGTCGACGACCATCGCCGGGACCACCGCCAGCCCGAGGCCCGCCCGGACGAAGCCCAGGACGGCGTCCATCTCGCCGCCCTGCACCGTGAACGTCGGCTCGAACCCCTCCGCCCGGCACGCCGCCACGGTCAGCTCCCGCAGGTCGTACCCGTGCCGGAACATCACCATCGGCTCGTCCCGCAGCGCGGAGATCGTCAGCGGCCCGCCGCCGCCCGGCGGCGGCAGCTCGGCCGAGGAGACCACGACCAGGTCCTCGGTCAGCAGCTCGACGGTGGTCAGCGACGGCGCCGCCGGCGGCAGCGGCAGGGTGATCATCGCGAGGTCCAGCGCCCCGCGCGCCAGTTCCCGCACCAGGTCGAGCGAGCCGCTCTCCTCGATCAGCAGCTCCACCCCCGGATGCGCCGTGTGGAAGGCCCGCAGCACGTCGGGCAGCAGGCCCGTGCAGACGCTCGGCGTGGCCCCCAGCCGGATCCGCCCCCGGCGCAGCTGCGCCAGTTCCTGCACCTCCAGTCGCGCGGTGTCCGCGTCGGCCAGGATCCGGCGCGCCAGCGGCAGCAGCGCCTCGCCCGCGTCGGTCAGCGCGATGTTCCCGCGCGCCCGGCTGAACAGCTCCGCCCCCAACTCCCGCTCCAGGGCCTTGATCTGCTGCGACAACGACGGCTGGGCCACGTGCACCCGCTCCGCCGCGCGGGTGAAGTGCCGGGTCTCGGCGACGGCCACGAAGTAGACGAGCTGCTGGAACTGCATCTCTCCAGGCTAGCCCGACCTCATAGCGGATGCCTATCAACATCAGCCGCATCATGTCTTGGACCTTTCGGGACCTCCGTCCCTACCTTCGTGGCATGGCTCTGGCAACGCGGACGGGCCGACGGCCGTCCATCACGCGCACGCTCTGGGACTCCTCCGTCGGCAAGAAGACCGTCATGGCGGTCTCCGGGCTGATCATGCTCGCGTACCTCGTCGTGCACATGCTCGGCAACCTCAAGGTCTTCTTCGGCCCGGAGGAGCTCAACGCCTACGGCCACTGGCTGCGCCATATGGGAGAACCGTTCCTGCACAGCCACTGGGGCCTGTGGGCCGCCCGCATCGTGCTGATCGTCTCGGTCGTCGCGCACGCCGTCTCCGCGTACCAGCTCAGCCGCCGCGACCTCAAGGCCCGCCCGGTCGCGTACGCCCACAAGCGCCGCCGGGCCGGCTACGCGACCCGCACCATGCGCTGGGGCGGGATCATCGTCGGCCTGTTCATCGTCTGGCACATCCTCGACCTGACGACGCTCACCGTGAACGAGCGCGCCTGGGAGGGCCACCCGTACCAGAACCTGCTGGCGACCTTCTCCACCTGGTACGGCAACACGATCTACATCGTCGCGATGGCGGCCGTCGCCCTCCACGTCCGGCACGGCTTCTGGAGCGCCGCCCAGACCCTGGGCGCCGGCAACGCCCGCCGCGACAAGACCCTGAAGTTCCTGGCCCACGCCCTCGCGCTGGTCCTGTTCGCGGGCTTCGTATCCGTCCCCGTCGGCGTCATGACCGGAGTGGTGAGCTGACCATGAGCACGAGCACGAACACCACCACGAGCAAGAGCACCGCCACGAGCACGAGCACCACCACGCCCACCATGAGCGCGTACACCGACTTCTCCACCGGCGAGCCCCTCGCCGACACCAAGGCCCCGGCCGGCCCCGTCGCCGAACGCTGGGACCGCCGCCGCTTCGAGGCGAAGCTGGTCAATCCGGCCAACCGCCGCAAGCACACCGTGATCGTCGTCGGCACCGGCCTGGCGGGCGGTGCCGCCGGCGCGACCCTCGCCGAGCAGGGCTACCACGTGGTCCAGTTCTGCTACAGCGACTCCCCGCGCCGCGCCCACTCCATCGCCGCCCAGGGCGGCATCAACGCCGCGAAGAACTACCGCAACGACGGTGACTCGATCCACCGCCTCTTCTACGACACCGTCAAGGGCGGCGACTTCCGCGCCCGCGAGTCCAACGTCCACCGCCTCGCCCAGATCTCCGTCGAGATCATCGACCAGTGCGTGGCCCAGGGCGTCCCCTTCGCCCGCGAGTACGGCGGCCTCCTCGACACCCGCTCCTTCGGCGGCGTCCAGGTCTCCCGCACCTTCTACGCCCGCGGCCAGACGGGCCAGCAGCTGCTGCTCGGCGCCTACCAGGCGCTGTCGCGCCAGATCGCCGCCGGCAACGTCGAGATGCACGCCCGCACCGAGATGCTCGACCTGATCGTCGTCGACGGCCGCGCCCGCGGCATCGTCGCCCGCGACCTGGTCACCGGCGCGATCTCCGCGTACTTCGCGGACGCCGTCGTCCTCGCCTCCGGCGGCTACGGCAACGTCTTCTACCTGTCCACCAACGCCATGAACTCCAACGCGACGGCCGTCTGGCGGGCCCACCGGCGCGGCGCGTACTTCGGCAACCCCTGCTTCACCCAGATCCACCCCACCTGCATCCCGCGCACCGGCGACCACCAGTCCAAGCTGACGCTGATGAGCGAGTCCCTGCGCAACGACGGCCGGATCTGGGTCCCCAAGGCCAAGGGCGACACCCGCCCGCCGGCCGAGATCCCCGAGGACGAGCGGGACTACTACCTGGAGCGGATCTACCCCTCCTTCGGCAACCTCGTCCCGCGTGACATCG
Organism: Streptomyces antimicrobicus; assembly: GCF_020532625.1. Classification (GTDB taxonomy): domain Bacteria; phylum Actinomycetota; class Actinomycetes; order Streptomycetales; family Streptomycetaceae; genus Streptomyces; species Streptomyces antimicrobicus. Next base: position 33,491 of record NZ_JAJAUY010000040.1, on the reverse strand, counting down.
CCTCCCGCGCCGCCAAGAACGTCTGCGACGAGGGCCGCGGCGTCGGCCCCGGCGGCCAGGGCGTCTACCTGGACTTCGCCGACGCGATCCGCCGCATGGGCAAGGAGAAGGTGGCCGAGAAGTACGGCAACCTCTTCGACATGTACGAGCGGATCACCGCGGAGAACCCGTACGAGGTCCCCATGCGGATCTACCCCGCCGTGCACTACACGATGGGCGGACTGTGGGTCGACTACGACCTCCAGACCACGGTCCCGGGCCTGTTCGCGATCGGGGAGGCCAACTTCTCCGACCACGGGGCCAACCGCCTCGGCGCCTCCGCCCTCATGCAGGGCCTCGCCGACGGCTACTTCGTCCTGCCGTCCACCATCAACGACTACCTGGCCCGCAACCCGCACGCCACCCCCGTGGACGACACCCACCCCGAGGCCGTGTCCGTCCTGCGCGAGACCCGCGAGCGCGTCGAGCGCCTCCTCGCCGTCGACGGCGACCGCACACCCGACTCCTTCCACCGCGAGATCGGTGAACTGATGTGGGAGTACTGCGGCATGGCCCGCACCGAGGCGGGCCTGCGCAAGGCACTCGCCCGGATCCCCGAGATCCGCGAGGAGTTCTGGCGCCGGATCAAGGTCCCGGGCACCGGCGCGGAACTCAACCAGTCCCTGGAGAAGGCCAACCGGATCGTCGACTACCTGGAGCTCGCCGAGCTCATGTGCCTCGACGCGCTGCACCGCGCCGAGTCCTGCGGCGGCCACTTCCGCGAGGAGTCCCAGACCCCCGACGGCGAGGCGGCCCGCCAGGACGAGGCCTTCTCCTACGTCGCCGCCTGGGAGTTCACCGGCACCGGCACCGCCCCCGTCCTGCACAAGGAAGACCTGGTCTTCGAGTACGTCCACCCCACCCAGCGGAGCTACGCATGAAGCTCACCCTGCGCGTCTGGCGCCAGCAGAACGCCGACGCCCCCGGCGCCATGGTCACCTACGAGGTCGACGGCGTCTCGAAGGACATGTCGTTCCTGGAGATGCTCGACACCCTCAACGAGGACCTCATCCTGCGCGGTGAGGAGCCCGTGGCCTTCGACCACGACTGCCGCGAGGGCATCTGCGGCGCGTGCAGCCTCGTCATCAACGGCGACGCGCACGGCCCCGAGCGCACCACCACCTGCCAGCTGCACATGAGGTCCTTCACCGACGGCGACACCATCGACGTCGAGCCGTGGCGGGCAGCGGCCTTCCCCGTGGTCAAGGACCTGGTGGTGGACCGTTCGGCCTTCGACCGGATCATCCAGGCCGGCGGCTACATCACCGCGCCCACCGGCTCCGCACCGGAGGCCCACGCCACCGCCGTGCCGAAGGCCGACGCCGACCACGCCTTCGAACACGCGGAGTGCATCGGCTGCGGCGCGTGCGTGGCGGCCTGCCCGAACGGCTCGGCGATGCTGTTCACCTCGGCCAAGGTCAACCACCTGAACGTGCTGCCGCAGGGCGCCCCGGAGCGCGAGACCCGGGTCCTGGACATGGTCGCCACCATGGACGACGAGGGCTTCGGCGGCTGCACCCTGACCGGCGAGTGCGCGACGGCCTGCCCGAAGGGCATCCCCCTGCCGTCGATCGCCGCGATGAACCGCGAATGGCTGCGCGCCGTCCGCAAGGGCCCCCGCAGGCCCTGACCCCGGTGCCCTGCGCCGATCGGCTGAGCGCACCCCGCTCGCCCGTGCCGCGCCCGGCCCGGCCGACGGCCATCGGCGACAGTGTCGCCCATGGCACACACACGCAGAACCGTGCTTGCGGCCGGGCTCGCCGCGGGGGCCGGGCTCGTGGGGTGCTCCTCCGCCTCCGAGGGGCACCACCACCGGGCCGCCGCCGGGCCGGCGCACCCGGCCGGCGCCCCCGACACGCTGATCATGCTGATCCGGCACGCGGAGAAGCCGTACGCCGGTGACGTCGGCGAGGACGACGAGGGCAACGACGACCCCGGCTCCCTCGCCCTGCGCGGCCGCCGCCGCGCCGAGGCCCTGCCGGGGCTGTTCCCGCCCGCCGCACGGGCCCCGCTGCCGCGGCCCGCGAGCCTGTTCGTGCCGTCGGGGAGCCCGGCCCGCTGCCGTCAGACCGTGGCCCCCCTCGCCGAGGCGCTCAAGCTGCCGATCCGCGCTCCGCTCCCGGCCGGCCGGGAGGCCGACCTGGCCTGCGCCGCCCTCGCCGCACCCGGCCCCGTCCTGATCTGCTGGGAGCACACCGGCCTGCCCCGCGTCGTGCAGGCCCTGGGCGCCGCCGGCCTCCGGGACGTCCCGGCCCTCTGGCCGGACCGCTACGACCTGGTGTGGCTCCTCACCCGGCACCGCGGCGCCTGGTCCTTCCGCGAACAGGGCCAGCACCTCCTGCCCGGCGACCCCTGAGCCCGGTCCGGCGGACCGGGCCGCGGCCCGCGGCGGCGCGGAGGAATGATCCCGGCGGCCACGGGAAGGGGCCCCGACGGGAACGCGTCGACCCGTCCGGGGGGCGAGGGCGACCTTCGGGGGCGAAATTCCGGCCAGACCCGACGAAAGCCGCAACCATGTGTCCGGTGCCGCTGAGAGATCCCGAGACCGTCAAACAGCTGATCGCACGCGAGATCGGTCAGCTCAGGGCCATCGCCGCCCGCTCCGCGGGGGCCTGCGAGGGCTCCGTGCCGACCGCGGAGAGCGAACTGGTCCCCCCGGCCGAGGCCAGCGGCCAGGCCTGCCCGTGCGGGCAGGGCACAGGGGCGGGACACGCCTGCCACGACGCCGCCGAGGGGCACGACCCCTGGGACTGCCTGTGCGCGACGCTCCCGGCCATCCCCGTCTCGGCGGCCCTGCTGGCGCCCGTCAAGGACGAGGACGGCCGGACCGTGGACTTCGTGATCAGGGCCGGCAACCACGTCCGCTCCGCCGGCTGGCTCGACCCCCCGGACCGCCAGGTCGGCAAACGCCTCCTCGACGTCCGGCCCGGCGCCGAGGCCTCCGGCCTGCTCGACGCGCTGATCGAGGTCCTGGCCAGTGGCCGGGCCCTGCGCGCGCACCCCGTGGAGTACACCGAGCGCCGGCCCGACGGCCTGCACCGCACCTCCTTGCTCTACGACGCCGCCGCCTGCGGCGGCCAGGTGCTGGCGACGTGGCGCCAGGCCCGTGACCGCACCGAACTGCTGTCCCTGGAGGCCCAGTTCATCGCGTCGATGGGATGGGCCCGCTACGACCTGCTGTCCGGCGAGACGATCTGGTCCGACGGGCTGTGCGGCATCTTCCGCACCACCCCGGGCCGGCCCCTGACCCTGATGGAGCTGTGCGACGTCGTGCTCCTGGAGGACCTCCCCCTGTGGGGACGACTCCTGCGCGCCCTGCTCGACGGCGAGGAGCCGCCCGGCACCGACATCCGCTTCGCGGTCCAGGGCGACGTCCGCACCCTCCACGTCGTGGGGCGGCCCGTCATCTCCACCGACGGCCTGGCCTGGGCCCTGCACCTGATCGCCCGCGACCTGACCACCCAGATCCGCGGCCGTCAGCGCCTGGCCGCGACCCGCCGCCAGACCGAACGGTTCCGCGAGGAGGCCGTGGCCGAACGGCGGGTGGCCACCGCCCTGCGCGAGGCCCTGCTGCCGACCCATTCCGAGCAGATCGTCGACCTGGGCTACCGGGTGGCCGCGGCCTACCTGCCCGCCGAGGCCGCCGTCGGCGGCGACTGGTACAAGTGCCGGGCCCTGCCCGACGGCCGGATCCTGCTCGCCATCGGCGACGCCTGCGGGCACGGGCTGAGCGCCGTGGCCCGGATGGCCCAGCAGCGCCACGGCCTGGCCGGCCTCGCCCACACCCCCGGCAGCGACGCGAGCCGGCTGACCGGGTGGCTCAACGACCTCATGTGCGCCGATCCGGCCGCCGAGACGGCGACGGCCGTCATCGGCCACCTCCACGGCGACCACCTGCTGACCTGGGCGAACGCCGGACATCCGGCACCCGTCCTGGTACGCGGCGGCACGGCCTCCCCGCTCCCGACCCACCACCGCGGGCCCCTGCTCGGCCTGCTGCCCGGCCATCCGTACGAGACCGCCACGACCTCGCTGGAGCGCGGTGACCTCCTCGTGCTCTACACCGACGGCCTGGTGGAGCGCCGGGACGCCGACATCGAGGAGGGACTGCGCGTCCTGTGCCGGCACCTGGCGGAGCACCCCGGCCTGGGCGCCGAAGGCACCCTGGAGTCGGTGATGGACCACTACGCGACGGGTGACCTCTCCGACGACACCTGCCTGGTCGCCCTCGAAGTCACCTGAGCCACCTGGCCGTCAGCCCGCGCCCGCATCCGCGCCCGCATCCGCGCCCGCGTCCACGCCCGCCGCGCCGAGCGCCCGCGCCAGGTAGGCCGCCGTACGGCTGCCCGCAGCGCGCGCCACCTCGGCCGGGGTACCGGCGGCGACGATCCGGCCGCCCCGCGCGCCGCCGCCCGGACCCAGGTCGATCACCCAGTCCGCCCCCGCCACCACGTCCATGTCGTGCTCCACCACGACCACCGAGTGCCCGGCGTCCACCAGCCCGTGCAACTGCCGCAGCAGCACCTCGACGTCGGCCGGGTGCAGCCCGGTCGTCGGCTCGTCCAGCAGGTACAGCGTGTGGTCCCCGCGCAGCCGCTGGAGCTCGGTGGCCAGCTTGATCCGCTGCGCCTCGCCGCCCGACAGCTCGGTCGCGGGCTGGCCCAGCCGCAGGTAGCCGAGCCCCACGCCCTCCAAGGCGCGCAGGCTGCGGGCCGCCGCCGGGACGTCCGCGAAGAACTCCGCCGCCGCCTCCACCGTCAGGGAGAGCACCTCCGCGATGTCCAGCCCCGCGTACCGCACCTGGAGGGTCTCGGCGTTGTAGCGGGCGCCGCCGCACTCGGGGCAGGGCGCGTACGTGCTCGGCAGGAACAGCAGCTCGACCGAGACGAACCCCTCGCCCGTACAGGTCTCGCAGCGCCCGCCGGGCACGTTGAAGGAGAACCGGCCCGCCTTCCAGCCGCGCGCCTTCGCCTCCGGAGCGGCCGTGAACAGCCGCCGCACCACGTCGAACAGACCGGTGTACGTCGCCAGGTTGGACCTCGGCGTGCGCCCGATCGGCTTCTGGTCGACCTCGACCAGCCGCCGTACCGGGAAGTCCGCCGCCCCGATCCGCTCCGTCACCGCCCCGGCCAGGGCCTGCCCGACCAGGGTGGACTTCCCCGAGCCGGAGACGCCGGTCACCGCGGTGAACACCCCGAGCGGGAACGCGGCGTCCACGCGGCGCAGGTTGTTGCGCTCGACCCCCACCAGCCGGACCGTCCCGGACGGCGTCCGCACCGGCCGGGGCTCCCGCGCCGGACGGGCGTACAGGTACCGGGCCGTGGCCGATTCCGGATGGCCCGCCAGGTCCCGAGGCGGTCCGCTGTGCAGCACCCGGCCGCCGTGCTCCCCGGCCAGCGGACCCACGTCCACCAGCCAGTCCGCGTGCCGCACCACGTCGAGGTGGTGCTCCACCACGCACACCGTGTTGCCGGCCGCCTTCAGCCGGTCCAGCACCCCGAGCAGCGCCTCGGTGTCCGCCGGGTGCAGCCCCGCCGACGGCTCGTCCAGCACGTACACCACCCCGAACAGCCCCGACCGCAGCTGGGTCGCCAGCCGCAGCCGCTGCAGCTCGCCCGCCGACAGGGTCGGCGCGCCCCGGTCCAGGCCGAGGTAGCCGAGCCCCAGCTCGACGACCGGCCCGATCCGTGCGCGCAGGTCCGCGACCAGCACCCGGGCCGCCTCACTCGTCCCCGCCGTCTCGCCCGCCCCCGCCGCCTCGTCCGTCCCCCCGGCCAGTACGGCGTCCAGCTCGGTCAGCGGCAGCGCCGCCAGCTCCGCGATCGTCCGCCCGGCGAAGGTCACCGCCAGGGCCTCCGGCCGCAGCCGGCGGCCCCCGCACGCCGGGCACGGCGCGTCGGTCAGGAACCTCTCGGCCCGCGCCCGCAGGGTGGCGCTCTTGCTGTCGGCGAAGGTCCGCATCACGTAGCGGTGCGCGCTCATGTACGTGCCCTGGTACGGCCGCTGGATCCGGTCCGCGTCGCGCACCGGGTGCACGGTGACCACCGGCTGCTCCTCGGTGAACAGGATCCACGCGCGGTCCTCGGCCCTCAGCTCCCGCCACGGCCGGTCCACGTCGTAGCGCAGCGCCTCCAGGATGTCGCGCAGGTTCTTGCCCTGCCACGCTCCCGGCCAGGCCGCGATCGCGCCCTCGCGGATGGACAGGCCGGGGTCGGGCACCAGCAGTTCCTCGCTGGTGCCGTGGATCCGGCCCAGCCCGTGACAGGCCGGGCAGGCACCGGCCGCCGTGTTGGGGGAGAAGGCGTCGGAGTCCAGCCGGGGCGCGCCGGGCGGATACGTCCCGGCCCGGGAGAACAGCATCCGCAGCGAGTTGGAGAGCATCGTGACCGTCCCGACGGACGAGCGCGAGCCGGGCGAGGAGTGCCGCTGCTCCAGCGAGACGGCCGGCGGCAGACCGCTGACCGCGTCCACCTTCGGCGCCCCGATCTGGTGGATGAGGCGGCGCGCGTACGGTGCCACCGACTCGAAGTAGCGCCGCTGCGCCTCGGCGTAGAGCGTGCCGAAGGCGAGCGAGCTCTTGCCGGAACCGGACACGCCCGTGAAGACGGTCAGGGCGTCCCGCGGGACGTCCACGTCGACGGCCCGGAGGTTGTGCTCCCGGGCGCCCCGGACGCGGATGAAGGGGTCGGTGGGCTGGTGCATTCGCCCCACTTTAGGGGTCAGGGGTCAATGCCCGGCGGGTGGGGGGACCCGTTCAGGCGATGGGCCCGGCCGGGCTTCCCTGGCTACGCTCGTCCCGAAATCCGGCTCAATGCAATTGCATATGGGACGGGCGGTGCGGTGCAGAGGGGAAACGAGAAAGGTGGGCGCTGTGCGTTTTGAGAACGGTGTGGCCGCGGACACCATCCCGGCGGTGCGCTGGGTGAAGAGCTCGGCGAGTTCGGGCATCGGCAACTGCGTGGAGGTGGCGGCCCTTCCGGGCGGCGACTTCGCCGTGCGCAATTCCCGCTTCCCGGCCGGTCCGGCCCTGGTCTTCACGCAGGCCGAGATGACCGCGTTCGCGGCCGGTGCGGGCGCCGGTGAGTTCGACGACCTGCACGGGAGGGGTGCGTAGGGTCAATTCATGGCCAATGCTTGAAGGGGCGGGCATGCGAGAACCAGACTGAGCCGCTGAGAGCGCACCGCGCGCCGGCACGCCGCGCCGGCCGCGCACGTCCCGTTGGGTCAGCAAGGAGCACCGCATGTCCGTCGGCAGTTCGTCCGCCAGCATCGCCGGCCGCGGGGTCGCGGCGCGGTTACTGGGGGAGCGGCTGCGCAGACTGCGCTGCGACGCGCAGCTCTCCCTGGCGGACGCCGCCACCCTCATCCGCGGCTCCTCCTCCAAGCTCAGCCGGCTGGAGCGCGGTGAGAGCCCGCCCAAGGAGAACGACGTCTGGGACCTCGTCCGGCACTACGGCCTCGACGCCGAGGGGCAGGACGAGATCCACGAACTCCTCAGCCAGGTCCGCGACGAGAGCAAGCGCCGCAAGAAGTACAGCGATCTCACCCCCGACTTCGTGCGCCGGCTGATCGCCCTGGAGGGCCAGGCGAAACGGATCTGCGTGTACGAGACCCACGTGGTGCCCGGCCTGCTCCAGACCAAGAACTACGCCCGGGTGCTCGTCGGCCTCGCCCTGGAGGGCGCCGACTACGTGGACGTCAGCCGGCACGTCCAGGTCCGCCGCGACCGCCAGGCGCTGTTCGACCGCCCGCGGCGGCCCGAACTCATCGTGATCATCGACGAGAGCGTGCTGCGCCGGCCGATCGGCGGGCCCGAGGTGATGTGCGAGCAGCTGCGGCACCTGCGGAAGTTCGCGGGGGAGGACGCCCCGGACGTGCACTTCCGGATCCTGCCCTTCGAGCACGAGAACGTCGGCTTCGCCCCCAGCTTCCCGATCACGCACCTGCAGTTCGCCGACGGCGGCCCGGCCGAGCTCGTGTACGTCGAGCAGATGGAGAGCGCGGACTACGTGACCACCCCCGAGCACGTCCGGCGCTACCGCAAGGTGCTGGACGAGCTGATGGCCACCTCGCTGTCCCGGGAGGACACCCTCGACCACCTCGACCGGCGGCTCGCCCACTACGAGGAACGGGCCGCGTCCCGGTCCGCCGAGTTCGGGGAGGTCCCCGCTCCGCGCAGCGCCTGAGCGGGCAGCCTGCCGACCCCGCCCCACGCGATCAGCTCGGCCTCCGCGTCGCGCAGCGTGGGTCTGCGTTCGGCCCGCCAGTGCGCCACGTCGCCCAGTCCGGGTTCGATGATCTCCAGCCCGTCGAGGTATCCGCGCACCTCCTCCTCCTCGCGCAACCGTCCCCAACTGCCGTCGGTGGCCTCGCGCATCAGCCGGGTGACCCGTTCGCGCACGTCGGCGTAGGGGCTGGTGAACTGGCACAGGACCACGAAACTGCCGGGCGCGAGCCGCTGCTTGACCCGCTCGATCATCGGCGTGACGTCCTCGTCGCCGAGGCACTGGGCCACCGAGACGAACAGCGCGGCGGTCGGCTCGTCCGGCCGGATCAGCCGGCGGACGGCGGGGTCGGCGAAGATGGCGGCGGTGTCGCGCACATCGGCGTCGACGACCGCGGTGCGGGGGTTCTCCACGAGCCGGGTCCGGGCGTGGGCCACGACCAGGGGGTCGTTGTCGACGTACACCACGCGGGCGTCGGGGGCGACGGCCTGGGCGACCTCGTGGACGTTGTCCCGGGCGGGCAGGCCGCAGCCGTGCTCCAGGAACTGTCTGATGCCGTAGTCCCGGGCCAGGACATGGACCGCGCGGCGCAGGAAGGCCCGGTTGCTCAGCGCGCCGGTGCGCGAGCCGGGGGCGATGTCGAGGAGGTCGGCGCCCACGCGGTGGTCGGACGGGTAGTTGTCCACCCCGCCCAGTAACCAGTCGTAGATCCGTGCGACGCTCGGCCTGCGCACGTCGTGGTGCATCCGTCCGTCCCCCTCAACGCTGGTCAGCGGCCTCGTCGGTTGGAGTGCCCATGCTAGAGAGGATCCGTCCCGCGCGCCGTCCCCTGAAGGTGTGGTGGCCGGCGGCGTCCGGGTCACGGACGCCGCCGGCCACCGGTGCGTCAGCGCCGTGTACGCCGGAGCCGGCGCCGTACGCGCCGGGAGGCCCACAGGCCGCCGCCGAACAACGCCAGCGTCAGGCTCAGCGCGAAGTCCGCCACGCCCACCGCGTTCGGCCCCGCGGTGCGGTGCAGGGCGACGGCGCCGCCCCCGCCGAGCGGGAGCAGGACGAGGAGGAAGACGGCGCGCAGAACTGTTTGCCGACTGGGGAGGTGCGGGATAATCCGCTTACGGAACGCCAAGATCCCTGCCTGCGTCGCGAGGAGAGCTTGGCGTAACTGGTGCAGCAAGGCGATTCCCTTCTCTTTGCTGGCCGTCGGCCCCGGGCGTTGCAGCGCCCGGGGCCTTCGCGCGTCGGTCGGTCGTCGACCGGGCGCAGCGAATGTACCGTCTTGCTCCACACACGTGACGTCCCGTCGGAGCTTGCAGCCGGCGCGGAAATGGGAAAGCGATTCACCCGATGATCTGCCAGTGCCTGTCAACCCCCGGGAGTGGGCCGGTACGACGGGCCGGAGACCGCAATAACGGTTCTGTCCTGGACCACTCCGACTCCCGGCGGCGGCCGCGAATCAGTCGAATAATTCACCCTCCAGGGTGAAGATCAAATGACCGGAGGATGAAGGGATCAACTCCCGTCCCAGGATTCACCTCGTGCACATGCAACGAGGTAAGGGGACCTTGATTAGCCTTCGTGAACACGCGGCGCCGCCGGGCCCGGCGGCGCCCGCACCGGGACGCCGGCGGCCGCATGGGGCGGGACGCCGGCGGCCGCATGGGGCGGGCGCGGGTGGGCAGACGCGGGAGATGACCGTACCCAAGACACCCGTGATCTCCCTCGACTGCGCCGAGCCCGAGACGCTGGCGCGGTTCTACGCAGGCCTCCTCGACGCCGAGGTCAGGCCCGGACCCACCCAGGACGAGGTGGAGGTGGTGGGCGCGGACGGCGTCCGGCTCGCGTTCCGCCGCGACCCCGGCTTCGCGCCGCCGAGCTGGCCCCGGCCCGAGGGGTCGCTCCAGGCGCACCTGCGGATCCGCGTGGCCGCTGCCGACCTCGACGAGGCCGAGCGGGAAGCGGTCTCGCTGGGCGCCCGGCCGCTGGGGACGGACGACGAGGACGGCCCCCGGCCGGTCCGCCTGCTCAGCGACCCGGCCGGGCACTCGTTCGCGCTGACCGCCGCCGACCCCGCCGCGGGGCCGGGACCGCTCGGCGGCTGAAAGACCGGCACCGACCGTACCGCGCGGTTACGGTGGCGGGATGGAACAGCGGATCAGCCTGATCACCCTGGGGGTCACCGACCTCGCCCGGGCCAAGGGGTTCTACGCCGCGCTCGGCTGGCGCGGCACCGAGGTCGAGGAGACCGTGTTCCACCAGGCGGGCGGTCTGGCCCTGGTGCTGTGGGACCGCGCCAAGCTCGCCGCTGACTGCGGCCTTCCCGCCACCCCGCCGACCGGTTTCGGCGGTATCGCGCTCGCCCACAACGTGCGCACGGACGCCGAGGTGGACGCCGTGCTCGACGCCGCGGCCGCGGCCGGCGGGACCGTCACCCGGCCGGCCGCCGTCAACGCGATCGGCTTCTACTCGGGGGTGTTCACCGACCCGGACGGCCATGCCTGGGAGGTCGCCCACAACCCGGGCTTCACCCTCGCCGCGGACGGTTCGCTGATCCTGCCCGACTTCGGGGTGTAGCCGGGGCCGGGGCGGACCGCCGGGCGCGGGACGCGCGCGGGCCGGCGGTGCGCCGGTGGCGCGCCCGGTGCCGCTGCGGCCCCCGCTCCGGCTCCGACTGCGGCCTCGGCCCCGGCTCCGCCTCCGACCCCGCCTCCGCCGCGGTCGCCGGCTGCCCCGGCGCGGGCCGGGACGGGAGTGGCGGATCCGGGCGGCCGAGCACGAGTTCCTCGTAGCGGCCCAGGGCGAGGACGGCGCAGAGGAGGGCGGGCAGGAGCAGCAACGCGGACATGGCGGCCATGGGGTCGTCCCTTCGTCCCTTCGGCGGGCCTCCTGCCGCGCATGCCCCGGACCGGCCGGGGCACGCAGCCGGGACGCGGCTCAGTCGGTGCCGGCCGTGGTGATCCGCGCGCACTCCCGGACCACGGCCGCGAGGTCGCCCTGCGACGCCAGCAGGTTCCGCTGGACGCGGGCCCCGTTCCCCTGGTCCAGGAGCCGGGCGATGCCCGCCCGGACGAGGTCCTCGTCGCCGGAGTCCGCCAGGGCCTCGCCGACGTGCCGGTGCAGCGCGTCCACGGCCTCCTCGGGCGCGACCCGCCGCATCGTGCGCGGGTGCAGCAGCGGGCCGTCCAGCCCGGACCGGCCGGCCTGCCAGTTGGCCAGCCGGATCAGGCCGGTGCTCACGGGCGCGGGCGGCTCCCCGGCGCGCCAGGCCCGGGCGGCGGTCTCCACCAGTGCGCGGGCGAGGGCCGCCAGCAGGACGGGGGTCGAGGCGTCCAGGCACACGTCCGCGACCCGGAGTTCCACCGTGGGGTAGGAGGCGGACAGGCGGGCGTCGAAGTAGATCATGCCCTCGTCGCGCAGCACGCCCGATCCGACCATGGCGGCCACCTCGGCGTGGTAGCGGTCGGCGGACCCGAAGACGTCCGTGGGTCCGGCCGAGGGCAGGCGGTTCCAGACCCGGCTGCGGTAGCCGGCGTACCGGGTGTCCTCGCCCTGCCAGAACGGCGAGTTGGCGCTCATCGCGGCGAGGACGGGCAGCCAGGGCCGGATCCGGTCCAGGACCGCGACGCCCTCCTCGTCCGACTCGACCGACACGTGGACGTGGCAGCCGCAGGTCAGCTGCTCCTGCGCGGTCAGGCCGAACTGGCGTGCCGCCCACGCGTAGCGGCGGCCCGGGGAGAGCGAGGGCCGCACCGGGAGCGGGGAGGTGGCGAGCGCGGCGATCCGGGCCCCGGCGGTCGCCGCGTGGCGGGCGGCCTCGGCGCGCCACCGGACGATCTCCCGCTGGAGTTCGCCCATCTCCGTGACCGGCTTCGTGGCGAACTCGACCTGTTCCTCCTGGAGCTCCGACTCCAGGGTGTGGCCCGGGGTGCCGTCGTCGGCGACGGGTGCGGCCCCCCGTTCGGCCGCTCGGTCGGCGGCGTCGAGCACGACGCCCGACAGGGCCAGTGGCTCCCCGGTCTCCGCGTCGGCCAGCAGCAGTTCCTCTTCGACACCCACGCTGCGCATGTGTCTCCCTGGTCTCGTGGTGCACTCCGGTCGCGGCCCGTCTGCCCCGGCCGGCGGATTCCGAACCGGTCCGGCCCGTGACCGGGAATTGGGGCGAGTCGATCCGCCGAACGGGGGCAGGCGAGCGGCATGACGACGAACGAATCCGCCGCTCTCGCCGGCGGCCCGGCCCCGCCGGGCCCGGCCTGGCTGCACCTCCTGATCATCGCGTTCGCCCTGGGCGTGCTCCTGCACAGCCTGGCCGGACGCCACCGCGGAGAAAGGAAGCAACCGTGAACGACATCTGGTCCTACCGCCTCACCGCCGGCCGGCTCGAAGGCGTCGATCTGACGGGCTACAAGGTGGAGGCGGTCGACGGCACCATCGGCAAGGTGGACAAGCACTCGCACGAGACCGACGCCTCGTGGATCGTGGTCGACACCGGCCCCTGGATCTTCGGCCGGGAGGTGCTGCTGCCCGCGGGCACGATCACCCGCATCGACACCGCGCAGGAGAAGGTCTACGTCAACCGCACCAAGCAACAGGTCAAGGACGCGCCCGAGTTCGTCCGGGACACCCACCTCGACGACGCCTCCTACCGCCAGGCGGTCGGCGGCTACTGGGGCGACGCCCCGCTGGGCCGCTACTGAGTGCGGCGGGCACCGCCGCGGGAGGACGCGGTGCGGCGGGGCGACGGACGTCGCCCCGGGTTCCGCCCGCGCGGGACGCGCGGATCGCCCGGCCTGATCCGAAAGAGACGACCTACGCTGGCCCGCATGAGTGACAGCGCGCACCGGCCGCCCCTGGCCGTCTTCGACATCGACAACACCCTCTCCGACACCGCGCACCGCCAGCACTTCCTGGAGCGGCGGCCGCGGGACTGGACCGGGTTCTTCGGCGCGGCCCTGGACGACCCGCCGTTGGCGCGCGGGGTGGCCCTGGCGCTGGAGAGCGCGGCCGAGTGCGAGGTGGTGTACCTGACCGGGCGGCCGGAGCGCTGCCGGGCGGACACGTTGGAGTGGCTGGAGCGGCACGGGTTGCCCGAGGGGCGGGTGTGGATGCGCGGTGACCGTGACCGGCGCCCGGCCCGGACCACGAAGCTGGAGGTGCTCCGGCGGCTCGCCCGGGGCCGCGAGGTGCGGATGCTCGTGGACGACGACGAACTGGTCGTCCAGGCCGCCCGCGCGGCGGGCTTCCGCGTGCTGCACGCGGACTGGACCGCCGACTCCCCGGCCCTCAAGGACGCCCAGGAGCGCGAGGGCCGCACCTGAGCACCTGATCCGCGGCGGCGGGGCCGGCCGTGCCCGCCGGCACGTACCGGCCCGGCCGCCGCGTGCGGGCCCGCCGGTGGTGTCAGCCGGCCGGGTCCTCGCCCTCCAGGCGGAAGCCGACCTTCAGGCCCACCTGGTAGTGCGCGACGGCGCCGTCCTCGATGTGGCCGCGCACCTGGGTGACCTCGAACCAGTCCAGCTTCCTCAGCGTCTGGCCGGCCCGGGCGATCGCGTTGCGGATCGCCTGGTCGACGCCTTCGTGCGACGTGCCGACGATTTCGGTCACCCGGTAGGTGTGGTTGGACATGGGCGCTCCCGAGGGTGGGGTCTGATGCCTTGTGTCACTTTGCCCCAGTCCCTACCGGTTCGCGAGGTGGAGGGCGCCGGGCGGAGTCGTACGGGATCGCGGCGAATGCCGGGAAGTTCCCCCACGAAAGGCCCTTGACCGGCTCATTGGTCCATGCCAATTTCAAGCCAGCCATGATCGACCCACCCGAAGGTGACCTTTCGTGAAGATACGCTTCCACGCCGTGTGCGCCGCCCTCACCGCGACCGCCGCGGCCGCCGCGCTCACCGGCTGCGGCCAGCTCACCGGCGCGGACGGCGGCACCCGGAAGGTGACCCTCTGGCTGATGAAGGGCAGCGCCTCCGACGACTTCATCCGGAAGTTCACCGCCTCCTTCGAGAAGGAGCACCCGGGGATCGACCTGCAGGTCGAGATCCAGGAGTGGACCGGCATCGGCGCCAAGGTCAACGCCGTCCTGAACGGGAGCAGCAAGGAGAGCGCCGACGTCATCGAGGTCGGCAACACCCAGGTCGCCCAGTACATCGAGACCGGCGGCCTCTCCGAGGTCACCCTGGAGGGCCTGCGCGCGTGGGGCAGCAAGGACTGGCTCAAGGGCCTGGCCGACCCCGGCAGTGTCAACGGCGCCCAGTACGGCGTCCCCTGGTACGCGGCCAACCGCGTGGTGATCTACCACAAGGACCTGTTCGCCGCCGCCGGCGTCAAGGAGCCCCCGAAGACCCGCGCGGACTGGATCGCGGCGACCCAGAAGCTCGACAAGGGCGACCAGCAGGGCATCTACCTCGCGGGCCAGAACTGGTACGTGCTCGCCGGCTTCGTCTGGGACGAGGGCGGCGACCTCGCCGTCGAGACCGGCGGCCAGTGGCTCGGCACCCTCGACACCGAACCCGCCCAGGCCGGCATGGAGTTCTACAAGAAGCTCCAGGCCCTCGGCGACGGCCCCAAGGGCGCCGACGAGGAGACGCCCCCGCAGGCGGAGGTCTTCGCCCGGGGCCAGGTCGCCCAGATCATCGCGCCGCCCGGTCAGGCCGCCCAGATCGAGCAGCTCAATCCCGCCCTCAAGGGCAAGCTCGGCTTCTTCCCGATCCCGGGCAAGACCGCCGACAAGTACGGCTCCGTCCTCACCGGCGGCTCCGACCTGATCATCCCGAACCGGACCCGGGACCGGGCCGCCGCCGTGGACGTGATCACGGCCCTGGTGAGCGAGAAGTGGCAGACGGAACTGGCCCGTACGATGAGCTACGTCCCCAACAAGACCACGCTCGCCCATGTGGTCCAGGGCAACGAAGGAGCCAGCGCGATGGCGCTCGGCGCCGCCCAGGGCCGGGCCACGCCGAAGTCCGCCCGGTGGGCCGAGGTCGAGTCCAAGAACCCGATCAAGCCGTACATGACGGCCGCGCTCACCGGCCAGGACCCGCAGGCGGCGGCGCGGACCGCCTCCCAGGCCATCAGCAAGGTCCTCAGCTCGGACCGCTGACCGGGCGCCGCCGACCCCGGCGCCGCCGGTCCCGCGCGGCTGATCCGGCGCCGCCGGTCCCGCGCCGCTGACCCCGGCTCCGCCGGTCCCGGCCCCCGCCATTCAACAGCCGCACATGTGGGTGCCGCTGGACGGTCATGTCGAATCCAGCCGGTCACGGAAGAAACGTAGGGAGCCAGGCCGACGCGTCCCGGCCTGGCTCCCGCATCCGGACCAGGAGCCGCCATGACCGTCGCCCCCGTCTCCCCGCTGCAGCCGCCGGCCACCGACCTGCCCGCCCCCCGCTACACCGTCCGCCTCGCCCGGGACGAGGACGAGGTGCGCGCCGCCCAGCGGCTGCGCCACCTGGTCTTCGCCGGCGAGCTGGGCGCCCGCCTCGACGGCCCGGAGCCCGGTCTGGACTGCGACGCCTTCGACGCCTACTGCGACCACCTCCTCGTCGTCGAGGAGCGGACCGAGCAGGTCGTGGGCACCTACCGGCTGCTGCCGCCCGAGCGCGCGGCCGTCGCGGGCCGGCTCTACTCCGAAGGCGAGTTCGACCTCTCCGCCCTCGCGCCGATCCGCCCCGACCTCGTCGAGGTCGGCCGCTCCTGCGTCCACCCCGCCCACCGCAACGGCGCCGTCATCGCCCTGATCTGGGCGGGCCTGGCCCGCTACATGGACCGCTCCGGCCACCAGTGGCTCGCCGGCTGCTGCTCGATACCGCTGTCCGACGGCGGGGTGCTGGCCGCCGCCACCCGCGAGACCGTCCTCGCCCGCAACCTCGCGCCCGAGGAGTACCGCGTCACCCCGCACCACCCCTGGAGCCCGGCCGGCATCACCCACCCCGACCGGACGGAGCTGCCCGCCCTGCTGCGCGGCTACCTGCGGCTGGGGGCCTGGGTGTGCGGCGAGCCGGCCCTCGACGCCGCGTTCGGCTGCGCCGACCTGTACGTCCTGCTCTCGCTGCGCCGGACCAACCCCCGCTACCTGCGCCACTTCCTCTCGCTCGCCCCGGCCGCATGAGCGCCTGGCTGCCCACCGCGCCCTGCACCCCGGCCGGCTGCGCCGCGCACGAGGGCCGGGCCGCCACCGTGGCGCACGCGGTGCTGCGGCTGGCGGCCGTCGCCGCGCTGGTCCTGCTCGGCGTGGCCGGCGCCCCGCCCGTGCGGCTGCTGCCGCAGCGCCCCCGCCGGGCCGTGGTCCGGGCCTGGTGCCGGGCCCTGGTACGCGCCTTCGGCGTCCGGACCACCGTCCACGGCAGCCCCGGCCCCGACGGCGGCCGGCTGATCGTCGCCAACCACGTCTCCTGGCTGGACGTCCCCCTGGTCGCCGCCGCCGTGCCCTCGCGGATGCTGGCCAAGGGCGAGATCGGCCGCTGGCCGGTGCTGGGCCGGCTGGCCGCCCGGGCCGGCACCCTGTTCGTCGACCGCGACCGCATCCGCGCCCTGCCCGCGGTGGTCGGGGCCCTGGCCGCCGCCCTGCGCGCCGGCGACCGGGTCACCGTCTTCCCCGAGGGCAGCACCTGGTGCGGCCGCGGGCAGGGCCTCTTCCGCCGGGCCGCCTTCCAGGCGGCCCTGGACGCCGGGGTCCCCGTCCAGCCGGTGCACCTCGCCTATCTGCTGCCCGACGGCCGCCCGGCCGGGGCGCCCGCCTTCGTCGGGGACGACCCGCTCACCGCCTCCCTGTGGCGGGTCGTGCGCGCCCGCGGGCTGCGCGCCGAGGTACGGCTGCTGCCGCGGATCCCGCCGGGCCGGCATGCGGACCGGCGGGCCCTCGCGGCCGCCGCTCAGTCGGCCGTCACCACCTCCTCGGGCGTCCCGGCCGTGGCGTACCCGCCCAGGGAGCCGGTCCGCACGCTGCCGTCCGCCATCGACAGCGACAGCGCGAAGCGCCCTTGCGCGTCCGTCCACCACTGGGTCAGCTCCAGGCCGGCCGCGGCGAGTTCGGCGCGTACGCCCTCCTGACGGAACTTCGCGGAGATCTCCGTCAGGATCTCCTCGCCCTCGGCGACCGGAACCACCAGGTCCAGGGCCCGGATCTTCACCACCATGTCCGACCGGGCCCGCAGCCGCATCTCGATCCACTCGTGCTCGGCGTTCCACAGCGCCACGTGGTCGAAGTCCTCCGGTCGGAAGTCCGCGGCCAGTTCCCGGTCGATGACGGCCAGCACGTTCTTGTTGAACTCCGCCGTCACCCCTTGGGCGTCGTCGTACGCCGCCACCAGCACGGAGGCGTCCTTGACCAGGTCCGTGCCCATCAGCAGGGCGTCACCGGGCGAGAGCATCGCCCGGACCGACGCGAGGAACGCCGCCCGCTCGGTCGGCACCAGGTTCCCGATGGTGCCCCCGAGGAACACCACCAGCCGCGGACCCGGTGTCGGCGGCAGGTGCAGCGGCCGGGTGAAGTCGGCCAGCAGGCCGTGCACCCGCAGGCCCGGATGCTCCGCCAGCAGGACCTCCGCGGCCCCCGCCAGCGCGCTCTCGCTCACGTCCACCGGGACGTACGTGTCGAGCCCCGGCAGCGCCTCGATCAGGTGCCGGGTCTTCTCCGAGGAGCCCGAGCCCAGCTCCACCAGGGTGCGCGCCCCGGTCGCCGCGGCGATCTCCTGGGCGCGCTCCAGCAGGATCTCCCGTTCGGCCCGGGTCGGGTAGTACTCCGGCAGCCGGGTGATCTCCTCGAACAGCTCGCTGCCGCGGGCGTCGTAGAACCACTTGGGCGGGATCGACTTCGGGGTGCGGGTGAGCCCCGCCAGGACGTCGGCGCGCAGCGCCGTGTCGGCGGCGTGCTCGTCGAGGGTGCGGGTCAGCTGGAAGTCACTCACAGCGGGCTCTCCTTGAGCGGGGTGAGGGCGACGCGGGTGCGGGTGGCCGTCAGCAGGGTGCGGTCGGGCACCTCGCTCCAGCGCGGGTCGTCGTCGTACGGCTCCGACGCCACGACGGTGCGGCCGGCCTCGGGGTCGGCCAGGTACCACAGGGAGTCCCCCCACGCCGTCGCGGTGACGGTCCTGCCGTCCGTGAGCAGCAGGTTCAGCCGGGAACCGGGCGCCGCGGCCGCGAGCTCGCGCACCGGCTCCGCCAGCGCCGTGCCCGGGTCGTCCCCGGCCCGCAACCGGCGCAGCACCAGCGCCCAGACCAGCGCCGAGTCGGTGCGCGCCGTCAGCTGCAGCAGGGCCTCGGGCGGCAGGCCCGCGGCGAGCGGGGCCACCGACCCGGGCCAGTCCCGGACCGCCCCCTGGTGGCTGAACAGCCAGGGCCCGTCGGTGAACGGCGCCGCCGCCGCCTCGCCGTCCGCCCCGGCCAGCGTGGCGTCGCGCACGGCGGCCAGGAACGCCTCGCTGCGCACCACGCGGGCGAGGTCGGCGAAGGACTCGTCGCCCCAGACGGGCCCGTAGCGGCGGTAGCGGGCCGGCACCGGATCGCCCTCGGCGTACCAGCCGACCCCGAAACCGTCGGCGTTGACCGTGCCGTAGCGCTGGCGGCGCGGCGCGTACGACTGGCGCACCAGCGCGTGCTCGGGGTCCGACAGCAGCCGACCGAGCGGTACCGGCGGCCCCACATAGGCGAGATGGCGGCACATCAGGCATCCCTCGCCGTCCGGAACCCGGCGAAGATCTGCCGGCGCACCGGCAGGTCCCAGTTGCGGAACGTGCCCCGGCAGGCCACCGGGTCCACCGCGAACGAGCCGCCGCGCAGCACCTTGTGGGCCGGGCCGAAGAAGACCTCCGAGTACTCCCGGTACGGGAAGGCCCGGAAGCCCGGGTACGGCAGGAAGTCGCTGGCCGTCCACTCCCACACGTCACCGATCAGCTGCCGTACGCCCAGCGGCGAGGCGCCCGCCGGATAGCTGCCCGCCGGGGCCGGACGCAGATGGCGCTGGCCGAGGTTGGCGTGCGCCGGGGTGGGGTCGGCGTCACCCCACGGGTAGCGCGTGGAGCGGCCGGTCGCCGGGTCGTGCCGGGCGGCCTTCTCCCACTCGGCCTCGGTGGGCAGCCGCCGGCCGGCCCACCGGGCGTAGGCGTCCGCCTCGTACCAGCTGACGTGCAGGACCGGTTCGTCGTCCGGCACCGGCTCCGTCACCCCGAACCGGCGGCGCAGCCACACCGTCCCTTCCCGGTGCCAGAACAGCGGGGCCTCGATGCCGTGCTTGCGGATCTGCTCCCAGCCCTCCGGCGCCCACCACGAACGCTCGTGGTAGCCGCCGTCGGTGACGAACGCCCGGTAGTCGGCGCAGGTCACCGGGACGGTGTCGATCCAGAAGGCGGCCGTCTCGCGCCGGTGCGCCGGCCGTTCGTTGTCCAGCGCCCACGGCTCGGTGGAGGTGCCCATGGTGAACGGCCCGGCCGGTACCAGGACCTCGCGCACCGCCGGGGGCGGGCCGGCCGGGGGATCGGGGTCGGGCGCGGAGAGCACCGGTTCACCGCGCCGCAGCTGGTGGGTGATCAGCATGGTCTCGTCGTGCTGCTGCTCGTGCTGGGCGATCATCCCGAAGGCGAACGCCGAGTCCAGCAGCGGGGTTCCCTCCAGCGGCGTCGCCGCCAGCACGTCGAAGACCCGGCCGCGCACCTCCGCCGCGTACCGGCGGGCCTCGGCCGGGCCCAGCAGGGGCAGCCGGGGCCGCTCGGCGCGCGGATGGGCGAAGGCGTCGTAGAGCGGGTCGATCTCCGGGTGCAGGGGGTCGCGTCCGGCGACGTTGCGCAGCAGCCAGAGCTCCTCCTGGTTGCCGATGTGCGCGAGGTCCCACACCAGCGGCGACATCAGCGGGGAGTGCTGGGCGGTCAGGTCCTCGTCGGTGACCGCGTCGGTCAGCAGCCGGGTGCGGGCACGGGCGGCGGTCAGCGCGGTCAGGGCGCGTTCGCGCAAGGACGGTTCGGCCGGGCGGACGGCTTCGGCGGTCATGCGCGGGCCTCCTTCCCGGTGGACAGGTCCTGGGGATCGTCGGCCGGGCAGCGCCCGCGCAGGACGTAGCGTCCGGTGAACTCGGCCACCGCCGCCACGGCCTCGGGCGGCGCGCCGAGCCGGGGCAGGGCCTCGGCGGCGGCCAGGAAGCAGGCGGTGGCGGCCTCGCGCAGCTGCGGGTGGGCCGTGCCGTGGCGGGCCGCGGCGCGCCAGAGCGGGTTGCGGGGGGCCGGCCGGTCGCCGTACGTGCCGGAGAGCGCCTCGGTGACCCGGTACGCGGTCCCGGCGGCCTCGGGGTCGTCGAACAGGGCGTGCACGACGGCCACCGGCACCAGCCAGCCGTCGTCCCCGGGCTGCGCGTCGATCATGCGCAGCTCCAGGTGGCCGCGCGGCCGGACGGGCGGGAACAGGGTGGTCAGGTGGTAGTCGAGGTCCTCGGCGGTGGGCGGGCGGGGGCCGCCGGTGCGCAGCCAGTCGCGGAAGGTCAGCCCGCGGGGCACCGGCCAGGGGTCGGGGCCGTCGGAACGGACGCACATCACCTCGGTGTCCAGCGCGTGCCGGACCCAGCCCGCCCGGGGCGGCGCGTCGAGCGGCGGGGCCAGCGCCCGGCGCCGGTCGAGGGCCTCCCACAGGGCCTGGCGCGCGCACCGCCAGCCGGTGTACGGGCCCTGCCCGGGGGAGTTGGCGAAGGCGGCGACCAGGACGGCGCCCAGCAGGTGGGCGAGGCGCCAGCGGCGGGCGTACCCGAACGGGCCGGGCTCCTCGTGGCCGGCGTCGACGCAGACCTGGACGGAGGCGGAGGAGCGCATCATGACCCGGCCGGCCGGGCCGGTGCGGTCGAAGTACGCCTCCATGGCCTCGTAGCGCGGCTCGGTGAGCAGCCGGCGGGCGAAGGGGCGGCGGTCGCGGCCGAGGCCGCGCAGGACGAGGCCCTGCTCGCGGAGGGTCGCCCGGACGGCGGTCAGGTCCTCCTGGAGGTCCGCCAGGCACTGGGCGAGGGAGGCGGCGGGCGGTGAGCTCAGTTCCAGCTGGCCGCCGGGTTCCACGGTGAACCGGGAGCGCAGCGGCAGCGCGCGGGCCGCGTCGTGGGCGGCGGTGAGCCGGTCGGGGGTCAGGGGGCGGTGCGGACGCTCGGCGTCGACCACCAGCCATTCCAGTTCGGCGCCGAGCAGGCGCGGCGGGCCGGTCTTGAAGCAGATGCCGTGGACCAGGTCCTCGGCGGCGGTCTCGGTGAGGGTACGCGCGGGTGCGAGGGGGGACGTCTGGGACATGACCGGCTCCTCGATTCCTTGGGGGTGCCAGTGGCATCACCCGTGCCTACCCGTCCCGTGCGACAGGAATCGTGTGCTCCGGGCGGTGAATCTGCTTTGCCGACCGGGGCGTTCGGTCGGAATCATGGCCGGATGAGCAGCAGGTTGCGCGCCATCGCGCAGGACAACGCGGAGATCGTGGCGGCCGGTGGGTACCGGACGCGGTCGGGGCGGGAGGTCTCCCTCGCCGCCGCTGTGACGGACGCCACAGCGGGAACCAGGATATACGGGCCGGATCCGGTCGAACCAGGCGAGTCGACCGGTCGGGGAACGGTGGCCGCCTCCGGCCCCACCCGGTTCGAGGTCACCCCGGAGAGCAGCACGGTCGCCGCCCGGCGGCTCGCCGCGGACGGCACGGTCGCGGTGCTGAACTTCGCCTCGGCCCGCAATCCCGGGGGCGGCTACGTGCGCGGGGCCAAGGCCCAGGAGGAGGCGCTGTGCCGGGCGTCGGCCCTGTACACGACGCTGCTGCTGGCCCCGGAGTACTACGCGGCCCACCGCGCCCTGCGCTCGGCGCTCTACACCGACCGGGTGATCCACTCGCCCGGGGTGCCGGTCTTCCGGGACGACCGGGGCGAGCTGCTGGAGGAGCCGTTCCTGGCCGGCTTCCTCACCTGCCCGGCGCCCAACGCGGGCGTCGTGCGCCGGCAGGAGCCGGACCGGGCGCACGAGATCCCCGGCGTCCTCGCCCGGCGGGCCGAACGGGTGCTGGAGGTGGCCGCACTGCACGGCTACCGGCGCCTGGTGCTGGGGGCCTGGGGGTGCGGGGTCTTCCAGAACGACCCCGCCGAGGTGGCAGGGGCGTTCCGGCGGCTGCTGACCGGACGGTTCCGGGGGACGTTCGCGCACGTGGTGTTCGCCGTCCTGGACCGCGAGGGGACCACCCGCCGCGCCTTCGAGACGGCGTTCGCGGAGCAGACGGGGTAGCCGAGGGGGAGCGGGCGGCCCGCAGCGGCAGCCGGGCCGCGGCCCGGACGGCCTAGAGGTGGCCGGCCGGCTCCGGCGGTGCCGAGCGGGGCTGCGCCCGCGGGACCGCGGCATCCGTGAGCGGCGCGGGCGTGCGCAGCTGCCAGGCCGCCGCCGCGAACAGCACGAGCGTCACCACGGCGTACGGGGACGCGAGCGGCTGCTGCCACCAGGCCATGTGCAGGTCCATGTCGCCCTGGTGGGGCACGAGCCACAGCGAGCGGGAGGCGAACACGACGGTCACCGCCAGCGCCGTGCGCTGGTAGCCCGAGGCCACCAGCACGGCGATCACCGGCACGCACCACACGAAGTGGTGCGACCAGCTGATCGGCGAGACGAGCAAAGCCGTCCCGGCCGTGATCGTCACGCCCCAGCGGTCGCCCCGGCCGGGCGTCAGGTGGGCCCGCCGCGCCAGCCACAGCGCGGCCCCGCCGCAGACGGCCGCCGCCAGCGGCCAGACCCAGCCGGAGTCGGTCGTGTGCAGCACCCGGGTGACCAGGCCCTGGAGGGACTGGTTGTCGATGATCCAGGTCTTGCCCACCCGGTCGGTCTCGAACAGCCGGCGGGTCCAGAAGTCCACGCTCGCGCCGGGCAGGACGAACACCCCCAGCAGGACCGATCCGGCGAACGCCGCCAGGGCGGTCAGGCCCGCCTTGATCCGGCCCGTGACGAGCAGGTAGACGATGAACACGGCGGGCGTCAGCTTGATGCCCGCGGCCACGCCCAGGGCGACGCCCTTGCCCGGCGCCCGGTCGTCCCGGCCGAGGTCCCACAGGATCAGGCAGGCCAGGGCCAGGTTGACCTGGCCGAAGAACAGCGTCTGGAACACCGGCTCCAGCCACAGCGCCGCCGCGACCGCCGCCACCATCAGCCCCTTGCGCCGGGGCAGTCCGGCGAACCGCCAGGACAGCACGACCAGCAGCGCCAGCAGGGCCACGTTCCCGGCGAAGAAGGCGGCCTTGAGCAGACCCACCGGCAGCCAGGTCGTCGGCACGAAGAGGATGGCCGCGAACGGCGGGTACGTCGCCGCCAGCTTCCCCTCCGTGACGCGGAAGCCGTACAGGTCCGTGCCGTCGGCGACGGCCGCACCCTCGGCGCGGTACACGAGGGTGTCGACCATCGGGAACCGGTCGAGCAGGAAGAACGCCGACATCGCCAGGAGCGAGGTCGCGAGCAGCAGGACCAGGACGGGTCGCCGGGCGCGCGGCGGGCAGATGGAGGTGAGTCTCCGGATCACTCGCGTGACCCTAGCGGACGCCGAGCGTGATCAGTAGAGCAGCGCGCGGCAACGAGCCGCAGGTCACCGCCAGCCGTACCGTTCCCGCAGCCGGTTCACCACCAGCTGGAACCGGCCGCGGTCCAGGGCGCACGCCTCCCGCCGCATGCCGGTGTCGTGGACCCGCAGCACCCGGTCCACGGCCACCCAGGACGCCCGCCCGGACCGGTCCCACGGCCCGCTGCCGAGCGGGACCCACTCCCGGTCGCCGTCGTGCCGCCTGCTCGACAGCTGCACCGCCAGCACCGTGCCCGCCGGCTCCCGGGCCACGACGAGCACCGGCCGGTCCTTGCCGCGCCCGTCGTTCTCCTCGTACGGCACCCAGGTCCAGACGATCTCGCCCGGGTCGGGGTCGCCGTCGTGGTCGGGGGCGTACGAGGTGCGCACCGGCCCGATGGCGTGCGCGTCGGCCTCGGTGGTGGCGCCGGAGCCGGAGCGGCCGGGCTGGTCGACGTGGTCGGAGAGTGCCGTCATCCCGCACACGCTAGGCCTCGGCCGTCCCCCGCGCACGGTCCGGCGCGCGGCCGGTCCGACTCGTTCGCGCGGCCAGCGGTGGCCAACGGGCGGACCACTGCTGGTCGGCCTCCAGTTGGGCCGCCAGCGAGATCAGCAGCGGTTCGGAGTCGGCGGGGCCCAGGAGCTGGGCGCCCAGGGGCAGCCCCTCCGGGGTGAAACCGGCCGGCACGTTGACCCCGGGCCAGCCCAGGACGTTCCACGTCCACGCGTACGGGCAGGTGGCGATCATCGCCCGGTCCGTGTCCAGCGCGCCGAGCCCGGCCAGTTGGCCGATCCGCAGCGGGCCGGTGGCCGTGGTCGGGGTGAGGACGACGTCGAACCGGCCGAAGATCTCCCCGATCCGGTGCTGGAGCAGTGCCTCGGCCCGGCGGGCCACCCGCAGCGGCAGCCCGCCCAGCAGCCGCCCGGTCCGCATCGCCTCGTGCGTGCGCGGGTCCAGCAGCGCCGGATCGGGCACCCGCGCCCGCCAGTCGAGCACGCCGCGGGTCGCGCGGGGCACGAAGGTCAGGCCGATCTGCCCGTACCGCGGGTCCTCGGGCACCACCTCGTGCCCGAGCCCCTCCAGTCGCGCGGCCAGCCGCTCCACCGCCGTACGCACCACCGGGTCCAGGGACTTGGGGGTCGCGGTGAAGGCCATCCCGAAGGACAGGGCGATCCGCAGCCGGCGCGGGGTCCGCCGGGCCGCCGCGCTCGCGTCGACCGGCGCCGGCCGGTGCAGGTCGCCCGGGTGCGGGCCTGCCGCCGCGTCGAGCAGCAGGGCCGCGTCGGCGACCGTGCGGGCCAGCACGCCGTTGACGGTCAGCCCGCGGAACGACTCCGGCTCCGGCCAGGTCGACACGCGCCCGCGCTGCGGCTTGATCCCCACCAGGTGGGTCCAGGCGGCGGGGATCCGGACCGAGCCGGCGCCGTCCGAGCCGAGCGCCGCCGGCACCAGCCCGGCCGCGACCGCCGCCGCGGACCCGCCCGAGGAGCCGCCGGGTGTGCGCTCGGGGTCCCACGGGTTGCGCGTGGCGCCGAAGGCCGGGCCCTCGGTGAACGGCCACTGCCCCAGCTCCGGGGTCGTGGTCTTGCCGACGATCACGGCGCCGGCCGCGCGCAGCCGGCGTACCGCCTCGCTGTCGGCGAGCTTCGGCGGGAAGTCGCCCGGGCAGCCGAAGGCGGTCGGCAGTCCGGCCACGTCCATGTCGTCCTTCACCGCGAGCGGCACGCCGAGCAGCGGCAGCCGTTCACCGGCGGCGAGCCGCCGGTCCGCCGCGTCGGCCTCGGCCAGGGCCGCCGCCGCGCGGACGATGCGGAAGGCGCCCAGCACGGGCTGCGCTGCCTCGATCCGCGTCAGGCAGGACTCGGTCAACTCCCGTGAGGTCACCTCGCCTTCGGCGAGTGCGCGGACCGACTCCTGCAGGCCGCGAGGCATGGAACCCGACACCGGACCTCCCCTGTTACCGTTCGGTAGGGCGACAGTAGCGGGGGAGGTCCGAGGAGGGCCAGGATCGGGACCCGCGACCGCCGCACGGCCCGCCGCCGCCACGATCGCGCCGAATTGCGCATCCTCGTCCGCCGGGCCGATCTCCTCGCCCCGGAGCGCGCGCAGCACCCCCGTGACGCCGGCGGGGAGCGCGTACGGCGCGGCGCGGCCGACGAGCAGCGCGGTCGCCGGGCACCCCACGGCCGACGGGGCGCAACCGCGGTCGCGGCGGCAAAGGCGCCGCCGCCGGAGCCGGTTCGGGTTCCGGCCATCCGCCGGGCTCCCGGCGCGGGCGGTCTGGAAGGATGCCACGGCAATGTCACAGTCACCGAACCCGCCGAAGCCGCCCCCGCCCTCCCGGCCGACCCGCCCGGCTCCGGCGGCTCCCGTCCCCACCAGCGCCGACGTGGCGCGCCTGGCCGGCGTCTCGCGGGCGACGGTCAGCTACGTCCTCAACAACGCCGAGGCCGTCCGCATCAGCGAGCCGACGCGCCGCAAGGTCCGCGAGGCCGCCGAGGAACTGGGCTACGTCCCGCACGCCGCCGCCCGCACCCTGCGTGCCGGGCACACCCGGATCGTGCTGCTGCCGACCTCCCACGTCCCGGCCGGCCCGCTGTACGGCACCTTCCTGGGCGACCTCCAGTGGGCCCTGCGCCGCCTGGACTACACCGTCGTGCAGTACGGCAGCCTCGGCCTCAGCGGCGACCAGGCCGCCCGCGCCTGGGCCGAGCTGCGCCCGGTCGCGGTGATCTCCTTCGGTGAGACCCTGCTCAGCGCCCGCAACGTGGCCACCCTCAAGCGGGCCGGCGCCAAGGCCGTCCTCACCCTCGGACCGGTGGGGGTGCCCGGCGCGCACGCGCTCGTCATGGACCAGCGCGAGGTCGGCGCGGTGGCCGCCGCCCACCTCGTGGCCCGCGGCCACCGCCGGATCGGCGTGGTGGTCCCCGAGGAGCCCGGGCTGGAGCTGTTCTCCGCGCCCCGGCTGGCCGGCGCCCGGTCGGTGCCCGGCGCCGAGGTCGAGGCGCTGCCGCTGGCGTACACCGAACCCTCCGCGGGCGCGTTGGCCCGGCGCTTCCGCTCGCTCGGCCTCGACGCCGTCTTCGCGTACAACGACGAGTACGCGATGCTGCTGATGCGGGCCCTGCAGGACGAGGGGCTCCGGGTCCCCGACGACGTGGCCGTCATGGGCGCCGACGACCTGCTGCTCGGCCGGTTGCTGCGGCCCCGGCTGAGCACCGTGCGGATCGAGATGCCGACCGGCGAGCACCTGGCCGCCCTGGTGGACCGGGCCGTGCGCGAGCCCGAGGAGGCGCCGGAGCAGCACGGTCCGATGGCGGCGGTCGCCGTCGTGCGCGAATCGGGCTGATCACCGGGACCCCCGGGCAGGCGTTGACAGGCCGTGATCGGGGGACGGAGACTGCGGGCGCGCCCACCGGCGCGCCTGCACGGATCCGCCCAGGAGACCCCCATGAGCATCCGCGACGTGTACATCGTCGACGCCGTACGGACCCCCATCGGCAAGTTCGGCGGCGCCCTCGCCGGAGTACGGCCCGACGACCTCGCCGCCCACGTCGTACGGGCCCTGGTCGACCGCACGCCCGAGCTGGACCCCGCCCGCATCGACGACGTCGTCTTCGGCGACGCCAACGGCGCCGGCGAGGACAACCGGGACGTGGCCCGGATGGCCGTGCTGCTCGCCGGGCTGCCCGTGACCGTGCCCGGCGTCACCGTCAACCGGCTCTGCGGCTCCGGCCTGGAGGCCGTGATCCAGGCCGCCCGCGCCATCGCCCTCGGTGACGCCTCGGTGGCCGTCGCAGGAGGCGTGGAGTCCATGACCCGCGCGCCCTGGGTGGTGCAGAAGCCCGAGCGCGCCTACCCCGCAACCCACCAGCAGATGTGGTCCACGGCGCTGGGCTGGCGGATGACCAACCCGCGCATGCCCCAGGAATGGACCGTCTCCCTGGGTGAGGGCGCGGAGCTGATCGCCGACAAGTACGGCATCGACCGCGCCGCGCAGGACGCCTTCGCCCTCGACAGCCACCGCAAGGCCGCCGAGGCCTGGGCCGCCGGGCACTACGACGGCGAGGTGGTCCCCCTGGACGGGGTGGACCTCGTACGCGACGAATGCATCCGCGAGGGCTCCACCCCCGAGGCGCTGGCCCGCCTGAAGCCCGCCTTCCGCCCCGACGGCACGGTGACCGCCGCCAACTCCTCGCCGCTCAACGACGGCGCCGCCGCCCTGCTGCTCACCGACGAGGCGGGCCTCGCCGCCACCGGACGCGAACCGCTGGCCCGGATCCGCGCCTCGGCCGTGACCGGCATCGAGCCGCACCTGTTCGGGCTGGGACCCGTCGACGCGGTCGAGCGGGCGCTCGCCAAGGCCGGCCGCGGCTTCGGCGACCTGACC
The DNA here is from genome assembly GCF_020532625.1 of Streptomyces antimicrobicus. Taxonomy (GTDB): domain Bacteria; phylum Actinomycetota; class Actinomycetes; order Streptomycetales; family Streptomycetaceae; genus Streptomyces; species Streptomyces antimicrobicus. The sequence continues at coordinate 5,317 of NZ_JAJAUY010000040.1, read as the reverse complement.
GCCTTCGAGCTCAACGAGGCCTTCGCCGCCCAGGCGCTGGGCTGTCTCGCGGCGTGGCCCGAGCTGGACCCGGCGCTGGTCAACCCGCGCGGCGGCGCCATCGCGATCGGCCACCCGCTGGGCGCCTCCGGGGCCCGGCTCGCGGGCTCCGCCGCCCACCAGCTCGCGGCGGCCGGCTCCGGCACCGCGCTCGCGGCGCTGTGCATCGGCGTGGGACAGGGCATCGCGCTCGTCCTGGAGCGCTGAGCGCGGGCGGGCGTCCGCACGCGCGGCGACGTCGATCGTTTCCGGTCACCTGCCGCCTCAACTGCCCTATAACAGAAGAGAATCGGGACCTCCGGTCTGGCAGCATGGCGGCTGGCCCGCCACCCCCCGCCCCGTGCCTTCCGGAGGCCCCGCACCATGCCGCTCCTCGACCCCACCATCTGGCAGGACGGACCGACGCTCCGCGGCGGTACCGCCCCGGTCCTCGAACCCGCGACCGGCCGGACCCTGGCCACCCTCGACCTCGCCGCGCCCCCCGACGTCGCCGAGGCCGCCCTGCGCGCGCGGGCCGCGCAGCAGGACTGGGCGCGGGCGACCCACGTCGAGCGGGCCGCCGTACTGCGCCGCGCCGGCGACCTGTTCGCCGCGCACGCCGAGGAACTGCGCACCTGGCTGGTCCGCGAGTCCGGGTCCCTGCCCGGCAAGGCGGACTTCGAGCTGTCCGTCGCCGCTCAGGAGTGCTACGAGGCCGCCGCGCTCGCCTCCCGCCCCACCGGGCAGGTGCTGCCGAGCGAGGCGCCCCGGCTGTCGTGGACCCGCCGGGTCCCGGCCGGGGTCGTGGGCGTCATAGCCCCCTTCAACGTGCCGCTGGTGCTGGCCGTCCGCTCGGTCGCGCCGGCCCTCGCCCTCGGCAACGCCGTGCTGCTCAAGCCGGACCGGCGCACCGCCGTCTGCGGCGGCCTCGCGCTCGCCGCGGTCCTCGCCGCCGCCGGACTGCCCGGCGGGCTGCTGCACGTCCTGCCCGGCGACGCCGCCACCGGTCAGGCACTGGTCACCGATCCGCACGTCCGGATCGTCTCGTTCACCGGGTCCACCGCCACCGGCCGCCGGGTGGGCGAGCTGGCGGGCCGTCACCTCAAGCGGGCCCACCTGGAGCTCGGCGGCAACTCGGCACTCGTCGTGCTGCGCGACGCCGACGTCGAGGCCGCGGTCGCCCAGGCCTCCTGGGGCGCGTTCTTCCACCAGGGTCAGATCTGCATGACCGCGGGCCGCCACCTGGTGCACTCCTCGCTCTACGACGAGTACGTCGAACGCCTCGCGGCCAAGGCCGACACGCTGGCGGTCGGCGACCCCTTCCGCGAGCAGGTCCACCTCGGGCCGCTGATCGACCGGACCCAGCGGGAGCGGGTGCACGCCCTGGTCGAGGCCAGCACCGAGCAGGGCGCCAAGCTGGTCACCGGCGGCACGTACGACGACCTCTTCTACCGCCCGACGGTCCTGGCCGGGGTCGCGGACGACACCCCCGCCTACGCCGAGGAGGTCTTCGGCCCCGTGGCACCCGTGCGCTCCTTCGCCACCGAGGACGAGGCGGTGGCCCTGGCCTCGGCCGGGCCGTACGGGCTCTCCCTGGGCATCGTCACCCCGGACACCGGCCGCGCGCTGGAACTGGCCGAGCGGATCCCGACCGGCATCGCGCACATCAACGACCAGACCGTCAACGACGAGGCCGTCGCCCCCTTCGGAGGGCTCGGGGCCTCCGGCACCGGCGCCCGCTTCGGCGGTGAGGCGAACCTGGAGGCCTTCACCGAACTGCGGTGGACCACCTCGCGCCGCACCCCGGCCGGGCACCCCTTCTAGCCCGGGCGGAATGCCGGACCCGGTTCGTTCGTTCCATGGGGCAGAGGCAAGACTTTGGAGGTCTGGACACCGTGGCAACCATCGAGCTCACCAAGGAGAACTTCGACCGGACGGTCAGCGAGAACGACTTCGTGCTGATCGACTTCTGGGCGGAGTGGTGCGGTCCGTGCCGGGGCTTCGCGCCGGTCTTCGAGAGGGCCTCGGAGACCCACCCCGACCTGGTCTTCGCCAAGGTCGACACCGAGGCGCAGCAGGAACTGGCCGCTGCCTTCGACATCCGCTCGATCCCGACGCTGATGATCATCCGGGACCAGGTGGCCATCTACGCGCAGCCCGGCGCCCTGCCCGCGCCGATGCTGGAGGACGTCATCGGCCAGGCCCGCGCCGTGGACATGGACGAGGTCCGCGGCAAGATCGCCGAACTCCAGGCGCAGGCCGAGGCCCAGGCGAAGTCCCAGGACGGCCGGGCCGAGGCGTAGGCCCCGCCGCCGCGGACCGGGCCGCGCGACGGTCCCGGCACGCCGGATGCGGGAGATCGCTTGGCGGGTCCCTGCCCAGCGGCGAGACTGGGCCGCATGACGCGAGCGGTGGAGTACGACGTGGTGGTGCTGGGCGCGGGCCCGGCCGGCGAGAACATCGTGGACCGGACCCGCGCCGCCGGGCTGAGCACGGCGGTGGTGGAGAGCGAACTCGTCGGCGGCGAATGCTCGTACTGGGCCTGCATCCCCAGCAAGGCGCTGCTCCGCCCGGCGCTCGCCCGCGCCGACGCCCGCCGCGTGCCCGGGCTCGCCCGGGCCGTCTCGGGCCCCCTGGACACGGCGGCGGTCCTCGCCCACCGCGACTACTGGACCGGCGACTGGAAGGACGACGGCCAGCTGGACTGGCTCGACTCCGTCGGCGCCGACCTCTACCGCGGCCACGGCCGGCTGCGCGGCGCCCGGCAGGTCGCCGTCGCCGGCCCCGAGGGCGAGCAGCACCTGCTGACCGCCCGGCACGCCGTGGTCGTCGCCACCGGCAGCCGGGCGCTGATCCCCGACCTCCCCGGGATCGCCGGGGTCCGGCCCTGGACCAGCCGGGAGGCCACCTCGGCCCGGCACGTGCCGGGCCGGCTGCTGATCGTGGGCGGCTCGGTGGTCGCCGTGGAGATGGCCACCGCCTGGCAGGCCCTCGGGTCCCGGGTCACCCTGCTCGCCCGGGGGCCGCGCCTGCTGCCGCGCATGGAGCCCTTCGCGGGCGAGCTCGTCGCCGAGGCGCTGCGCGAGGCCGGTGCGCAGGTCCGTACGGGCGTCGGTGCCGAGGCGGTCGTCCGCGACGGGCACACCGGGCCGGTCACCGTGGTCCTCGAAGGCGGCGAGACCGTCGAGGGCGACGAACTGCTGATGGCCACCGGCCGGACCCCGCGCACCGAGGACATCGGCCTGGAGACCGTCGGGCTGGAGCCCGGCGGCTGGCTCGCCGTCGACGACAGCTGCCGGGTCACCGGACACGACTGGCTGTACGCCGTGGGGGACGTCAACCACCGCGCCCTGCTGACCCACCAGGGCAAGTACCAGGCCCGGATCGCCGGCGCGGCCATCGCGGCGCGCGCCACGGGCGAGGCGAGCGCCCTGGACACCACGCGGTGGGGGGCGCACGTGGCGACCGCCGACACCGCCGCCGTGCCGCAGGTGGTCTTCACCGACCCGGAGGCCGCGGCCGTCGGCCTGAGCCTGGCCGACGCCGAGCGCGCGGGGCTGCGCGTGCGGGCCGTCGACCACGACCTGGGCAAGGTCTCCGGGGCCGGGCTCTACGCCGACGGCTACCGCGGCCGGGCCCGGATGGTGGTCGACCTGGACCGCGAGGTCCTGGTCGGGGCCACCTTCGTCGGACCCGGCGCCGCCGAACTGCTGCACGCCGCCACGATCGCCGTCGCCGGTGAGGTCCCGATCGACCGGCTCTGGCACGCGGTCCCCGCCTTCCCGACCATCAGCGAGATCTGGCTGCGGCTGCTGGAGACGTACCGGGGCTAGGGGGTGTCCGGCGGTCAGAGGAGCTTCTGCAGCCCGAACCCGACCGCCGTCAGAGCCCAGGCACCCAGGCAGGCGAACAGGACGCCCCGGCCGAACGGCAGGGCGCGCACGGCGGTGGCGAAGGCCCGGGCCTGGGCGGGACGGCTCGGGAGCGGGTGGCGGCCGGTGACCAGGATCAGCACGCCGAACAGCGCCATGCCGACGGCCAGCGAGACGATCGCGGCGGCACCGGCGACCGATCCCGCGCCCGGCTCGATGTAGATCGTGCCGTTGTCCCGGACCTCGATCCGGTCGCCGGGCCGCGCCTCGTCGCTGACGAGTTCGTGCTCCGGGTCGGCGGCCGACCCGTCCTCGGCGCTGAAGCGCCCCCAGCAGCGGCGCGTGGCGTGCCGGTCGTCGTCCTCGCGGTCCCGGTCACCGTACGAGACGTCCGTACGGCAGCCGGTGACGGTCAGGGTGCCTCCGGTTCCGCTCAGGCCGGCGGCCGTGGCGAGGGAGCCCGTGCCGTAGAGGCCGAGGAGGAGGCTGAAGAGCACGAGGACGAGACCGCCGGCGCGGGTGATGCTGTGGGACATGGCGGCCGACTGTACCCCGCCGAGCCGCCGTGCCCCCACCCGCGTCGGCGCCGGGGGAGGGGAGCGACCGCCGAAGCCGCTGACGCCGCCCTAGCTGCGGTAGACCTTCACCACCTTGCCGTCGATGCCGGCGTGGACGTAGCCGCCGTTGCCGGTCTCGTCGGTGAGGTACGGGCGCAGGGACGGACTGCCGTCCATCAGCCACGGCTCGACGACCACGTACCGCATGCTCGGGTGGCCGATGCCGAGGTCGCGCTGGGACCGGTCCATCAGGGCGGGCAGCGCGTCCCAGTCGATCTTGGTCATGTCGATCGGCGGCTTGCCCTGCTGCACGGGCAGGCCGCTCGCCCCGAACCGGCTGGCCTTGCCCTTGTCGTACCGGTAGGAGTTCGTCGCCTTGGCCCCGGGCGTCACGGGGATGTCGGCGAGCACGTAGCCCTCGTACAGGCGCAGGTTGAGGAACGTGGTCGTGCCGGTCTCCTTGCGGAACGCCTCGATCGCGGCCCGCGCCCCGGCCGGGCTGATCAGGCTGCCCTCGGGTGCGGCGGCGGCCGGGCCGTCGTCGCCGGAGCCTGCCGAACCGCCCGCCCCGCGGGAGCCGCCGGTGGTGCCCGCCGAGCCGGCCGCCGTCGCAGCGCCGGACGGCGCCGGGGTGGACCCCTGGGCCTGCGACGCGCCCGAGCCCTTCCCCTTCCCGGAGCCGGACCCCGAGCCGCCGGGCAGCCACTGGACGGCGGCCAGGGCGCCGCCCGCCAGCACCACCGCGACGGCCAGGGCGATCAGGCCCGTACGGCGACCGCGCGCGGGCGCGGGCACCGCCACCGTCGGCGGGGCGGCGGGCATCGCGGCAGGCACGGCGGAGGGCATGCCGCCCGGCGGGGTGCCCAGCGG